>JAQICJ010000208.1 GCA_027858615.1 Deltaproteobacteria bacterium
CCCAGAGATGAATTCTGGTTTCCCGAGGATACAGGTTAGCAGCTAAACCAAGGTATTTATTGGCAATTTAAAGCAGGGAGGGGAAATCGTGGGAGAAGTGTATCCAGACAGGTAAAAATCAAGAAAAAAAGAGAAAAAATGCGGGATAGCAGAGGGGAAAAAGGAAAAAAAACAGGAGAAAACTGGAAAATGGAAAGACGGGAAAAAAAGAAAATCCGTAACCCCCTTAGGGAGAAAAATATTGTATTTAAAAATATAGTATGTATAATTATTTATGCATCTACTAATTTATAGTATTCAGGATTGATTAATTGAATTTCAAACTTTTTCCGGAAACAATTTTATTTTGGCAGTGGTTGCCTGACGATGAAGTGGTTACTTTGTCGGAGCGAGAGTTGAGTTGTTCTTCTTGTAAGGACGATTCTTCTCAATTTCAAACTGAATTATCTGAGTTTATGGATTTTTTTCATCCTCAGGAACGACAAAAGTTCAAAGAAGAGCTTGAAGATACAATTAATCAACCCGGTAAAACAACTGAAAGTTATTATCAGATAAAAAACAGTGAGGGCAATTACATCTATGCTGCCATCATCTTCAAATCCGGAGTTGGTGCTGATAATAAAATCAATGTTTGCGGGATGATCAATAATCGTGATAATAAAATCAGGAAATTGAAAGAACTTCAAAAAACCAGGGAGAGGTTTTTATTGTCCAAACTTGGTTCTCAGGATGGTTTTTGGAATTGGAATCTCAAGACGGGTGAATGCTGGTTTGATGAAAACATGTATACCATGGCGGGTTATAAAAACTTTGAGTTTTCACCAAATTTTGAAGAATGGAGCAAAAAGGTACATCCTGATGATCTTCCGAACCTCAGATCTGAGATGATAAAACATTTAAAACAAGAATCCACTTTTTTTGAGTCCGAATACCGATTTTTAAAAAAAAACGGCAACTACATGTGGGTCCTCACAAAAGGCCAGATAGTTGATTTTGGCAAAGGAACAAAACCTGAACATATAGAAGGAATCAATATAAATATTTCCAACAGAAAAAAACTTGAAAAAGAAAAAGCTATTTTCAACAAAAAGATTTTTCAAACTCAAAAACTTGAATCTCTTGGTCTGCTGGCAGGAGGCATAGCCCACGATTTTAACAATCTTCTGGTGGGAGTTCTTGGTTTTGCAGATATGATTTCAGTAGAAACCCCTGAAAACACCAGTGTTAATGAATATTCTCAAGAAATCAAAAAGGCAGCTTTCCAGGCAGCGCAACTGTGCAGACAGATGCTGGCTTACGCAGGTAGGGGAAAATTTCAACAGAAAACTATTTATCTTAACAAATTAATTCGCGATCTCAAAAATCTGTTGCAAACGTCACTCTCAAAAAATACAAAAACCATCTATCAATTATCTCCTGAAAAACTGGTAATCAAAGGTGACATGAGCCAAATAAATCAGGTTCTGATGAATCTGATTATCAACGGTTCTGAATCATTGGAAAATAAATCAGGGGTTTTAATTGTTGAAACCGGTATCATTAATATCTCTCATCCTCAAAAAATGAAAAACAACTGTGAAGATACAATTGATTCTGGGATTTATGTATATCTTGAAATTTCAGATAATGGCTGTGGCATGAACAAAGAAACAAGGGAAAGGATTTTTGAGCCTTTCTTCACCACCAAATTTGCCGGCAGGGGTTTGGGAATGGCTGCGGTAAGAGGGATTGTAAAAGGACATAAGGGCGGAATCAGTATTTACAGCGAAGAAGGCAAAGGAACCACTATCAAGGTTCTTTTACCCCTTCACAACAATGCCGAAATAAAAAAAATAAAGTATATTTCCCGAGATAACCTTAAAGCAGGTGGACATTTGCTGATTGCAGATGATATGCCCAGTGTTCTCGAAATAACAGAAAGAATGCTCACGAGACTCGGCTATAAAGTCGACACAGTTGAGAACGGAAAAAAATCAATTGAATTGTTCGAATCTAATCCCGAAAAGTATGCAGCTGTAATTCTTGATTTAAATATGCCCGGACTGGATGGGGAAGTAGTTTTTAGAAAATTGAGAAAAATAAGAAAAGAAATTCCCATCATAATTGCCAGCGGCTACAATAAACAAGAAGTTTGTCAGCGTTTTTCCGGGAAAAAACTCAGCAGTTTTCTTCAAAAACCATACTCTCTCAATACTCTGGTTGCATCTCTTAATCAAATCCCCTCTTTACTTAAAAAAAAACATAAATCATAAACTATCAGGAAAAGAATGAGAAGGGGGATTTTGAGCCCATCCCAAATTGTCCCAATTGGTATAATCGGCATTGCTTTTACCATAGAATAATATTGACTTATCTCCTAAATCCAAAATAGAGGGACAAAGCTCCGATTGATGATTGACGAAAGAATTGGGAGCTATAGTATCAAAAATGGGATTGAAGGGAAAAGGTTCAAATGAAATACCATCGGTTCCGGCAAGAAAACCCACTGAAAAATTGGCGCTGACCTGATTAGTGGTGCCAAAACTTGACGCCTCCGCACTTTCAAAGCCTTTTGCACTCACCCACATTTTAAAAACAGGGTTGCCATTGTCATCTATTTCCAACTTGACAAAAGGAGAATGGAGATCGCTTACTTTGCGCCACAAAAGCTCATCAGCCAGAGAATGGGGTCTTAAAACAACAATCTTAACACTGGCATCGACAGCAGCATTGGGAAAATACCTGCCTTCACTGTCTTCAGAAATAATCAACTTGATTTCATTGCCATCACCGGCTTCATAATAAAGATAAATCCTGTCTTCAAGAGGATGATAAACAGCGCTAGGGGCATGAATTTCATTTTCGTTGCCCGTTGGAAAAACAAGTGGCTCTTCGCTTCTGGTCCAGTTCCGACCATCACTGCTTTCAGCTCTGCCTATTCCCTCACCATCTCCTATTTCATAAAACATGACGTAATTATTGTTATCAAGAATAATAACCGAAGGGGAACCCACCCGGTAGTTGTCACTGGCAACACTTTCCACAATTGGGGCAGGAGGATTCATGTTCCAGGTTTTGGCATCATAACTTTGGGCCCTGAAGATCATGCGTCGATCCACACTTCCCTGATCAACTTCCACATACATGAAGTAGGTATTGTCGATCCTTCTGACCACGGAAGGCTCTCTCACTATCCGGGGCTCCATCTGAATGACACATTCTTCATCATCATAACACTGATTGTCATGAGAACAGGGAACAGTTATGCACCTGGCCAGTGATTTGGAACAGAGTTCTCCTGTTTCACACTCACCGTCAACAATACACATCTTCTGACAAACACCCAACTCACACCGGGGATTGGTACCGGGACATTCACAATCTGTTTCACATCTCAATGCACACCGGTTTTTGTTGAAATCACATACATAATTTCCGGGACAATCATCGTTGCGAGTACAAAACTTCACCGAACAAACTCCGCATACACAGAGGGTTCTGCCTTTACAATCCGAGTTGGAATAACAGGTTTCCGGGGAAGGATTATCTCTCTTCTGACAAAAACCACCGAGATCTTCCTTAGGGGAAGCAATGCGATGAGTACCCATGCAGATTTCGACCGGACCCTTTTCTTCGTAAGGAGCCGGAGATTGACTGAGGTATCGTCCGGAATAATCTTCCTGATCTGCGAGAGTACAAGAATTGAGTTGAGCTACTAAAAAGAGGATACATCCCAGAATATAACTGGTTTCAGTGAATTTTGAAAAAGATAAGAATTCCATGCTAAAAATCCATTTTTAAACCGATTGACAATTGATGAATACTGCCACCGTATTGAACTGAGGGCAGAGTTGAATTATGTTTGCTGGCAGTCCTCGAAACCAGATAATGGAGTTGATAAGACAAACCAAATTGAATCGGATAAGGTAAAATTGCCGGTCCCTTGAAATTAAAACCCACTCCGGTTGCCAAAACATGCCGATCACTGTCCATCAAAGTGGAAAAACCAACCTGATTTGGTACAGGGGTAGGATGGTATCCATAACCTGCTCTAAGCATTACCTTCTGGAAAACCAATTCCAGACCACCGGAAAATATAAGAATATCCCTGAAGTTGTCATCAGGCAGAATGGATTCAACCAGAGGAGGATTGATCCCCAGATCAACCAGAATTTTCATGGTGGAAAAACCGGCATCAAACTGAGACCATTGCTCCCAAGACAGATCAAAGAAAAGATTGTGTTTTTCAAAAAAATTAAATGCAATCCCTGCCCTGATTTTGCGCGGAGAAAAATGGTCATGCATTCTGAGAGCGATAATTGTATCTCCAGTAACAATACCGGCTACATCAACATCGGCCATGACATTCATGTTGAGGTTGAAATGATAAGGCTCTCTGTAGAAAAATCCCAACTTGCACTTGCGCAAAAGAGGAACGTGTTCCGGGGTAATAATCAGACCGCCGAAAGGAACAATCCGATAGGGAATGGAACTGCTTATTTCCATCTCTCCTATTTTCTGGCCGGATTTGGAACCTACCTTGAGATGGAATTCTTCTCCGTCGAAATCCATCATAATTGCCGCTCCCAAGCCAATACTCAACCAGTCGAAAGGAGCAAAGGCCACTGCTGCTGCGGTTTCCAAGCGGTGGGGATAATTGTCAAATCTGATAAACCGAGGCTCGGAAGCAGGAATTGCCTGCATTCGCAAAATCATCTGGTCAGGCAAATGAACAGTCAACCCCAGACTTATCTTTTTGCTGAAAACTTGAGGAAGAGGCAGGGCCAGGCCCAGATCAAAACCGCGATAATCAAGCACATTGGCATCTTTACCATTGACTTCAAGACCCATGTAACCATAAGAATAGGAAAAACCTGCTACTATTCCGGGGATATGGGTGAGAGCAGCTGGATTATTGACTGTTGCAGCCGGACCAGAAGGCATAGTTGTACCGGAAGAACCGGCTGTTGATTTGGCTCTTTGACCAATCTGGAAAAGATCCGAGGGTTTGGAAGCCCACAAAGAAGTAAAGGGCAAGGCAACAGCCACAAAAAATAATACTCCGGAAAGAAGCCTTTTCATTGGCGCACCTCCAGAGTTATTCCTGCGGCAAAAACACCACCACCGGAACTGATGGAGGGATATCCGGGATTGGTTGTCTGGAAACCCCAGGTGGATTCATCATCTGGAACACAATGAACTTCATCAGATAATACGGTTGAAGAAGAAGCCGGAATTGAAGTTCCGCAATCGGCATCAGTGGTCATGATATTTTTGTGGTGGGTAGAACCGAAAAGATGGATATAGCGCAAATGACCATGTAAAAATAACCTGGTTGACAATTTCCAAGTCAATCCCATAGTTAATTTAAATTTGTGGGTATCCAGAAGATTGGTTTTTCCAGTCTGTTCAGGCAGCATTTTGTTTTCAAAACCAACTCCACCCCTTAAAATAAACTTGGAATTGAGCTTGTAACTTCCCCCGAGCAGAAAAGCCATTGTATTGTTGAATTTGGTTTCCGGCAATTGGCCTACCAGGGAACCAACCAGAGGGAGCTGGCTTCTCATGCTGACTAATGGAGTTGAATAAAAACTCCACAGATATTCGATCAAATTAAACTGAATGGAATACCTGGGCTGTTTCCAGACTACACCCCAGCTTAAGGTGTGAGGAGAATAAAGTGCTGTTCCCTTGAGATCGAGGTTAATATCAGTGCCAGCAATGTGATTGAAGGATACATTGTGAAAATCAAGCCCAAAAGCCTGGCGATAGGAGAAACCAAAATGCAGGCTTTTATAATTGTAGGCTATGCCGCCATTTACAGTGGCCTTACCCTGAATTTCCTCGAAAACTCTTGCTTCCACACTGCGGGTAGCCCCTTCCCTGCCGATTATTGCCCCTTCCAGAGCTGCAAAATAATTGACTCCAAACCCAAAACTCAATTTGCCGGCAGTTGGAGAGTCAAAAAGTATATAACTGAATCCAGGAATCAACACCAGTCTCTGGGATCTGTTTTCAAAATAGGGATAAGCAGGATCTGAGGGCAGCCTCATTTCAATTCTGGTCATCTCTGCCAGGGGAGCAACAGCAAAAAACCCAAATTGAATTTTATCCTGCAAAAAACCTTTGAATGGAGAAGGGAAACTGATTCCGAAATGAGAATACCAACTGTCCTTGATGGAACGATTTCCCGCTGGAGTCTGTAAAGCGGCCTGCTGAAATACCAGACCTCCCATGATAGATAATTTGGGAGTAAAGGCGAGCCGGGCCGGATTGAGGAAAAGGGCATCAGCCTGATCAGCAGAAGCAACTCCGGTATCAGCCATAGCAGCTGATTTGGAACCTGTCCCAAAAAGATCTGCCGGATTTGCCTCGGCCAGATGGGGTAAAAGCAGATTGACCAGCACCACAAATGCAATAATATTAAAAAGATTTAGTAATTTTGTAATTTTAGCAGAAATCATAGAATGATGAATTTCCAGTATTTGTTTTCATCAAGGTGATAAAGATATTTAAAACGGGTCAAGTATAACAGGAAGTTAAACTTAAGAAAAGACTTTATTATCAGATACTTTTGACACACTGCGTCATTGTTTTTCGAAAATTTCCTCCTTGAAATTGCCAATTTTTATCAAAATTATCTTTTAATTAAAATGAATTAAGCTGTGTTTAGAATGGAGAGAAAAGAGGATTAATTGAAGATTCTGGCGTTGAACCAAAGTTTTTTCTTGTTCAATACAACTAGAAGTAAGGTGGAATTTTGATTTTGGTTTTTATCAAGTTTGAATTTGAAGATAAAACCTTTCTGGCCGGCTTTGGTTTTGTCGAGTAAAACTTTTTGACCGCTTGCAGAAATCATGTAAAGAGAAGCTTCTCCTGAATCATATAAAGTATTTCTGACATTAAGCAAATGGTCTTTTCCTGCAACAAGTTGCAATGGTTGAGATTTGCTAGTGTTTTGCCCAAGCACTGAGCTTCCGCCTGATTGATACCAGGCTCCGGTGAGACCGTCTACCAGCAGGGCAACCAAACCGGGAACGACTGCGGGAAGCAACCACAGACAATCCATTACCACAACCGAAACATCTACCTTACCACCTTTTGCTCCGCCAGAGCGCCTTTCAGGGTAAAGGATATAGCCACAAGATGCAGTAAAAGCAAAAACAGCAACAAAAAGAAAGGTGAAAGCAGTTTTTTTTAAACCTTTGAACATAAAAATTTTCTCCGTATGAAAAGTTAGTAAAAAAGATGAAGTAAATTACTAAAATAATTCCATTTTAAATTGTAATTGTTTTGCAAATTATAAATAATTACCCTGAAATGTCAATGTTTAAAAATTGTTTAAAAACAAGATGGAAAACACCCCGGAAAGTTCATCTTATTCAGTTTTTTTTTCTTCTTTATAACAAAATCCTTGATATTTTGATTTTTATGGTTACAAATGGTAAGAATTTTCTAACGGGATCCAGTTTGTTCGGCATTAATTCATTCTCAATCCATCCGGCAAACTGTATTTTCCCTGTAACACAGCAATTTAAGCTGGAGCAGTTAACAACTATTCCCGTAAAAGGAGTATGATATCCTATGATGTGGATTTTTTCTATTATAGAAGTTTTACATGTAATTCTTTGTTTAATGCTCATCGTTCTTGTCCTGTTGCAATCAGGCAAGGGTGGAGGAATGGGTGTTGCTTTCGGTGGTGGCGGTTCTAACAACATGTTTTCCTCTTCAGGAGCAGGTAATTTTGTTTCTCATCTTACCACCATTGTTGCCGCTTTTTTCATGATCGGTTCTATGAGCCTTTCTTGGGCTTCTTCAAGAGCAGGAAGTGATCGACTCAAAGACGCTTCCAAAGACATTAAAACCGTTAATCAGGCTCTCAATGAAGAACTTGGAGGCGAAAGCGTTGATGCCACCGGTGTAGATAAGGTAAAAACAGATCTCCAAAATGAAATGGAAGATAAAGATACTGATAATACAGATCAAGATGGCAAACTTCCAACCGGAGACACCAAAACAGCAACTCCGGTAAATACCCAGAAAACCGAAGACGCCAGTGCCAACGCAACTGAACAACCGGAAACCGAAGACGCCAGTGCCAACGCAACTGAACAACCGGCGCAGAATTCCCCAACTGAACAACCAGGGTCTGCCCAAAATAAACCTTTGAGTAATACAGCAGCTCCTGTGAAAAAAGCTGCTCCCAAGAAAGTTGCTCCTGTCAAAACCACTCCTGTGAAAAAAGCTGCTCCCCAAAAAGCTGCTCCTGTGAAAAAAGCAACTCCCAAAAAAGCTGCTCCCAAGAAAAAACAGCCGGCCACCAAAAAGACCGACAAATAAACTCTTTATTGCCTCACAATTTAGAACAAAGAATATATGGGGTTAGTTCTCTTGCAAAACTGAACCGATAATCAACTTCAGAAGCACCCAATAATCTTAGCCCCTGAAAACGTTGCAGGAAAACCCTTTTGCCAATACATTTTTATTGTGGAAACTTAATTGAAATTGAAATGGTGCTTGGGATGGGGTTTTTTGACTGAATAAGAAGTTTGCCTCAGATGTGCCCAGAAACTTCGCCGACATAGTTGATACTATTTCAAGAAGTTACGACAAAGCAGATGAGATAAATTTTCGTGTTCAGGCGATGTCCTTACTTTTTGGGATGGGAACTAGTTAAGATGGTGCCTGGGATGATGAATATTTTGATTGTTGCGGACCATTTCGTCCATTTTATTATCGACCCTTCTTTTAGCAAAGAAGATCATCACAATCAGTAAAAGCAATGTTGTTACCGCATAACCCAGTAGTACTGCAGTTGAATTTTTCATTTTTATTTTCATTATAATTCTCCTTTTTTTTCTATTCGGGTACAATAGTTTTTATATTCCTGTTGTAATTCTTCCAGGGAAAAATCCAGCATTTCCATTAAATGAAATAATCTAGGCAATTCTTTTTCTTGGAATTGTTTCTTTTTCAAACTGGTAATTGTCTTGGTTGCTTCTGCTTTTACAAAAAAGCCCTTTCCCCTTTTTTTGTAGATAACTCCTTTTTCGAGGAGCGAGGAATAAGCTCTGACCACGGTATTTGGATTTGTCTGGGTAAGGGAAGCCATTTCGCGAATGGAAGGTATTTTGTTGTCTTCCTCATATTCACCATCAAGAATGCTCTCCATGAGTAGATCTCCTATTTGAAGATAAATCGGTTTATTATTGTTGAATTTCATCTCACACCTGCTTTTCAGTTATTTTCAAGTATGAAGCAATCAAAACTACAATCGGGGTTACAAAATTCATCCAGGCCTTCATGATATAATTGAATACAGGCAGATTTCCCCCAATTTGGAAATGGCTTTCCTGATAACCATTCACATGGCCCGAATTTCTCTGAGCATTGATAAGAATCTCTTTGTATTCCGGTTTGATACTCAAGCCGTCAAAATAAGGCAGGAAAACCAAATAAGCTATGGTAAGAATCACAACTCCAAACAGCAGAAAAACTGCAAAAAGAGCAAGGGAAGTTTTGATAAAATGGTATGATTTGAAGTAGATTGCCCCAAAGACATAAAATGACATCATCAGAAGATATCCTCCAATCAGATTTAAAAAATCCCAACTGAATATATCCAGATACTGGTGGGGACTTTTAAGAATCAGGGCATTCACCGTTTCTCCCAAAAACATTCCCAGATAATAAACACAAGTTATGCCCACAATAAAACCTGCAGAAGCTACCAGTAACTTCACCATGAATTTTTCAAAGTGGGAGCCGGGAATAAGCAGCCAGCTCATCCCTGAGGTGTTTTCTTTGAGTTCTTTGAAGGAGTAACTGGTAAAAATAAGCCCACCGAGCATCAGAAAAAGGGCGAAGTTGCCCATATGCATGGCTGGATCCTGATTGGTAAAATTTAGTGAGGTCAGAAAAACAAAACCACCTATGGCAGCTGCCGTAATCAAGCCGGGTTTTTTAATCGAATTCAATTCGATATTCAGCAAAGCTAAAAATCTGTCCAGTGAAAAAACAGTTCCTTTATTCATTGTCTTCCCCTTTCATTATCTTGTTCAATTTATCAGGATTGTTAACAGCTATGTTGAAAATAGTTTCAATATCCAGTTGTTCGGCTTCTGTTTCAGTATCAGCCTCCATAACTACTGAATAACCTCCCAGAGTTTTTTCTGAATAGAGAATTTTTTCAGTATCGGATATCTCCTTCATGTTTACTATTCTGAATTTATCCTGCAAAGCATTAACATATTGCTGAAAGATAACTTTGCCTTCATCCAGAATAATTATGGGGTCAATAAGATTTTCAACGTCTCTCACCTGGTGAGTGGAGATAATAACTGTCTGTTCATCTTTAATGTATTCGGCTACCAACCTCCTGAAAATGGATTTGGAAGGAATATCCAGACCGTTGGTAGGCTCATCAAGAATAAGCAGTTCACACTGGGAAGCAAAACCGAAAGCCAGCAGAAATTTCTTTTTCTGTCCCAGAGACAATTTGTTGAGATTGCGCTGGTAAGGCACTTCAAATTCTTCAATGTGTGTTTTTAACAATTCATGAGAAAAAGATGGATAACACCTGCTGTAACGTTGAACGTATTTTTTTGCAGTCAAAGGTGGTACCCAGATTTCTTCAGGAATAAAACAGATCTTTTCAAGCATTTCCTTGGGCCGGGAAGAAGCAGTAAAACCTCCGGTGATTATTTTACCTGAATCAGGAAATCTGAGTCCGGTCATCAATTTCAGCAAGGTTGTTTTGCCGGCTCCATTTCTGCCCAAGAGGCCATAAATATTTCCTTGATCCAGATTCATATCCAAATCGTGGAAAAGTGAAGTGTTTTTGTAGGAAAAATCCAAATTATTAATTTTTATCATATTACAACTCCTTTCTAGTGTACTATATTTCTAATACACTAATATACATACACAGAAAATTTATTCCTGTCAACCTTGTTTTTAACTTTTTTTCATTATCTTAAAATTTGCTGCAACCAGCTTGATTTTAGTACTTGAAATCAATAATACATAATTTCTTTTCATCCTGATTGCGAACAAATGAAGTTCATATTATAATTTATGAAAACATCAATAACCCTGACCCTGAAAAGGGCATATTTCCACCTTTGGTCAAGGAACAATCCGGAGAATTTCCATGCTTAAATATCATTTCGTCTTATTATGGGTGCTGCTGACAACCGGTTGTGCCGTCAACTCAGGCAAAGACGATTCCAACAACACCAACAATGTCAACAACTCCAATAACACTAACAATATCAACAACTCCAACAACTCCAACAATCAGGTAGACACTGACGGTGACGGAGTAGTTGACTCCCTCGATCCATGTCCTCTCGATAATCCTGACGACTCCGACAACGATGACATCTGCGACAGCAATGACATCTGCCCGGGCTCTGACGACAACCTCAATTCCGACAACGACGAGATTCCCGATGGCTGTGATCCATGTCCTCTCGACAATCCCAACGACTCCGACAACGATGGCATCTGCGACAGCAATGACATCTGCCCGGGATTCAATGATATCATTGATGGAGACAACGACGGGGTGCCCGATGGTTGCGATCCATGTCCTCTCGACAATCCCGACGACTCCGACGGTGACGGCGTCTGCGACAGCAGTGACCAATGTCCCGGTCACGACGATTCCACCGACATCAACAGTAATGGAATCCCAGACGGATGCGAAGTATTGAATGCCGGCAGTTATGAATATTCCAGATATCCCGCCGGGGGCATCAACAAACTGGTTGCTTTAGATGTCCATCCCGACAATTCCCTGTTCATCCTGCTCGAATACTCCAATCTTGTTTATTTCTATGATTTGAACAACAATACCTATATCGGAATTAATCCGGGTGAAAGCGGTGAAACCATCTATTGGGAAGAAGTTAAATTTTCCCCTGACGGCAACGAAGCCCTGCTTGTGGGTTACGAAAACAATTCTGGTAACGGTGTGGTCTTCAAATATGATCACTCTTCCTATCTGCTCAATCCATCCCAGCCCCAGAATGCCCTCACCCGCTTCTCTTCTCTCCCTGCCTGGGTTGAAGTTTTCACTTCCACCGTTTATGATTTCTACAACCAGACGATGCTTCTGGGCAGAAACAACTCCTGGCCCTATAATCTTTATCTTTTTTCTTTTGACACCACTACCGGAAGCGCCACCCAGCTGGAAGCAGTCAACTCCGGTGCTGGCTGCCAGGAAATGACCAAAGTAAACAACGAATATGGAGATCCGGGAGTGCTGATTACCTGCGGCATCAATGGCTCCGACACCTACTATTACACCCTGGTCAGCCAGGTTCCTGAACTCAGGCACAATCCAGGAAACAACAATATCGGGAACACTTCCCACCTCGGCGCCCATCCTGACGGCAGCCACGCTCTGCTCATCAGTTGGTCGGGAGATGCTGTCTATCGCTTTGAAAGCGGTTTGATCAACAGTTATTCCGATGCTCCTCGTTTTTCCACCAGGCGCATCTGGAACATCGGCTGGCAGCCAAATGGTCAGAGAGCACTGATTGTGGGCAAACATCAATCTCTATCCTCGGGATCTTTTGCTACAATCATCGAATATAGAAATGGCTTTTATGATTGCCCCTACCCCTTCAGCAACTGCGAACTCAACGAAGTTTCAATTCAAAATTTCGATCAGGCTCCCTGGATAGCTCCAAATGACACTATTCTTTCTGATATCGTCTGGAGAAATGATTGTGACGGGGGACTGATTGCCGGCGGAAAAAATGATTATTCCAGCAGTTACGGAGTAATAATTCAATTCCAACTCGTTGGAGGCAGAGCCTGTATCTGGTAAAACCAACTGCCAAGCTTTAGTTATCATTGGTTTTCCCAACTTTTTCTTATTTTCTTTGGTAAAAACTATCGAAAAGATATAAATTTATCCCTGTCCAAAATACTCCAAGTTCATTTCTAATCAAAATACAAAATGGTTTTCCAATAAACCAATCCGGGAGGACAAACAATGAATATAACACCAGTAATTGACTATCTTGAAAAACACAAAGATCAGCATTTAAAAGAATTGATCGAGTTTCTCAAAATACCCAGCATCAGTGCTCTGAAAAAACATAAACCAGATATTGAAAAAGCAGCTGATTTTATGGTCAACAAACTTGAAGAGCTTGATCTGGATGTTGAAAAAATCCAAACCCCTGGAAATCCTCTTGTTTATGCTCAATCCAAAAAAATGGATCCCTCCAAAAAAACTTTGCTTTTTTACGGCCACTATGACGTTCAGCCTGTGGATCCCATCGATTTATGGGATTATCCTCCCTTTGAACCAACTATTGTCAACGACACCATCTACGCAAGGGGAGTCAGTGATGACAAGGGTCAATTATACAGTCATCTCATGGCAATAGAAGCTTTCCGCCAAACCAGCACCGAAATACCAGTCAATATCAAAATTATTTTTGAAGGCGAAGAAGAAGGAGGAGGTGAAAATATCTACAAATTCACCGAAAACAATCCGGAAAAACTCGCCTGTGATGCAGTAATTATCAGTGACACCTCCCAATATAACGAAAATACTCCGGCAATCTGTTACAGTCTCAAAGGCATAGTCTACATGGAATTCAGAGTAAAAGGATCTGGCATGGATTTGCATTCGGGAAGTTTTGGGGGAGTTGTTAAAAATGCCTGTAACGGTCTGGCCGAAATCATAGCTGATCTCAAAAACAAGGATGGAGTTATTCAGATTCCCGGATTTTACGACAACGTTCTTGAGCTGGAGCAAAGCGAAAAAGAGGAATTTGCTTCCCTGCAATATTCAGACGAAGTCCTAAAAAAAGACACCGGTTCCAGCGCACCTCACGGAGAAAAAGGATATACAACCCTTGAAAGAATGTGGGGAAGACCTACTCTGGACGTCAACGGCATCTGGGGAGGCTACAGCGGAGAAGGTGGCAAAACTATCATTCCTTCCACAGCCGGAGCAAAGGTCAGCATGAGACTGGTTCCCAACCAGAATCCCCAAAGAATTGCCAAACTTTTCAGAGAATACGTTCTGCAAGTAGCCCATCCCAGCCTTGAAGTGGAAGTTGACACCTTGCATACAGCTGTTCCTGTTCTTATTCCAAGGGATCATGAAATTACCCAGAGTGGAATCAACGCCTTGGAAAAAGGTTTCGCCAATAAAGCTAAATTTATTCGCGAAGGTGGTTCTATTCCAATAGTTGCCACCTTCCAGAAAAGCTTGAAGGCACCTGTACTTCTGCTCGGTTACGGACTTCCCAACGACAATATTCATTCCCCTAACGAACGTTACCTGCTGCAAAACTTCTATAACGGCAACAAAACTACCGCCTACCTTTTCGATGAATTAAGTTGAAACTGATTTATTTCTCCTCAGGTTTCAACAATAAAACTCCCTGTCTGTTTTTTACTTTTATCTGCCAGTTTTGAGCCTGCAATTTATCTGTCAAAGGCTCATCCTGGGGCAAAAAGGCAGCTTCAGGACTGTATTTTTGCCAGATTTTGCGCCAACCGGGGCGATTGTGGATAATGGTAAAATAATCATCCCAGACCTCCGTGGAAAAACAATCATTGCGGGAATCTATAAAGTCCAAATATTTGCCGTCAAAGTGGTAAAGTAATGCTCCTCCCCAGCGATGGGGAACAAAAACTCTTTTTACCCCAGCGATTTCAAGGTTTTTTCTGCCCTCAACAAAAAGGTTCCTGGGATAAACACTTTTTCTGAATTCAAAATTATAC
>JAQICJ010000218.1 GCA_027858615.1 Deltaproteobacteria bacterium
GAAAACTTGACCTGGTCAGGTTTTACTTACTCAGATGCCAGCTCCATTTTCAAAATTCATCTTTCTGGGTTTTTCCTGCATGATCCTGCTGCCTGGAGCAACATCTCTGGTGAGCCAGACATTGCCGCCGATGACACTGTTTTTGCCGATTGTAACTCGCCCCAGAATAGTTGCTCCGGAATAAATTATCACTTCATCTTCCACTTGGGGATGTCTGATTATACCCTTGATGGGATTGCCGTTTTCATCGAGAGGAAAGCTTTTCGCCCCTAAAGTTACCCCTTGATAGATTCTTACATTTTTGCCGATGATGCAGGTTTCACCGATTACAATTCCCGTGCAGTGATCCATGAAAAAATATTCATCGATCTGAGCTCCCGGATGGATATCCACTCCGGTTTTAGAATGGGCCATTTCCGTAATAATTCGTGGAATCAAAGGTATTTCAAGTTTGAAAAGTTCGTGGGCTACCCGGTAATTGAGAAGAGTATAAATTGATGGATAAGAAAAGATTGTTTCTCCAGGATTGCGGGCTGCCGGATCTCCTAGATAGGCAGCTTCAACGTCTGTGGAGAGGAGATGCCTGATTTGAGGAATCTGTTTGAAAAAACTGTCTGTAAGGTTGATTGCTCTGTTGGTGCAATCGGTGCAGACGGTTTTATTGTGGTTACAGGAAAAACAAAAGCCTCTTTTAATCTGCAGAGCCAGTTGATGATAAATTTTATCAAGAACAGTGCCCAGATAATATTTCATGTTGTGGAGATTGAGGTGAGAATAACCAAAATATCCAGGAAATATAATGGCGCGCATCATTTCAACTATTTGTCCCATAATTTTAGTGGAGGGCATGGGCACATTGTGGTTGCTGCGATGCATGACTTTTTTGTATGAATTTGGAGAACACAGTGAATTCAAAATTTTGCTGAAGTCTTTGTTAGTGGTTATATCGTCCATGAATAACTGTCCGTATGTGTATTGTAGTAAAAGTAAAATTTGAAGTTAATGAATTTCAGAGAGAATCAAAGCCAGAATCAAAACGATGCGATCCAGCAAAGAAAGTTCGGGATTGGAAAGAAGGTTGATTTTGGAAAACAAGGTCAGAGAATTGAAAACTTCACCGGCTTTTTCATATTTTTGATTACAGTTGATATTTTGATTGTCGAAAATTGAAAAAGAATCAAAGCCCACAACTTTGTTGATATATTTATCTAGTCCGCAAACATACAAGACAGCTTCAGAGCTGTTTTTAATGATGTTTTCGTCTTTGAGCATTTGCCAGCGTCTTTCTATTTCTTTGCGGATTGAATTTCTTTTCCCCGGTTCAAAACCCAGAATCTTGCCGATCTTGTTATAAGTGGCAATTTCGTTTTGATGGGTGGAATTATCGACTAGAGCTATAGCCCAGGCAAAGGCAAGTAAAAATTCGGCTTTGTCGGGATAGTTGGAAACAGGTTTTAGATCCGCTTCTAAAGTTGCTGCGGGCAGTGGTCGCAGGCACATGTTGACAATATCAGTCTTGAATGGTTTTAACAATTTGAGTTGAGAAAAAATTATGTCAAAAACTTCAAGTTCACTTTTGTCAAAATCACCGTCGGCCCAACTGATGACGTGGGCGATTTCCAAAAGTGGACGCAGTTCGTTGAGAATTTTCTGACCCAATTTTCTGAAAATTTCCCGGGACCATTTTTCCGGATCCTCTGGCTTGTTTTCCAGTTCCAGAACTTTGGAAACCTTTTCCATGTAAATAAGTTCAAGTTCTTCTGGTTCCACCGGTTCACCCTTGAAAAGATAACCCAGGGAACTGTATAATAATTGAACCAGATCGCTTTTTGATGCTGTGTTGAAGGGGAAAACTTCTTCCTGGGAAAGAAGTTTCAGGAGAGAAATCAATTCTTTTCTGGTAAGTTTTTCGATTTTTTGAAGTCTCATATGTAATCCAGGTTGAAGGTAAGGGTAATTGGTTATACTTCTCCAGCCACCGTCTGGTATTAATTGTCTGATTTTTGTCTGGAAAAATACTCAAATATTATACATCAGGAAGAAATTAGATCAATTAATTCCCGGGTGGCATTTTTAACATCCGGGGCAGCTGTAACAGCAGTGACTACGGCAAAAATTTTGGTTCCAATCTGTTTAAGCCTGGGGATATTGTGTCTTTTGATTCCCCCCATGACTGTAAAAGGAACTTCGACCAGCGCTGTTAGTTCTGAAAGTTTTTCTTCACCAAGTGGATTGATGGGCAATTCTTTGGTGGCAGTGCCATAAACAGGACCTATGTTGAGATAGCTGCAACCTTCTTTTTGGGCTCTGATTACTTCTTTAGCGTTATGAGTAGAAGTTCCGATGATTAAATCAGGTGCCAGCTTTCGGGCAATTCCCAGAGGAAGATCATCCTGGCCCAGATGAACACCGTCAGCCCCGCAAGCCATGGCTATGTCAATCCGATCGTTAATAATCAGAAGTGCAGAATGCTTGTTTGTTAAGGCTCTGAATTGGCATGATAAATTATAAAGATAATGGTCTGAGCCTTGTTTGATTCTTAACTGAACAACCTTGGCGCCTGCCTGCATGACTTCATCCAGAATCAGCAAAGGATCTCTGTTTTTACAGAATTCAGGAGTAATTACCGGATACAAATCAACCTTCTGCCATTTTTGCATTCTGATTTTCAATTTGCTGTTCATGAGAAATCCTCTTCCCTGTTGAAAGCCCAGTCCCAATCTTTCCAGAGGGGTTCCATTCCAGCAGATCTGATGAGTTGGGAAATTTCAGACGGGGTTCGCTTGTCGTCGATATCAAATTGAGAAATTTGATCCTTGTTTGTTTTGTATCCTCCCGGCTGAGTGGAGCTTCCTGCACTGATTCTGGTAATACCTAGAGACAACAAACCGTCTCTGATCCGGGCAGGTTCGCGGGTAGATAATACCAGTTCCGCATCAGGAAAGAAAAGTCGCAGAGCAAAGACCATCTGAGCCAGTTCGATTTCATTTACAGGGTATTCGGGTTTGAAGTTGCCGAGATGAGGTCTGAGCCGGGGAAAACTGAAACCCAGACGTACTCTCCAATTGGCCTGCAATACTTTTTGGGCGTGTTTAACCATGGCAGTAATTTCTTCTCTCCAGGGGGCCAGTCCCATCAAGAAACCCAGTCCCACACTGCGCATTCCTGCTTTGGCTGCTCTGAAGGGAGTTTCATAACGGTAGTCGTAGTTTTGCTTGGGGCCTTTTTTGTGAACTTCCCGATAGCACTCACGATTGTAGGTTTCCTGATAGATGGTGATGCCATCACAACCTGCTGCAATAAGGCGTTCATAATCTGCCTGGGACAGGGGATAAATTTCTATTGAAACCTGGTGAACAATTTTTTTGAGAGTTTTTACAGCCTGCTCCAAGTAGTCTATTCCGGTTTGAGAGGGAGCTTCTCCGGTAAGCAGCAAGATGTGTTCAAAGCCTTGTTGTTTTAGAGTTTCGGCTTCAATTGCGATCTCCTCCATGTTTAATTTAATCCGTTTGAATTTGTTGGAAAGATTATATCCGCAATATTGACATTGATTAATGCAATAATTGGAAATATACAGGGGAACATACAGAGAAATATTGTTGCCAAAACGCCTTCTGGTCAGATTCTGGGATTTTTTTGCCATTTCTTCAAGATAATCCTGAGCTTCCGGGGAAATAAGGATTTTGAAAGAATTAAGATCCTGTTGTTTTTGTTGAATTGCCTGATGGATTTGCTGGGGATTAAACATTTTCTGACTAGTCCTGATGTAAAAATCCGGTAAGGGGACTGGACGCTCTTGCTCGGGTTGATTCTTTTCCGGCTCCAGACAGCCAGGCTGCTCGTCCGCTTTGCACAGCCAGAGCAAAAGCATTGGCCATTAATGGGGGATTTCCGGCAGTTGCAAGTGCGGTATTGGCTAAAATGGCATCAGCACCCATTTCCATTGCTTCAGCCGCATGAGAGGGAAGTCCCAAACCGGCGTCAACCACAACGGGTACTTGTGCCTGTTCTATGATAATTTTCAGCAGTTCGCGAGTTTTTATACCTCGATTAGTGCCAATGGGAGCCGCCAGAGGCATTACTGTAGCGCAACCAACTTCTTCCAGCTTTTTTGCAAGAATGGGATCAGCATTGATATACGGGAGAACTGTAAACCCGGCTTTGATCAATTGTTGTGCTGCTTTGAAGGTTTCGATCGGATCAGGCAACAGATTGGCTGGATCCGGAGTAACCTCAAGTTTGACCCAATTGTGACCGGTGAGTGCCTTGCCGAGTTTGGCCAGACGAATTGCTTCCTGAGCATCTCTGGCGCCTGAAGTATTGGGAAGTACCAAGCATTTGTCCAAATCTATCCCGGCAAAAGCCGGATCTTCGACCTGGTTGTCTGGACGGGCCCTTCTGATGGCAACTGTTATGATCTGAGCTTTTGAACTGAATATGGTTTCTCTGAGAATCTGAGGTGATGAAAACTTGCCGGTTCCGATAAAAAATCTGGAATTGAAAGTTTTGCCGTTGATGACAAGGTTATCATCTATGTCGGTTTGGAAATTTATTTTATCTTTGTACACAGTATTTATTCCTTGAAGCGGTATTCATCTCAAAACTTCTTGAACTGCAGGAGCTTGTATTCCCTGTGTTTGTAACAGGGTGAAGTTGAGTCAAATTGCCGGTAAAAAGTAATAGTTTCCTGAAATAAAACTATTCGAAATTAAACTAGTTCCAATCCCAGAATGGGGGTTTTTGACTGGGGCTGAAGTTGGATTGAGATGCGCGCAGAAACTTCGCAGACATAGTTGATACTATTTCAAAAAGTTACGACAAGGCAGAACAATTCAAATTCCGAGTTCCTAGCGGATGCCTCCCTTTATGGGACGGGAACTAAAATAACACATGAGGGCTATTTTTTCCAAACACTTTGACAAATATGACCGAACCGGACATGACATTAAAACTGATGTTAACTTACTCCACGTAATTCTTTTACTTTTTCGAGAACTTTTTCCACTCTTGAATTATCAATTATTGTGATTATAAACTAATAATGGTTGTAAAGTTTTCCAGATGTTTGTCAATTTTTTCTCTTTCTTTCAATAATTGTCAAATGTGCTATTTTTGTTTGAGTCAATTCGCGATTCATATTTTTTTTAATCTGTTACTTCAGCAGGTATTACCATGTTTTCCATTTTGATCTTTTCTCTTTCTGTTTTTTTCACTCAAGCTTCCTTTTCGTCTTCAAAAAATCCTGATTTTGCAGATAAACTTGAAAGTCTCCACCAGGCGGGCATCATAACTTCTGAACGCAAGGATCAGATCCTCGATACCGCCATCAGGGAGCCTCATAATTTATCTGTTGAATATCGCAGACTCCTCCAAAAACACCCACTGCCTGCTTCCGTTACAGCTCAACTTCTTGATATTTTTCAGAAGAAGGTTTTTTCAGGAGCCAGAATTGATTATAATTTTCCTGCAGAAATGTCTGCCTATCTGGATTCTGAGATTATTCCCCTCAGAGTTTATTACGACCCCATTGAAAATTCTGGGGCTGAAGCTCAGAATCTTCTTGAAGCTGCTGAATTTGCCTGGCAGGTTCAAATTAATGATTTCGGATTTTATGAACCCCCTGTTGTGACTCCCGAAAATCGTTATCGGATTTATTTTACAAATGCTTCCGGAGCTTCAGGCTATTGTGCTCCTGTTGGCGGTTATCCTGAAACAGAATGGGATGACTGTGTCAGTTATGTAGTCATTGAGAACACTCTGCCTCCAGCCCATGTTGCCGATACGGTTATCCACGAACTAAACCATTCCATGCAGGTGGCCATGGACTGTCTTGAACCCAGTGCTTTTTTGGAAAATACAGCTGTTTACATGCAATATGCAGTCAATGAAAACTCTATCAATTATATTGCTCCCTACATGTCTTCTCCATTTCAGAATTACCCCGCCAAAAGTCTTTGTGAAGGAGATACCACTTCTTCTTACATGTATGGTGGTTATATCTGGCCTCTCTATCTTGCGGGAATTTATGGTGAAGGGCCCCAGGATGCTGTTTTTATCAGGCAGATCTGGGAGAAAACCATGCAAGAATCAGGTTTTTCTGAGAACTCCACTCATTATCTCCAAGCCATAGAAGCACAACTTCAGTCTACTTCCGGGACAAGTTTTCACGAAGCATATCATGGTTTTAGAAGAGCCCAATATTTTGTTGACGACAATTATTCAACTTTCATGTCCACCTTGCCTTTTTCAGAGATAATTTCTCCAGTTGTTCCCCTGGTAGAAACCTTGACTATGAAGGGTGAAGAACACCTCTACTCACCTGCTGATATTCATCGCCCCTTTCCCTACGGAGCCAATTATTATCTTTTGCAGAATCCTGACAATATTCAGCGAAATCTCAAAATTGAAATGCTGTATATAACCGATAATCCCTGGACCCTGCAGTTGATTGAAATTGGAGGCGAGCAACATAAACTTGTCAACAGTGACAGTACCAGGCTTCTGGTTTTTGATCCTTCCAGCGGCAATGATTTTCTCTTGATAGTTTCCCAACTTGCCCGAGATGATTTCAATCCTGCCAACCTGCCTTTTTCCGGTTCCGATTATACCCTGCAGTTGGGCTATGAGATTCCTCTGCCTCTGATAACACTGATTACACCTGTTCATATTCAACAAGGTGAGACCAAAGAAATCAATATCTATGGCTCCAATTTTCAGGAAGGACTAGAGTTGTCTTTAAGCAATTCTCCCAAGATTGAGATTCAGTAAAATACTCTTGCCAATGGGGTTATCAGTGCTGTAATTTCAGTTGAGCCTGATTCTCCTGCAGGTTTCCGAAATCTTGAAGTGGTTAATCCCGATGGTGGCAGTTTTATTTTAGAAAATGCCCTTGAAGTAACTACCAGGGAAAAATCCACCAATGAGAATGGCGGTTGTTCCAGTTCAGCAAATATAAAACAACCTCCTTTTGTGTTCTTGTCAATTTTGTTTGGATTGTTGGTCTTTTTCTGGAAAAAAACTCGCTCTGACTTAAGGAATAAAAA
>JAQICJ010000111.1 GCA_027858615.1 Deltaproteobacteria bacterium
CTCTCGGTGTCTTCTATCAGGAGAAGATACCAAACCACCTTAAGCTGCAATTGATAATAACAATTGTGGTGAGCGTTAAGGAAAAGGCGGAATGAATTCCGCAAGGTGTGAGCAAAGGAGATGAATACAAGTGAACCATCGAGGAAGTGTCGATAATTGCAACCGATGCCAAAACCAGGGTCTCGAAATCATCCTGGGACAAATCAGACGGACACCTGAGTTCTGGTCTGATGGCATCCGGCATAGAGATGGCATGAACTTTGTTCAGGCGCTGATACGGAACTTGGGAAGCTGTCGCCCGATGTCAAAGGAGCGATTCAAGCAGAGAACCTGCAAGAATCTGAGTACCAAAGCGGAGCACAGTGGCGGAGTCATGCATAGTAGCGTTGAGACTGCTCTAATGGCAGAGGAGCCAAGGCATGACCTTATTCGGTCAAGGAAAGGAGACAACTGTGAAGCAGGATGATCCCCGGCCCAAGATCAAACCTTTTGAAATACCCAAACGGATTGTCTATGAAGCATGGAAACGAGTGGCCGCCAAACAAGGTGCGCCGGGCGTGGACAATGAAAGCATACTGGCATTCCAAGAAAATTTGGGAGGTAATTTGTACAAACTATGGAACCGCATGAGCTCAGGAAGTTATCATCCCCAGCCAGTGAAGCAGGTGTTGATACCAAAAGAAGCCGGGGTCCGGAAACTGGGAGTCCCAACTGTATCAGATAGAACAGCCCAGATGGCGGTGAAACTGGTACTTGAACCACGATTGGAGAAGATTTTCCACCAAAGTTCATATGGGTATCGTCCCGGAAGAGGAGCTAAAGATGCAGTTTTTAAGGTGCGAGGAAACTGCTGGAGGTATGATTGGGTTCTGGACATGGATATCAAAGCCTTCTTTGATTCCATTGACCATGACTTGATGATGCGTGCAGTTGAGAAACATGCACCGGAAAGATGGATACGGTTATACATACGACGTTGGCTGGAAAGCCCAATCAAGCTGGAAAGTGGTGAATTGCAAAGCAGCACCTGTGGAACTCCGCAGGGAGGGGTGATAAGCCCATTGTTAGCAAATCTGTTTATGCATTACGCCTTCGACCATTGGGTGGAACGAAACAATCCCGGCATACCATTTGTAAGGTATGCCGATGATATTGTGTGCCATTGCCAAACTCGAAATGAAGCGGAGCGACTATTGGTAAACCTGAAGAAACGGCTGGAAAGTTGCAATTTAGAACTACATCCAGTTAAAACAAAACTGGTTTACTGCAAGGATAACAGGAGGACAGGGACATATTCCCTAACCCGATTTGACTTCTTGGGTTTCAGTTTTCATGGAAGGACCGTGCAGGATAGATATGGCAACCTTTTTACAGGGTTCAATCCAGCGGTTAGCAGGAAATCACTTAAACGCATGAATAAGATTATCCGTAAACTCAATATAAACCGTAGTACGCAATTAACAATGTCAGAATTGGCAGATAGAATTAACCCCATAGTAAGGGGCTGGATTGAGTACTATGGAATTGTTTGTCCAGAACCATTAAAACGGTTTTTGATAAGAATTGATTTGAGGATAGGTCGCTGGGCAAGGAATAAATACAAAAAGCTGCGTGGTTATAAACGCCGGTCTTGGGACTGGGTAAAGAAATGCCGTGCCACATTTTCAAATATGTTTGTACACTGGAAGCACCTTTTCTCAAAAGGTCAAGGATAAGAAGAGCCGTATGAAGCGAGAGTTTCACGTACGGTTCTGTGAGAGCCTGAGGGGGAAGTTCCCTCGGGCCACTCGACTCCTTGTTTAATTACTTAATTGGGCGGAGGAGAGAACTATGGTACGCAGAACTAAAAACTCATATACTCAAAAATTTAAGGATACGATATTGAAAAAGGGGATGAATGGCAATAGAACAGTAGTATCCTTATGCCGTGAATATTGGATATCAGCATCAAGTTATTATAAGTGGCTGAAAGAATAGAAGAATACAGAGATGTACTTGAGGGGTACTCAAAACCTCATCTTTGATCTGCTTGTGAATTTACAGGGGAGCTTGGGAAAGTTGGAGGGGGAATTTTACCTGGTCTGGTTTTATTTGGTTAGAAAATATTGTTTGTCGTGGTCGTTAACCTAAAAAAAGCAAAAGCAAAAAAGCACACCTGACGGGGTTATTATTTAGTTCCCATCCCAAAAAGGAAGGTCATCGTCTGGTGACGGAATTTTGCCTCATCTGCTTTGTCATAACTTATTGAAATAGTGTCAACTATGTCTGCGAACTTATTCCGCGCATCTGAGACAAACTTCTTCACCAGCCAACAACCCCCATTCTGGGATGGGAACTATTAACTCTATATTTTTTACCAAAAAGTATTTGGCGGGAAGCCTAACAAGTGTTAGGGCGGATTTGTTTTTGTGTAGTTTTATTTCAATAAAAAAAGGAGAAGATATGTCAGATGTTAAAGTTGTAAATTCAGATTCATTTCATTCGTTGGTTATTTCCGATGTTGTTGGTACTTTTAAGCTGGGTAAGGTTATGGGGCCGGCTTATACTGATCTTATGGCGCAAATTGAAAAGCAGGGTGTTGAATTGACTGATGCTAGTATTCCCTTTACAATTTATCGGAAGATTGATTGGGATTCTTTTGATAAAAAGGGGGTTATTTCCATGATTAAAATGATGTTTTTCAAAAAATGGCATATTGACATGGGGATTCCCGTTCCCAAATCTTTGGAGGACACAGACAAAATTAAAAATATGGAGGTTCCCGGAGGCAAATTTCTTGAGACCATCCATACCGGTCCCTATCACAAAGTTGCAAAAACATACGATAAAATCAAAGAATATGCTGATTCTTCCGGGCACCAACTGCAAGATTACACCATTGAATTTTATCTCAACGATCCCCGAGAAGTAAAACCCCAGGAAATTAAAACCAAAGTACAAGTACCAATAAAATAAAGAAAGATTGACCACCTGCAACAAATTCCCTCCACCTGCCTCAAATACCAATTCATCAGTTCTAACATGCAATCAAAAGAGCCAACTTCAAGATGGCGATTCAGATGAATTTAATTTCAAGGGGGATTATTATTCAGGATCTAGAAGAATATTAAGAAGGGAGGGCACAGGACTCTCCCGTACGTGGCTGGGTTTTTGATGGTTATGGATGTATGATTGAAATTTAGTTGTTTTACTTTTTTGGTTGCAGTGGTAGTTTTTTGGTTGCTAAAATACTGCACCATAGAGGTAAATTAATTCAAAGTCATTACTTTGTTTAATCCAAGTTTTCCGCTACGAAGTTGTGCAGTCAATAACTTTTTTGGAGGTTGTGCCATGCAAGGCGCATTGAAAAATTTAACTATCAGAGGATTCAAATCCATCCAGGAACTCAATGAATTTCATTTGGGAAATCTCAATGTAATTATAGGTGCCAATGGTTCCGGAAAAAGTAATTTGATACTGACATTACGCATGTTGATGGAGATGACAAAAAAGCATTTTACTCAATTTATCAAAAAGCGGGGCGGAGCTGATAATTTTCTTTTTAACGGTCCCCAAATCACAGATAAAATATATATGGAATTCGAATTTGATTCAGGTTCTTATAAATCTAAAGGTTCAAATTTTTACAGATTTGAACTTATACCTACCATGGACAATACTTTTCTGATAAATGAGGAAAAAAAATACTTGGAAGAAACTAATTGGCAAAGTTACGGAACTCCATCACAAGAGAGTCGATTAGCCGATAATAGTAATGAAAGTGGCCAGATTTATAGTGATTTTCAGGGGGTTGGTTATTATGTCTACAATTCAATATCAAAGTGGATTGTTTATCACTTCCATGATACTAGCCCTTCATCTCCAATGCGACGATTAGGGGAATGGCAAGATTTTCACAAACTAAGGGGGAATGCGGCAAATATCGCTCCTTTTTTGCTCAACCTTAAAAACAATTATCCAGGCTCTTATGAGAAAATTGTGGAAACTGTAAGGTTGGTAATTCCTTTTTTTGATAATTTTCGTCTTGATGTTCAACGGCTTGGAGAAGCTGAACAAGTCAGACTCGGTTGGCAACAAAAAGGTTCAGATTTTCCCATGCAGCCTTACCATCTGTCTGATGGTTCTATCCGTTTTATCTGTCTTGCCACTGCCTTGTTGCAGCCAGAGCCGCCGTCAATGATTATCATAGATGAGCCCGAACTTGGCTTACATCCTGAAGCAATAGTTGTTTTGGCAGAACTGATCCAGGTTGCTTCCCGGCAAACCCAAGTTGTTATAGCTACACAATCCCCTGCTTTAATCGACCAATTCAGCATAAAAGATATTATAGTTGCTAAACGTAAAAATGGAGCATCTACCTTTGAGCGTCTTCAAGAAGAGCAATTTTCCCAATGGCTTGAAAATTATTCAACAGGTGAACTCTGGACTAAGAATGTAATTTCCGGAGGACCGGTTTATGAGTAGGTATTTAAATATTACGGTTATTGTGGAAGGCAAAACAGAGTTAACCTTTATAGAAAAAATCCTGGCTCCTTATTTGGGAAATAAAAATATTTTCATGACTCCAACTCAGGTTTCCAAACCGGGGCAAAAAGGCGGTGATGTAAAATTTTCTCGAGTCAAAAATGATATTGGAATTCACCTGAAGCAAAGAAATGATACTTATGTAAGTACCTTTGTGGACTATTATGGAATAAAAGAATGGCCAGGCCTTGATAAAATTGATAATAATTATACCCCAAAACAAATTTCAGAACTACTTTTGTATTCTGCCAAGGAAAAAGTTATCTCTCAATTTTCAGAACAACAGGCTAAAAGACGTTTTATCCCCTACATTGCTGTGCATGAATTTGAAGCTCTTCTTTTTAGTGATGTCGAAATCCTTTCTAGCAAATTAAATATTTCGGTTAAGGAAGTTGAAAAGAAAATAAAGAAATTTAAGAATCCGGAAGAAATCAACAAAAATCCAAATACTGCCCCATCCAAAATTCTAAAAGGATTATTACAAAATGGTAAATTTTATAAAATTTCTTCAGGGATCGCTATTGCAAAGAAAATCGGTATAGAAAGAATGAGAAAAAAGTGCTTTATATTTGATTCATGGCTAAAAGACCTTGTTTCAATCCAACAAAACCACTGAAGAAACAAATTCCCTCCACCTGCCTCAAATATCAATTCATCAGTTCTAACATGCAATCAAAAGAGCCAACTTCGAGATGGCGATTCAGATGAATTTAATTTCAAGGGGGATTATTATTCAGGATCTAGAAGAATATTAAGAAGGGAGGGCACA
>JAQICJ010000054.1 GCA_027858615.1 Deltaproteobacteria bacterium
AAGAACGATAAATTGTGTCCTGTATCCACCAAATTTCCAGTGAAATGCATGAAACCAAGCAAGTAATTCCACCGTCTTTGTGAAACCGAAAGGAGTTGTGAATGTCAGGTCACAGTAAATGGTCAACAATAAAACATAAAAAACAAGCTGCTGACAAGAAACGCAGTAAAGTATTTACTAAAATAATCAAAGAAATAACTATTGCTGCCCGACTGGGCGGAGGTGATCCGGAAGCCAATCCCAGGTTGCGGGTGGCAATTGACAAAGGTAAAGAAGCCAACTTGCCCAAAGATAATATTGAAAGGGCAATTCTTAAAGGAACCGGCGATCTTGAAGGTGTCAACTACGAAGATGTTATGTATGAAGCCTATGGTCCAAGTGGCGGAGCTCTGCTCATAGAAACCACCACTGACAATCCAACTCGAACTGTGGCCGAGATTAGGCATATTCTTTCCAAACACGATGGTAATCTTGGCAATAGTGGAACTGTATCCTGGAAATTCGATTAAAAGGGAATCATCAATATCGAGAAGGAAACAATAGGCGAAGATGCTCTGATGGAAGTTGCTCTTGAAGTTGGAGCTGAAGATTTCAAAACAGACGAAGATCCGGAATATTATATAGTTGAAACAGATCCTTCCCAAATACACTCTATCGTTGACAAACTGAAAAAACAGGATGTTAAAATTGCCGAGTCTGAAATACAGATGATTCCCAAGAATACAGTAAAATTAACCGGAAAGGATGCTGAAAAAGCATGGAGAATCTATAGTATTCTTGAAGATCACGATGATGTTAATAATGTCTGGCATGATTTTGAAATAGATGATGAAGAATTGGAAAGAATTGCCAATAGTTAGTTCCTGTCCCAAATTTTAAATAATCCAAGTTTTAAGCTCTGATATGCACACAGAAAATCGCAGATTTATTTTGGGCATAGATCCCGGTTCCATCAAAACGGGGTATGCTGTCATAGAATTGAAAAATAAAACTCAATTTGTTTATAGAGAGTGCGGGATTATTTCTGCCAGTACAAAGCTGCCCCTCGAAAAGAGACTGCTGGAGATTGGTTCAGAAATTGAAGAAATTATCCAGGAATATCCAATTACAGAAGCAGCAGTGGAAAATATTTTCTCAGCTTTCAATGTTAAATCAGCATTGGTGTTGGGGCAGGCCAGGGGAATGATTCTGTACATTATTTCCAGAGCCGGGATTCCTGTGTTTTCATATGCACCCAATAAAATTAAGAAATATATTACTGGCAGAGGCAAAGCTGCCAAGGAGCAGGTTAGACAATCAGTCACTCTTTTATCCGGATTGTCGTCACCTCCTGCTGAAGATGCCTCTGATGCACTTGCTGTTGCCATCTGCCACAGCATGCACAAGAATCCCCTCGGAACTCAAATAAAGGAAACATAAATGATAGCTCATCTCAAGGGCAAGTTGTTCAGTATCAAGGAAAACAGATTAGTTTTAATGACAGGAGGAATAGGTTGGGACTTATTGGTTTCCAGGGCCGTTTCAAGCTTGGTTGACCAGCAAACGGAAGAGCTTTCTGTTCATGTTTATACCCATACTTCAGAACATGCTTTTAATCTATACGGGTTTGCCACTTCTCTGGAGAAAGAACTTTTTGAAAAGCTTATTTCTGTTTCAGGAGTTGGGCCCAAGGCAGCAATGGCAGTGTTGTCAACCCTTGATGAGACGCAATTGGTTGCGGCAATACTCAATGAAGATATGAAAATGCTGACCAAGGCACCGGGAATAGGCAAAAAGTCAGCCAAACGATTGATTCTGGAGTTAAGCGAAAAACTGAAGGAAATTTCTGCCACAATGCCCTCTTTGCAAACTTCATCTGCAGTTGAAATAGACAAATATCCACTTAGTCATGAGCTGGAGCAGACCTTTTCTGCTCTGCAGAATCTTGGTTATAAACAAAAAGACTTGGATGCAATCACAGGGCGGCTTAAAAAGTTGGCTAAAGATGGAGTCGAAGTTGAAGTTCTTATTAGAACAGGCTTGTCACTTTTGCGCAAAGGGAGTTAACTGATGGGAAGAAAACCACACAGAGAAACAGGAGATATCCTTTCGCCAAAGCCTGAAGTAAAAAAGAACCCGGTAATCATTAATAAATTGCGTCCCCAGGGTTTTGCCGAATTCGTAGGTCAGAATAAGCATATTGAAAATCTGAAAGTTTATGTTCAAGCCGCCAAGGAAAGGGATGATGCCATAGATCATATTATTTTCAGCGGACCTCCCGGGCTTGGGAAAACTACCCTTTCCCATATTATAGCCAATGAAATGGGAAAAGATATTCACAAAACAAGTGGTCCCGCTGTTGAACACAAGGGTGTTCTGGCGGGAATGCTCACCAATCTCAGTCGGGGGGACATTCTTTTTATTGATGAACTCCATCGTTTGTCAAAGGTTGTTCAAGAAAATCTATACAGTGCAATGGAAGATTTTCAATTGGAAATTTTCATTGGAGAAGGAGCCAATGCCCAGGCCATCACCATTGATTTACCCAGATTTACTTTGATTGGGGCAACAACAAGGGCTGGTCTCCTTACCGCTCCCCTCAGGACAAGGTTCGGGATTCCTATTCGGCTCAATTATTATTCTGCTGAAGATCTGGCTGAAATTGTCATGCGGGCTGCTGGAAGACAAGATATCAGCATTTCTGCCGATGGAGCCTATGAAATTGGCAGCAGAGCCCGCGGAACTCCCCGCATTGCCAATCGTCTGCTCATGAGAGTAAGGGACTTCACCCAATTAAAAAAAGTAGAAGTTATTCACAAACTAGATGCAGCTAAAGCTTTAGAGCGACTTGAAGTTGATGATGCCGGACTAGATCCCGTGGATCGCAAATATCTGTCGATTATTATCAATCGTTTTGATGGCGGACCTGTGGGTATAGATGCTATTGCCGCCGGAATGGGTGAAGAACGGGATACTTTGGAAGATGTTTATGAACCTTACCTGCTTCAGAAAGGTTTTATCAAGCGCACACCCAAGGGCAGGGTAGCTTCAGCCAGAGCCTATCAGCACTTGGGAATAAACTATAGCAATTCGGGAGATTTTTTTAGTTAGAACCAGTTAGTTCCCACCCGGTTAACGTTTATCTTTTTCCTTTCAATCAAAGAGAGATTAAGGTACAAATAGGCTGCAGTGCTGTCGTTTCCGGTTCAGTCGGGAATCAAATTTATTCAACAGCTTCATAATTACTTTTACTGGAGGAATTTATGTCAAAAATTCTTGATACTGTTTTATTACTTGCCTTACCTGCTTCTGGAAAATCAGAGGTTCGCAAATATCTTGCTTCCCGTTCTCCAGAACAATGTCGGGAAGAGTTCCATATGGGACAGACTCTTCAACTTGATGATTATCCTTATGTTCATTTTATGCACCGCATTGATGATGAGCTTTTCAAAAGAGGATATCCCTATGTCTTTTACAAAGGTCCCAATCGCCCTTTTCAAAATGATTTTGAATGGGGTACCTTAATCGAATTACTCAATGAAGACTACGACGATTTAATCAACAGCAGGGTAGCCGATGTTTCTTCTGCAGCTCAACTTCTTTTTGACCGACTCGACAATGCCAGAGCAAAAGCAGGTCTCCCCAAGGAACTGGCTAACGTTCCCTATGGTTTGCGTTGTGAGATTGCAGCAGTTATGGAAGAAGAAGTTGCCAAAGAATTGGAAGCCAAAAATGAAACCTGTGCTCAGAAAAAAGACGGAAAAACTGTCGTAATTGAAGCTGCCAGAGGAGGCCCAAACGGAGCTGCTTTCCCACTTACCCCTCCCCACGGTTATCAATATTCCATCAACAGATTTTCAGATGATGTATTGCATAATGCTTCTATCCTTTACGTCTGGGTAACTCCCGAAGAATCCCGTCGTAAAAATATTGCCAGAGGCCTTCCTAATGCCCAGGGTTCAATCTTGCATCACAGTGTTCCCATGGAAGTTATGCTGGGCCAGTACGGATGTGATGATATGGCTTATCTTATGGGACTCTCCGATAAAGATGATTCCATCATGATCGATCGCCTTGTTACCGTAAAAGAAAATGGCAAGGAAAAATTCAAAGTAAGACGCTGGTATCTTCCTGTTGCTCGATTCGACAATCGCAACGATTTAACTTCTTTCCTGCGCAAAGAACAAAAAGATTGGGAAGACAACGAAGTTAATGCCATTCACCAGGAATTGAAACGCTGCTTCTCCCATCTCATCTCCTTCAACGATTAATTCTTTCCTTCTCTGATTTTTACTTTCAAAGCAAAATTTTTTCCCAACAGTTGTGATTATCTTTTTCATGATTACAGTACAGGTGTAACTAGTTCCATCCCAGAAGTGGTGTTTTTGGATGGTGAAGAAGTTTGCCTCAGATGCGCCCAGTAACTTCGCAGATATAGCCACAACTATTTCAAGAAGTTATGGCAAAGCAGATGAAGCCAGATTCCGTCGCCAGACGATTACATCCATTTTTGGGATGGGAACTAACTATATAACTTTAGCTCTAAATAGAGCTAAAAAAGGAGATTAAAATGGCTGACAACCTGAAAATAATCAACGGTAGCAACGCAAAAACTCCCTGTGGACTTTATCGGACTACAAAAGAGATGCCGGAAGCAATTCCCGCAGGAACCCTGGTTTTTTATCATAATCATGGCAATCCCGGACCGGGCATATATCCTGTTCAAGATTGGGCTCATAACAAGGCAGTTTTTGCTAAACAGGGTGTAACTATTCCGGACGAAGTTTGGGCTGACAGCATGAAACCATTGAAAGCTCAAGGCTTTTATGTTGTCGCATCTCCTTTTCATTGCTGTGAAAACAAATGCATGGAATTTGAGCAAAATACCTTGGTGCAATTGGGATACAATGGCAAGGGAGAACCGATTCTGTTTATTCCCGAATGGAATTTGAATGGAGTATCCTTGCCTGAAAAGGGCAATCTTGTTGATGAAGAAAAGTTGGAAAAATTGATTCCGGTAAAGTTGAATAACAACTTCGACAATTCTCAGGAATAGGGATTTCAGTTTAATTGGGGAAGATAAGGGAGGGGTTGTTTTGTCTGTGTTTTTGGCAACTCAGGTGGATGGGCTGATCTCCGGTGATTCTATTCAACTATGCCAATACAGAAACCTTCGTAGCAGGCATCACTGCAGCATTCTGCATTATCGGTGCAACTGGAACCAAAGGGGAGGCACCCATTTGAATTGGGCTCACAAGTGCCGTCAACGCAAAGTGAATCATCACAGCAATCTGTGTTGGCAGTACATTCTTCTCCCAGAGTTACACAAGCGCCCATGCAGAAAAAATCTCCATTTTCGTCAGGGAGGCAGATTCCATTGCAGCATTCATCAGCAAAGGAGCAGCTTTCGCCATCGTCAAGACATTCTTCATTTGTTCCGGGATCAAAGCAGCGGGTAACTCCGAGAATCGTTTCAAGGCAGAGTTGAGTTCCACCTTCGGTTCCTTGGGGACAACAATTGGTAGATTGTCCCATGGCGCAGACTTCACCGGCAGGCATGCAGCCGTCGGCCTTCTCACAGCGAAATACACCCGTATTTTCATGTTCCTCACAGATATTGCTGCAACAGTCAGAAGCATTGTGACAAATTTCTCCCCATGGTCTACATCCACTGACGTATTGGCAGACACCGACTCCGATTCCCGGATCAGCGCAAACACCACTGCAGCATTCATGGAAACCGGTGCAGGGTTCTCCAACTGTCTGGCATTCAGACAAAACCGGGCAAATGCCGTCTTCTCCACAGACGCCACTACAGCAATCTGGATCAGAAGAACATAATTCTCCTCCGGGTCTGCAGGAGGTTTTTAATGTACAACGCATTTCTCCATTGATTTCCTCACAACTGTCACTGCAGCAACTGGCTGAATCTCCGCAACTCTCCCCAGCTACTAAGCAGGTAGAACCGGAAGGACCACATATTTCCTGATCGCAGTTCTGGGAGCAGCAATCTTCATCGTTTTGACATTCTTCAGTTTCTACCAGGCACAAAGATTCATTCGTGCAAAATCCTCCTGTGCAATTCATGGAGCAGCAGTCAGAATTGATTTCACATTCTTCATCATCTCCGGCACAACCTCCTGTAATGCAAACCATGTCTTCTCCGCTGGAGGCTGTTTGTTCACAACGGCCGCTGCAGCATTCCGAAGGTGAAAGACATGTTTCGTCCAATTCAAGACACAAACCAGTTGTTCCGAGGCAGATACCTTCTTCACATCTGTCAGAACAGCAGTCTTCAGCTTGGGTACAACCTTTGCCAACAGCTAGACAATCAGTATTGTTGGTGTTATTTATATTGTTGACATTATTGGAGTTGTTGCTGGAGGAATCATCATCGCAACTTGAAAGACCAGCTCCGATTAAAACCAGACTGAATAAACAAATAGCAAGTGTGTTTTTCATGGATAAATCTCCTTTGAAATTAAATAAAGTAAAATAAAATAACTTAAAATAGTATGAACTTTTAGCAAAATTTTGCAAACAGATAATACTGTTTTCTGAGATCAAAATGGATATATCTCCTTTGACGAACTGGTTTTCCAGTTAATATCCGTAAATGGATAAATTCCCGTTGTAATTTGACAAAAGATTAGATTTTAGGGGTTTTCTTTGATAGATTGACGCCGGGAAATGTTGGCAATATTAATGTCCTGGAATAAATTGACTGCTGTTATGTACACTAATCAGATTTGTTTCGGGCAAAGGAGATAATCATGAAATCCAAGTATCTTTTCGGTCCAGTTTTATCAAGAAGATTAGGCATTTCCCTCGGTATCGATTTAATTCCCTACAAAACCTGTTCTTTGAATTGTGTATATTGTGAATGCGGAATTACAGACAATCTTACCATTGAATTAAAAGAATATGTACCGGTGGATGTTGTTATTGAAGAGTTAAAAATAAAATTGTCGGATAAACCAAAGCTTGATTATATTACCTTTGCCGGTTCCGGTGAACCTACACTTAATTCAGGTTTGGGAAAAGTTGTGGATTTTATCAAGAACAATTATCCTCAGTATAAAACAGCTCTTTTGACCAACGGAACACTGTTTTATCTGGATTCGGTGCTTGAACAGATTAAAAATATCGATCTGTTGATCCCTTCTCTTGATGCGGGCAGCGAAGAAGTATTCCAAAAATTGAACCGGCCTGCCGGCCAGCTTGATTTTGAAAAAATAATCACCGGTGCCAAAAAAATCCGAGACTATTTCAAAGGAGAAATGTGGCTGGAAGTTTTTCTTGTTCCCGGACTTAACGATTCCCGGAAAGAGTTGGAAGCCATGTCAGCAATTGCAAAAATCATGAAACCTTCTCATGTGCAGATAAACAGTCTTGACCGTCCCCCAGCGGAATCATGGGTTGAAGCAGCTAATGCTGTGCAATTGGAAGATGTTGCCCAATACTTTGACAATGCAAAAATAATTGGTAAAGCCAAAGTTGAACAAAAAGAATATGAATTCAAAAAAAACCTGCTGGAAAAAATAATAGCCACCTTGAAACGCAGGCCAGTAACCGTGGAAGATTTAATTTCCATCTTCTCTGTAAGAAAGGTCGAAATATTGAAATATCTTGGCAAAATTGAAATTGATCACAATCTTGAAAAAGAAGAAGGAAAACGGGGAATTTTTTACTTTATAAGGAATAATAAATGAAAGTAGAACTCTTTGATTATGTACTGCCCCAGAATTTGATCGCCCAATATCCGGTTACTCCAAGGGATCAAAGTCGCCTTCTGGTTTATGAAGGCAGGGAAACAGATTCTGACCTCCAGGCAAGTAAACAGATTAGTCACCGGAAATTTGTTGATATTACTGAATTTCTAAACAGTGGGGACTTGCTGGTATTCAATAATACTCGGGTTATTCCTGCCCGTTTGTTTATGCATAAATCCACCGGTGGCAAAGTGGAGCTGCTTCTCACTCACGGAGAAGGAAATATCTGGCATTCAATTTTCAAGGCGTCACGTCGACCTCAAGTCGGAACCAGATTATTCTTTGATGATGAAAATCTGTCTGATGAAGGGGTTGTCAAGGTTCTCGATTCAGGCTCAGGTCGAGAAATTATCGTGGAACTTCCAATCAAGCCATCCCAGGTTTTTGCTTGGCTTGAAATAGTCGGCCATGTTCCTTTGCCACCTTATATTGAGAGAAATGATGAGGCAGGTGACAAACAAACCTATCAGACAATTTATGCTGAAAATCCCGGTGCAGTTGCAGCTCCAACTGCGGGACTTCATTTTACCCAAAAGGTGATGCAA
>JAQICJ010000067.1 GCA_027858615.1 Deltaproteobacteria bacterium
TAAAAGGTGATAAATTGGGGGTATTTGACAGGCAGGAGCACCAGGAAGATGGCATCCCCAACCGGGTTGTTTTTTACTTTGATTGTCCCCAACCCGGTTGGGGAGTGCCAGAAGTTGAGTAGCAGAAGTTTAGCGCAACTGCGTTGGGGAATTGAGTAGTGGGTATTTTGAGTAACCCGGTTGGGGTTATTTCTTATTTCTTGTTTTTCCAGCGAAGAATTTTACTGCGAGCAGCATAGGTTTCATCAAGTCTTCCTACACCTGTATTGTGGGGGGCTGTTTTCACCTTGTCTGGATCACTTTTTGCTTCACTGATTATCTGAGATACGATATCTACAAAAGCATCCAAATCCTGTAAACTCTCGGTTTCTGTCGGTTCCACCATGAATGCGCCAGAAACTATCAAGGGAAAATATACTGTGGGAGGATGTACTCCAAAATCAAGAAGTCGCTTGGCTACATCCATTGTTGTAACACCGGTTTCCTTCTTTAGTTTTCTGTCGGAAAAAACAGCTTCATGCAAAGTATTAGTTTTATATGGTATATCCAAAATTTTGCTTAATCTGGCTCTCAAATACCTCGCATTTAACACTGCTCTTTTTGTTACCTCTGCCAAACCCCGGGAACCATTTTCAAGAATATACACCAGAGCCCTCACTAAAACAGCATAATTGCCAAAAAACGGATGTACTTTTCCTATTGATAAAGGTCTGTAAATATCAAGAAAATAATTTCCTTGCTCATTCTTTTCAATAACAGGTACTGGCAAATAAGGTTCAAGAGCCTTTACAACACCTACTGGACCTGCACCAGGTCCTCCACCCCCGTGAGGAGTACTGAAGGTTTTATGCAAATTGAAATGCATGGTATCCACCCCGATGTCAGCTGGCTTTACTACTCCCATAATTGCATTGAAATTGGCTCCATCCATGTATACATATCCGCCTGCTTTGTGCACAGCCTTGCTTATCTCACGAAGATTTCTTTCGTAAATACCCAGTGTATTTGGATTTGTCACCATAATAGCAGCTAATTGTGAATCAAGATGAGGTTTAATGGACTCTAACTCCAAATAACCATCAGGACCGGATTTGATTTCTACCGGCTTAAATCCATTTAAAACTACAGAAGCAGGATTAGTTCCGTGAGCGGAATCGGGAATTAACACCTTCTTCCTGTTCTGAGCCTCACCCTTTTCATTTATAGCCTTTTGAATAATAGAAAGTCCTGTAAATTCGCCATTAGCTCCAGCTGAAGGCTGCAAAGTCACTCTTGAGAAACCACTGAGAGTACATAACTCCTTCTCCAGAATATACATCAATTCCAAAGCACCCTGAATATCATCTTGACTTTGTGCTGGGTGCAATGATGTCAAGCCTCTGATTTCAGCAATTTTCTCATTGATTTTGGGATTATACTTCATAGTACAGGAACCAAGGGGATAAGTACCAAGTTCAATACAATGATTCCAATGGGACAATCTGGTATAATGACGAATTACTTCAACCTCACTCAAAGCAGGAAGAGTTGGCTGCTCTTTGCGAAGGTAAGAGTCAGGTAGTTTGTCCAATCTGGGTACTTCCGCAGGTGGAAGGGAAAACCCTTCTCTCCCGGGTTGACTTTTTTCAAAAATCAATGGTTCTTTTCTAAGCATTCCTGATTTAATTTCACTCATTTTGCTTGCCTCAATCCTGATAAAATTGTCTTATCAGTTTGATTGTTTTCTCTATATCCTGAGTTTCTACCAATTCTGTAGTTGACAAGACAATCGCATTATCAAAAACAGAATCAACATCTGAATATTTTTTTAAATTTATCCCCAAAACAATTCCGTGAGCAGCCATAAACTTGCGCAATTCATCAGTATTACCAGGGAAGCTCAGAACAAACTCACTAAAAAATGGGCCTGTGAAAACCGGTTCTACTCCCTTGATTGCAAGTAGTTCCTCATAAAGCTCCAAAGCTCGATTCCTCATCAATGCATTAATTCTTGTCAAACCCCGGGAACCAAGCAATGAAAGATGAACAGTAAAAGCCAAAGCCACCAGTGCCTGGTTTGTACAAATATTGGAAGTTGCTTTTTCTCTTCTGATGTGCTGTTCCCTGGTTGCCAAAGTAAGAACATAGCCGCTGTTGCCTTCTTCATCCTTTGTTTGTCCTACAATTCTGCCCGGCATCTTTTTGGTGTATTTTTTCCGGGTTGCCATTAAACCAACTCCGGGACCACCCATACCCCAGGTTCCAGCAAGGGACATGCCTTCTGCTACTGCTATATCAACACCCAAATTGCCAGGTGCTTCCAACATTCCCAAAACAGCTGCATCTTGACTGACCGTGATAGCGAGTGCTTTCTTTGTAGAAGTTAAAGCAGTCATCTGAGTTATATCTTCGATAACTCCGAAATAATTAGGATATCCCAGAGCAACAGCTGCAACATTTTTATCCAGAGATTCAGGTAAAATAGTCTTGCCAGTTTTCGAATCCCAGGGCAGATATTCTATTTCGATATCGCCAAATGACTGCAGCATTGTTTTTACAACTTGAAGATAATCAGGTGAAATTGCCTTGGAAACAAGAACCTTCTTCCTTTTCTCCCTATTGGCTCTGTATGCCATCAGCAAGGCTTCTCCCAGAGCACTCCCGGCGTCATACATCGAGGCATTAGCAACTTCAAGCTGCATCAATTCTGAAACTATTGTCTGAAATTCGAAGATTGCCTGTAAAGTTCCTTGGCTTACCTCGGGTTGATAGGGAGTATAGGCCGTAGCAAACTCTGGTCTTGAAACTATTGAACCTGCTGCAGCTGGAAAATTATGGGGATATACTCCTCCACCTGCCAAAATTATATCTTTTACCTTATTTTTTGTAGCCAAGCTGTGGAAATAACGACAAAGATGCAATTCATCCCGTCCCTTTTCCAATTTTACTCCCGTACTTTTATCCTCTTTGGGAATAGATGCAAACAGCTCTTCAATTGAATCAACCCCGATTTCCTTCAACATTTTTTCTATATCAAATTCAGATTGAGGTAAATATCTCATTTAATCTTCTTCCTCTGCACAAAATTTAGAATATTCATCTATATTCATCAGTTCTGAAAATTCACCAGCATCAGACGGTTCTATCTTAAAAAGCCAACCTTTATCGAAAGGTGATTCATTCAAAAGCTCGGGAGAATCTTCAAGTTCCTCATTGATTTCAACTATAGTCCCACTTACAGGGCAAAATATCTCACTGGCAGTTTTAACAGATTCGATTGTTCCGGCTTCGTCCCCTTTATCTATTTCTTCATCTTCTTCTGGTAACTCAACCTCAACTACATCTCCAATATGTTCAATAGCAAAGGCAGTAATACCCACTTTATTTGTTTGGGGATCAAACCACTCGTGTGATTTAGTGAAGATATAATTTTTCTGCATATTTAACTCCTTATCTAGTTCCCATCCCAGAATGGGGTTTTTTGACTGAATAAGAAGTTTGCCTCAGATGCGCCCAGTAACTTCGCAAACATAGTTACCACTATTTCAAGAAGTTAAAACAAAGCAAATGAGGTAAAATTCCGTATTCAGGCAGATGCCTTCCTTTTTGGAACGGGCACTATTTAGTAATGATTCAACATCGACAATATGATCAAATTTTGTATCCATCCATCTGTTTTAGAGAAATGGATAAAACACAGTTCGACTTTTCAACAAGAATATCTATTCACAAAAAAACTTCAATGCAATTTTACAAATCAATCATCTCAACAATGACAATTGGGGGGGGCTACAATTAGTTCCAATCTCAAAAAGAAAGATCACCATCTGGAATGTGGAATTTGAATTGAGATGAGAGGAGTAATCATAGAATATTATGACGATATACAAACAACCCGTTTGGATGCGAGCAACCTTGTGGAAGAAAAGCAACTCGCTTGGATTATCTTTTGTAGAAAGGTCCTTTGTGGATGAGGCAACGAAGATGTTTTTTTCCTTTTTTTATCGCAAGCTCTCGTCCTGAACGAGAATATTTTCTAGGTACATAAGCCATTCCAACAGCTTCGTTCAAATAGGGAACTTTGGTTCCAGAAGTTACTTCTCCGATTTCTTTACCAACCTCGCCTTCCTTGTTTACATAATGGACTTTATGTCCCGGCCTGGCAATACCTTTACTTTTAATCTTGAAGCCTATCAATCTCTTATCGGGTTTGGATTTCTTTTGTTTTACCAGTACATCTTTCCCAATAAAATCATCTTTATCAAGTTTGACGGCAAAACTCATTCCAGCTTCCAGAGGAGTTGTTTTTTCGCTTATATCATTGCCATAAAGCCATAATTTGGCTTCAAGTCTCAAAGTATCTCTTGCCCCAAGTCCAGCCGGACTTATTTTGTATTTTTTCCCCTTTTCAAGCAACAAATCCCAAACTTCTTCAGCATTTTTCAATGGAACAAAGATTTCAAAACCATCTTCGCCTGTATACCCTGTTCGAGCTATCATTGTCTTGTCTCCGAAGAGATCAATATATCCAAGCCCAAATCCCTCAACCTTGCCTAAATCCTCTTTCACCAAAGATTGTAACAAAGCTTCCGCCGAAGGTCCCTGCAATGCTAAAAGTGCAAATTTATCACTTACATTTTCTGGTCTGGTGGCTGGGGTATGATTTTCAAACCATTCAAAATCTTTTTGACGATTTGAAGCATTGATGACAATCATGATGTCTTCTTGTCCCCTTCTGTAAACAATGCAATCATCAACTATTGTTCCGCTCTCGTTGCAGATTGGGGTATATAAAGCATGACCATTCTCCAGTCTCTCAAGATCATTTGTGATCATGTAGTTAACTGATTTAATGGCATCTTTGCCTTTGAACTGAACAATTCCCATATGGCTTACATCGAAAAGACCCACATTTTTCCGAACTGCCAGATGCTCTTTTTTGATTCCACTGTATTTCATGGGCATTTCAAACCCTGCAAAATCAACTATTTGAGCCCCTGCTTCCTTATGTTTATTAAAATATGGAGTTTTTTTAATTTTGGACATTTTTACCTCCTTTAGATTAGATTCTGATAGAGAATCGTTCAATTTTTCTCAATAGTCAAGAAAATAATTGTTACTCACTTAAATTATTGAACTTTGATATTGTTGGCATTTTTTCCTTTGTAACCTCAGATTATGCATATAAGAATCTCTACTCAAAAAAAACAAGCAATTTTACCGGTTGAACTGGGCACAACCCGGTTGGGGGAAAATTCGGCGTCTGGGGGCAACCCGGTTGGGGAAAACTGGCAAAAAAAAGATGGTATTCGAATATTTTTTGCTTTTTCCATGTTTAAAAGTTAAATTTCTGCAATTACTTGCGCCATTCAGCCATTGTCAGCGAGACAAATTGTGCTTATTATATAAAGCCTGGTTTTCTACCATGGGTTTCTGAAACAGTTTGAACATATTTGGAAAAACTATGAAAACAAAATTTTCTGCTCCTATAAATAAAAAATTCCAGAAAGCTCTTTATATTGTTGAAAAACTTAAAAATTACGGGTTTGAAAGTTATATAGTTGGGGGTGCAGTCAGGGACATGCTGCTCGATCAGGAACCGGAAGATTTTGATATAACCACTAGCGCACTTCCTGAAGATGTAGAAAGAATCTTTCCCCTGACTATTCCCGTGGGAAAAACTTTCGGTGTCATGATGGTAATTGTCGAAAAACTCCCTTTTGAAGTGGCTACTTTCAGATCTGATGGCAAATATATTGACGGACGCCGTCCGGAAAAGGTTGTTTTTTCCTCTGTGGAACAAGATGTAAAAAGACGTGATTTCACAATCAACAGTCTGCTTCTCAATCCTGAAACTTTTGAAGTAAAGGATTTTGTTGGGGGTCGCGCTGATCTGCACAAAAAAATTATTCGAGCCATAGGCAGTCCTGAAAAGCGGTTTGGCTAAGATAAACTCAGAATTATTCGTGCTTTGCGTTTCGCCGCCAAGCTTGAATTTGAAATTGAATCTGAAACCATTGCTGCAGTTAAGAAAATGCACAAAAAAATTACAACTGTCTCCCAAGAAAGACTCAGGGATGAAATAACCAAAATTATTACTCACGAGAACAGTTATAGGGGGTTGCTACTGCTTAAATCAACCGGAATTTTCAGACTGCTTTTTCCTGAACTGAGCAAACTTGAAAAAGTGGAACAAAGCAAAAAATACCATCCCGAAGGAGATGTGCTCTCCCATACCTTTCTTCTTTTCAAAAGAGCTGCCCAGCCTTTATCTACTGTACTTGCCTGGGCTGCTCTTTTACACGATGTGGGCAAATTTTCCACTTTTAAAATCAGAAAAGGGAATCCCACTTTTTACCGCCATGAAGTTGAAGGAGCAACCCTTGCATCAAAAATCATGAAAAAATATTGTCTGCCCAGTACAATAATCAAGGAAGTTGAAAACCTGATCAAAGATCACCTTAAACTCATCCATGTCAAAGACATGAAGGACTCTACCTTTAAAAAACTTGTCAACAAAAGCTGCAATAAAAATCAGCCAGCACGCAGCTATTTCCAGAATCTTCTTACTTTGTTCAAACTTGACTCCCTTGCTTCCAGTGGGGATCTGGATAATTATGCTTACGGCTGCGAACGCCTGAATAATCTTCAACCCGGAGAAGAAAACCCACCACCCCTGTTAAATGGGCATGATTTAACAAAAATGGGCTTCAAACCTGGACCCAGGTTCGGTTCTGTTCTCCACAAAATCAGAAACATGCAACTTGACGGCACCATTACAAGTACTGAAGAGGCAAAAAATACAGCTTTGAAATTGATGCATAAAAAGGATAATGATGAGTAAAATTTCCAAGCAGGTTCAAACCTTCCTTAAAGACTATCTTGCTCAAAGAATCCCTCTGGAAACAGCTCTTAATGAAACCTGGTGGAAACTTGCCGTCAATGATAATCCCGACCTTGCTTCCTCTTGCAATCATCTCGAATATAAATTTCAAAAATTACATTCTTCAGCCAAACACTTGGCAACCATCAAAGAATTCCTCCAAAATGAGGGAATCAAAAAAGATAAGCTTCAGTTCCGCCAATTGCAAATCCTGCAAAATACCTTCGGACAGGAGCAATATTCCTCCAAAATAAAAAAAGAAATAATCAAACTGAGTAGTCAACTTGAATATCGTTACAATAATTACAGGCCTGAATTCAAAAAGAACACTAAATTGATCAGTTTAAGCCACAAGAGAATTATTTCCGTACTAAAGCATGAGTTGAATCCTGACAAAAAGCAAAAATTGTGGGAGCTCAGTAAAAACAGAGGCATTGTGGTGGGACCAGATGATTTTGCCCGACTGGTTACCCTGCGCAACCGCTCGGCTCGTGAAGCCGGTTTTAAAAACTTCTTCGAAATGAAGCTCCTTTGCAATGAACTTGATCCCGAAACTGTCTGCAATTTGATGGATAATTTACAAACCTCTACAAATTCTTTTTATCAGTCCATGAAAAAAACCATCGATAAAAAACTGGCATCGCGGTTTTCCATCAAAGCTTCAAAATTGATGCCCTGGCATTATGGCGACCTTTTTTTTCAGGAACTGCCCCAAGCTATTACCATTGATTTTGACAATCTTATCCGCAAAAACCCCCTTTACCCGGTTAAAAAATTCCTGGAAAGCTTAAATTTCAATCTTGATCGGATTTATGAAAACAGCGACTTCTATGAAAAACCGGGGAAAACTTCTCCTGCTTTCTGCATGGATATTGATCGAAAAGGTTCTATCAGGATTCTTACCAGTCTTCAGAAGAACTTTTCCTGGCTAGAGACTATCCTGCATGAATTTGCTCACGCCATCTATTTTGATTGTATCGACACCAACCTTCCCTGGCTGCTGAAAACCCACGCTCACAATTTCATCACAGAAGGCACAGCTTTGTGGATGCAAAACTTTGCTTTCAATCAGAACCTTCTCAGTCAAATCCAACCGGATTTTTCCTTTTCTGCTGCCCCAACTCAAATCGAGCAACCGCGGCTTGATAATTTGAACTGGGCTCAAAAATTGATTTTTATTCGCTGGGCTCTTGTTGTTTTCAACTTTGAGAAAAACATTTACCAGGGAACGGGTCAAAACTGGCAAAATCTCTGGTGGGAGCTTGTACAAAAAATCCAATTGATCAACCCCCCCCCTGATCGAGAAGATAAATGCGATTATCTGGCTAAAATCCATATCATTTCAAATCCTGTATATTACCACAATTATCTGCTGGGACTCATTTTTTCAGCCCAACTTGACAATACTATCCATTCTATCCATAAAAAACACCTTGGCAAATTCTCTCTGGACTGGTTTTCCCCCCACCTCCCTCCAGGTACTCCAAATGCATCGGGCTCTCTGGTAGGCAATTTCCTCAAGGATAAACTTTTTCACCACGGCAAAAAACACGAATGGTCGAAATTAATTGAAAAATGCACAGGCAGCAAGCTCAAACTTGATTTTCTCCTTTCCCAAATCGAAGCTTACAGTTTTTTTCCCGATCTTGAACCATAATTTAGTTCCACCTCCCACATCATTAATTTTTTTTCTTTGCTTTTTTTTTCAAATATTATTATGGTTTTTGATCTGGTTTTCAGTTCAGTTGAATTTAGTATAATTGAAGCTGATTTAACTTTTCTGCTTCTATTTCCGGGGAAACACCCAACCCCCTGTTTTTATTATTTTACCAAAATACTTCAAAGAACTGCCTTTTTCCAAAATAGTTATTTTCTAACTCTCAAGTTGGAGTTGAGCATGGACATTTCCAAAGTAGTTTACATCAAATCAAAAAGCGAATATGTATACAAAGCATTGCTGGATCCCGCCCAAATAAAAGATTGGTGGGAATGTGATTCCGTCATTGAAGCTGTTCCCAATGGAGTTTGGGCCCTCGGCTGGAATCCCGGCAGTGAAAATTATGGTCACGAAACTACTATGGTTGGATTTTTCAATGAGGTAGAAACTGATCAACGTATCACCATTTTCATTGAGCCCATCACTATGGTTTTCGTTTTTGAATCAATCCAAAAAGGCACCAGACACACTG
>JAQICJ010000114.1 GCA_027858615.1 Deltaproteobacteria bacterium
TCTTCTTTTTTTCTGTTTCAGTCTTCTTTTTTTCTGTTTTATCACTCTTATTTTTTGGATTTTGGGAATTGGCCGGTTGAATCATGGAAAAAGAGAATACCAGCAATCCGGCCAAGAAAAGATTTGTGGAAATCAAAATTGACAGTTTAGAGTTGAAGAAACCTGATTCAGGGTTGATTAGATTGGACAAAAACATCAGTTGTCCTCCATTACAAAAATATATTTGTAAATAATGGTATGTACCATGGGTTTGCCGTAAGAGTTGTAAGCGGGTTTGAATTTGGCTTGTTTCAAAGCCTTGACCGCAAGTTTGTCCAAGCCGTATCCCAGTCCTTTCAAGACTTTTACTTTAAAGACCTTACCGGTTTTTCCTATTGTAACCCGCAGGCGGATTTTACCTTGAATCCCCTGTTCCCTGGCTTTTTTTGTGTAGGAAAAACGTGGTACATTGAGCGGTTTAGGCAGCGTTTCAAAGTAGCCGGTTTGCGTTTCACCGGTTCTTTCTTTTTCTCTACTTTTTTTTCTGGTTTTTTGACGACTATTTTCTTTTCTTTGGGAGCATTTGGGTCGGCCATGGTTGTGCCCACGGGGATGGAAATGCCGGATCCTCCGAAAGAGTTGGCGTCAAGACCGGCGGTAAGATCAAGCTTTTGTTGGGTTTTTTGTTGGGGTTTTGGCTTTGGCTTGGTTTTTCTCTTTTTGACGACTTTCTTCTTTTTGATTGTTTTCTTCTTGGGTTCGGGTTTTTTCTTCTTTTCTTTTTTCTTCTTTTTCTTCTTTTTCGGTTTAAATTTAACTTTTTCTTCCTTCTTTTTGTAGACAGTCCAGTCTTTTTTTGTATTTTTGTATTCTGCATCAACATTAAGCAGAAAAATATAAGCCAGAATATGAAGCAGAATTGAACCCCCGATGGCCCATGATAATTTGTTATTCATCAGAGCTCTCCTTTCAGGGGCTGGGTGGAACTTCAGTTACTTTCTTGATATTATAGGCAAATTCTTCTATTCCAACATCTTTGATAACATCAACCAGGTGCATTACTTTACCGTGGGGAACATCTTTATCAGCTGAGATTATTGCCTGAACCTTGTTTTGGTTGTTTTCCCTCTTGGCTTTTTCTTTTTCTCTTTCAATAAGTTTGCTCACTTTAGTTCGCAGTTCGTTGAATTTAAGTTCTTTTCCGTTGAGGAAAAGTTTATCGTCTTTTTTGAGGGTCAAGGCTACTGTGGTAAATTTGACCGACTTGCTGTTGGCGACCTTTGGCAATTTTACTTTTATGGCCTGATTCATGATTACTGGAGTTGCAACCATGAAAACCAGCAGCAGTACCAGAGCTGTGTCAACCAGAGGAGTAACATTTATTTCTTCTGATGTTTGTGAATTTTCATCGTTGTTATCATTCCAGTTATTCATCTGTTTCAACTTTCTGTTTTTTAGAAGCTTGGACCACTTCTTCTTTTTTGTTGTCAACAGGAGGCTGGTAGTTTGGATCTGACTTTAAAAAAGCCATGACAATGCGGGCTGAATTTTCAGTTTTGGTCATGATATTGGAAACCTGGCGCCTGAAGGCATTGTTGGCAAGAACAGCTGGAATCGCCACAATAAGACCCAGGGCAGTTGTTACCAGAGCTTCTGCTACACCGAACATCAGAGTTTTCAGTTCGGGAGTGGCGGTGATGGCCAGGGCATGAAAAGCCTTGATTATTCCGGTTACCGTACCGAATAATCCCAGAAAAGGAGCGTTATTTCCTACTGTGCCCAAAAAGGTGAGATATTTTTCGAGGTTTTGTTTTTCAGTGGCTCGCTGGGACAACATCATTTCTTCGGCACTGTCAGGACCTTTTTTGTATTCCCGTAGTCCGGCCAAAGCCACTCTGGTTTCCACATGGTCCTGTTTTTCCAAGAAAGATTCGGCTTTTGTAATCTGATTTTTATCCAGATATGATTTCAGTTTTTTGTTGACATCTTCATTGTTTATGCGAGTTGCTTTGTACATGGCAATGATTCTTTCAACCATTACCGCAATGGAGATGGTTGAAAGAAAGACAATCAGCCAAACGACCCATTCTACTCCAACCAGAGCTAATTTTTCGAAAAATTGTTGTAAATCCATATTAATCCTTAAAAAATAATGTAGTTAGTTAGTTAGTTAGTTAGTTCCCGTATCAATGCTGTATATTAATATACTCTTGGATTAAATTGCCTGTTCTTTCGCTGAATGACCAAATTTGTCGGGCAAAAGGTATCTGACATAACTTTAACTGTTTTTCTTTGAGTGAGCCATAAGCAAAAAAAACTCAAATCAATTTAATCTGGCTAGTTTAAACTCATTAAAACTTAGTATCTGTTATAAACTAACAGATCGGATAAAAATTGTAAATACTCTTTTCCAAATGTCAAGCCTAAAGCGCATGTATTGGTCAATGCTTCTTCTTGCTATTTTGAGAAGGAAAGACTATCATTCTTCCCAATATTTTACTTTATTAAAAATGTTGGTTAAACTTAGTGGACAAGGTGTTATCAACAAAATTGGAGGAAACTGATGAAATTTAAAATTATTCTATTCTTAATTATTTTTTCAATTTCAGGTTGCAGCAAAAAAGGTGCAGATGAAGATGGTGAAACAACACCTCCCGTTTTGCCTGATTCCCGGAAGGACAGCATTGATAAAAGTCAGGAAAAAGTTGCAGTCAGGAAATATGAGATCCAGAAGGTGGAAGTTGAAGCAATCAAAGAATTTCAGCAAAAGATTTCAATGCAGGTCATGCTCAATTCTCCGGAAAAGGAGGTTGAGGACTTCTTTAATTTCAAGATAGATTATAGCAAATTGAGTCTGCAGGGGATGAACAAAATAAAGATGATTGCTGCCCAGATGGGAAATTTGTTCAAAAAGGGGTTCAAATTTCAGGAAATGGTCAGGGAATTTGTTCCTTACAATCTCAGAAAAATTGTAGAATCAATCAGAATTAAAAAGAGGCTACTTGTAGCTGACTCCAAATTTTCCTCTAATGACAATAAAAGAGTTTATGTATATTTTACAGCTCTCGATCCGGCTAAATTTCAGGAGAGACTGGCCAGGGGAGAGTTTGGTATTTATGATGAAAGAAGTTGGGGAGGAATTCTCAGTTTCAAAGGGGTGATATCCTCCAGAGTATCCCAAAAGAACCGACCTGATATTTTTGTTTTCAATCAGGGTTCCGATTTTATGCTGACCTCCAGGTTCAAGGATCTTCAAATTTATTTTGCTGTCCTGCGCAATTATGACAAGAAATTTAACAATGACACCTGGCTGGCCATGAAGATCCGCAAGGTAACCGAGGCTTTAGGTCCGAATATCCGGGAATTTTCTCGTGAATTAAACTTGCCTCGTTCCTTTGTCCGGTTCTTTGATTTTTTCAAACATGCCCGCGAACTTGATATCAAAGTCCACAAGGAGACTGGTGATAAATACCTTTTAAGTGCAGATTTCGAATTCCCAAATAAGGGAATAAAGAATTTCAACCAGCGCAAATTAATTGAAGAGGCCCTGACTAAAAAAGATCTTTCCCCTCTGTATAAGTATATTCCTTTAAATTCTATCTCATACTGTGTAGACAAAACAGATTTTACTATCCTGACCCGGCAGATTAAACCTCTGATCAGTAAATTATCAGGTTATTCAAAGCTTAACAATTCCAAATCCAGAGCTTTGGGCAAGGTGGTTACTTTGCTGAGCAGAGTTATCAAAATCATGGATAATTATGACCAGGGCATGGCTTCTTCTATCCACTATGCTGGCAAAAATCTTGCTTTGGGCGGAGTTTTTGCAACTTCCAGCAAGGCTAAGGCCAATGAATTCAACAAAAATCTCAAAGGTTTTCTGCAGATGACTGATCCTGCCGGGATAGCCAAATGGCTTCCATCAAAAGACAAAAAGGAATTAAAAGAAATTGCTAAAATTTTGAAAACCAAAGTCAGAAACAGAAGATATCGTGGCAGCAGAGGTTTTGAATTTAGTCTCAATGTAAATTGGAAAAACATAAATGTCTCCACAAGAAGTGATAAAAAGCTTAAAGAATTTGCCCAAAATCTTTTTGGTAAAAAGATCAGAATAGTTTTCCTTCAAAAAGGCAACAATATCTATTTTGCCGGGGGAAAAACCTGGAAAAAGGAAATAAAGCGTCTGTGGAAACCAGGAAAATCCATTAACATAGCCAAAAATATTACCACTGGTTTTACCCCTTCTTCTGTAGGCGGAATCAACTTCTTTCGTTCCACCATGCTGTTTACAAAAACTCTCGTGTCATATGGCCAAATCAAAAAGAATTCCACTTTGAACAGTGAATTGCAAAAAACTATAAAATACATGTCCAATCTGGCTAAAGATAATTGGGCGGTTTTCTCAATGGGAGCAAAAACCGGCGAGGGAATGTCCAAAGATTACAGGCTGGAGGCTAAATTTGACAAAGGCATGAATAAACTGGCTTTTTTCTGGCCCTATATTGTTTTTAAGATCTACAAATATTTTTGAGCCGGTTGCACTACTGAATTATAACAATGAATAAACTTTTCAAGGAAAATGAAATCGCATCCCGTTTGCTGGAGCAATTCAGTCAAATGGTTGTTATCATCAAAAATAAAACCAGGATTCTCCACTGGGGCGAAATCCCTGCTTTGATTACAGGGTATGAATCTGAACGGGCCCTGGAGAAATCATTTTTGGGTAAAGAAGCTAAAATTTCAGATAATTTTCTTGAGATCATCAAGCAAGATGGAACCATGGTCAGGGTCAGATTGCTGGAATTGGAACCTGTTCCTTCCGATTACTATTTCGTGATTTTTCTGGAATCTGATCGTTCTGAATGGTGTTCCAACCTCGAAAAACAGACAAATCTCCACAACTCGATTTTGCGTTCCATGAAAGAAGGGGTAATTTCGATTGATCAGGACAGAATTATCACTTCCTTTTCACCCAGAGCTGAATTCATCACGGGATGCAGTGCAAATGAAGCCATTGGCAGACCTTGTTACGAAATTATTAAAAATCATTATTGTCAGCATGGTTGTCTGGCACTCGAACTGGAGGAGGGCAAAACCGACTCCATTGTCAAAAGTACAGAAATAAACACTCCTGCAGGTAATCGATGTCCTGTGACCGAAATGGCTATTCCCCTAAAAACTAGAAGAGGCGAACGGATGGGATCTTTGTTATTAATTGAAGATCGTCGTCCTTCCATGATCAAAATTCAGGACAATGATGATTTTTTTGGAATTATCGGTCGCAGTTATCCCATGCGAAGGATTTTCCAGGTTATCAAGCAGGTGGCAACTACTGATGTAACAGTTTTAATCACCGGGGAATCTGGCACCGGGAAAGAAATGATTGCCCGGGCTGTTCACACAATTTCAGAACGGTCCAAAGGACCTTTCCAGGCCATCAATTGCGCAGCTCTTCCCGAGCAGTTGCTGGAAAGTGAACTTTTCGGCCATGTTAAAGGAGCTTTTACCGGAGCCACCAGGGACAGAGCTGGAAGTATAGAGATGGCAAAGGGAGGGACTCTTTTTCTTGATGAAATTGGTGAACTTCCCTTTTCTTTGCAGTCGAAGCTTTTGCGTTTCCTGCAGGAGCACGAATATCAGAGAGTAGGGGAAAGCAAGATCAGCAAGGCGGATATTCGCATTATTACCGCTACCAATAGAAATCTCAAGGAAGAAGTGAATCAGGGTAATTTCCGTGAAGATCTATATTTCAGAGTCAAGGTTATACCTATTGAAGTTCCTCCATTGCGCGAACGCCGTGAAGATATTCCTTTGCTGGCTATTACTCTCCTCGAGGAAACCTCCAGCAAACACAACAAATCGAATATTTCCCTTGCTCCGGAAGTTATCGGAATTTTAAGAGAATATTCCTGGCCGGGCAATGTCAGGGAATTGTTGAATGTACTGGAGTATGGGGTCGCTCTAGCTTCAGGAGATGTAATTACCAAAAACGATCTTCCTCCTGAAATTCTCGGTAAAAAGGGTACTATTCACAGTGATCGCTGTGATCTGGATGCGGGAGAATCTGCCAGAGTTCTTGAAAGTGAGCGGGATCGAATAGTTGCGGCACTCAATAGAAATCATGGCAACAAAACCAGAACCGCCGAAGAATTGGGTATTCACCGGGTCACCCTCTATCGTAAAATAAAAAAGTACGGACTGGAATAGGAAACTGGATAGTTTCCTAGAACCATGGAAAAAGAGCTCCGGTGGTTTTTTTGTAATCCAGATATTTTTGGCCAAAGTGGGCAATAAGTATTTTTTCTTCAATTTTTATCCGATAATAAATAACGGGGAGACCGGTAAAAACAAATCCGGCTGTGGCTCCTAAACTGCTCATGGCAATAGGAAATCCAAGAAAAAGAAGCAAGGTTCCCAGATAAAGGGGATGGCGGATATGTTTGTACAGACCTGTTTTTATCAATTGGTGATCGTCTTCAATGGAAATGGCGATATTATAGAATTTGCCCAGATCTTTGAAGGCAAAAAAGCGGATGAGAACTCCCCCATAAAACAGCAAGGTTCCCGATATTTGTATTCCCAGAGGTAAAGGTATTAAAGTCCATTGCAGCACAAAGCGGTCACAAGCAGCAAAGAGCCAGTTGATTCCGGCAAATCCAATCATGAACATGGAAAAGAGTTCTTTGCGGTTAGAAAAGGTTTTAATGGAGAGAAGTTGGGTTAATTCAACCAGAGCAAAGAAAAAAATGCCCATTAAACCAAGTAATCCGGGAAGATATTCTATTTGCCAAGCCATCGATTCACGAAAGATTTTACCCCGTGGGGTGATTTAACCATCATTACCGGTTTTTGTGTGTTTTTAGCGACATTTTCAGGAATGACTCCGAAAGCGGTTTTATTAAGCAGGCTTCCTCTGGAAGCCCCCAGAATCAGCAGATCATAGTCATTGTTGTTGTATTCGTCTGAAATAGTTTTGCTGATATCTGCCAAAGGAACTATTTCAGTAACCAGGGGTATATTGTTTGTTTCTGCAAATTCAGTGAATTGAGTTATCTGTTGTTGCAGGTTTTTTTGATCCTGCGATTTCAGGGTGAATAGTTTAATTTCCCCCTCCTTGGTCATAAGCAAGGAGGCGAGTCTGATGGCAAGTTTGGTTTGAACCTGGGAACCACCACCTGAAGGAATGAGGATATTGCTAATTTGTTTATCTTCAACTTTTTCTTCTTCTTTAAACTCTTTCATTTTTATAACCATTGAATCACAGTTTACATTTTCCAGAATGGGATTCAATTTGCTGCCGAGGGAAAAATAAGAATGGGAAGTTCCGCGCCAACCCATAATCAGCAGATCAACCTCGTAATCACGGATTGTGTTCATGACACTTTTATAAAAATGACGACCATATTTGATGATGGAACTTACAGGAACCCGATTGTTTGCAAAGTTTTCCGCCAGCACTATGGTTTTGCGACTGGATTTGAGATAGTTGCGTCCTACTTCCATGGGAGATTGATCCGGGACGTGAATATAGTTGAATAAAATTATTTCCCCATCCTGTTTTTCTGCGATTTTTATGGCATGGGTAAGCAGAGCCGGAATATTGTGAGGATTGGCAATGGGAACAAGTACTTTGAAATTTGTGGAATAACCGAGGTGTTTGACTTCAAGTAATTTTTCCTGAAGAGTATCCGGATTTGCTCTGCTTTTGGAATAGAGTAAAAAGACAATTGCTCCCAGACTGAGCCAACTGAAAACGATAGGGCCTGTCCAAGAGCTTTCTTCAAAAAGTTTGAAGATCATTATAAATTGAAAACCGATGGCAATAAGGGTGAGATAAGGGAAGAAAGGCATGATATAGCCGTATTTCAATTTGTCGCTGAAGTCTTTTCTTATTTTGATCACGGCAATATTACCGATCATGAATACAAAAATAAAAAGAATACTGGCGGCAGCGGCTACATGCTCAATAGGCATGGTCAGAGCTATCAGGAGGAGAATTATTGATGTGATCAGTAGTGCAAAACCGGGAATTCTTGTTTTCTCAACTATTGAGGCAAAAACAGGGGGAAGATATTGATCTCTTCCCAGGGCAAAACTGATCCTGGTGGCGGAATAAATAGTGGAGTTGAGAGCAGAAGTGGCCGAAAAAATTACGGCAATAGTAACAATCAGGCCTCCATAAGGAATGAGGTTCATGACTGAATCGGAAAATCTCACTGAAGGATCATTGCCCTGGCTGAAAAAGGCCATGGGGTTACCACCTTCCACTCCAATGGTCATAGCCAGGGAAAGAAGAATGTACACTGTTACTACTGCAAGCAGAGAATAAAAAAGAGCTTTGGGGATATTTTTTTCGGGATCGATAGCTTCGTCTCCCGCCTGACAGATTACTTCGAAACCTTCAAATGCAACATAGGTAAGTCCCATTGCAACCAGGATTTTATCCCATCCTGCCGGGAGAAAATTCTGGAAATTATTGACTCTGTTTGGCTCTCTGATGACAGTAATCAGAGCGGCAATACAGATTACCCCCAGGGTAATCATTTGGCCAGCTGCCATGATAACAGCAGCAGCACCGGTTTCCGAGGCCCCTCGATAATTTATGTAGATGAAAACAAGAGCAATGAGAAAGGCAACAGTTTTCACCGTAAAACTGTATATTTCAGGTGTAAGTCCGAGAGAAAAGGCTTCGTTGGAAAATTTGACTGTATAAAGAGCAAAAGTTATGGCATAGAGGCTGCCGGCCACTATTGCCGCGAGCCATTCCATCCAACCGGTGAGAAAACCGGTGAATTTACCCAATCCAAAGGACGCCCAATTGTAAGGACCTCCAGCTCTGGGGATAGCTGATGAAAGTTCAGCGTAACTCATGGCAGTAAATAAGGCGATGAGACCATTAATGCTAAAGGCAATAATTACTGCTCCGCTACCACCTTTTGAAATTGATATGCCTGATGCAACAAAAACACCGGCGCCAATCATCATTCCCATTCCCATCATTATAAGGGAAAACAGGGACAGGGATCTATCAAGTTGAGGTTTTTCCATAAAAATTTATACCTGAAATAATTGAAATAATTGGTTCAAATAACTGTTTCCCATCTTAATCCAATTTCTTACCCAGCCAGCCCATTTAGGTAGAATGTTTGGTTCAACTTATAATTATTGAATATTAATTGTAAAAAGAGCAACCCAAGATGAGATTGGGAATTTTTAATCAGAGTTTTTTTGCTTGTTTTGCTTCGGAATCGCATTTTTTCATTTTTAATTCGCTCTTAATAGCTCGCATTTGTGTTAATTCTTTATCGCAGATGGTTTCTATAATTTTACGATTATAAAGTACAATGAATACAATTGATGTATAAGCGCCCAAAGCAATTAGTGATCCAAGAAGCAGATCAGACATAAATAACTCCATGCATGGGTAGTAATAGTTCAAGTTTGAAAATCAAAGGCAATGTAGATCTGAGAGAAATTATTGTCAAAGATTTAATCAGGCTCTTTCAGGTTAAATCTTCAATTATTAGTTCCCATCCCAAAAAGGAAGGTAATCGCCTGAATGCGGAATTTTACCTCATCTGCTTTGTCATAACTTCTTGAAATAGTGTCAACTATGTCTGCGAAGTTACTCCTCGCATCTGAGGCAAACTTCTCATTCAGTCAAAAACCCCCATTCTGGGACGGGAACTATTTAGTTCCCATCCCAAAAAGGAAGGTAATCGCCTGAATGCGGAATTTTACCTCATCTGCTTTGTCATAACTTCTTGAAATAGTAGTGGCTATATCTGCGAAGTTACTCCTCGCATCTGAGGCAAACTTCTCATTCAGTCAAAAAAACCCATTCTGGGATGGGAACTGACTAAAACGATTTTAGGTGGGGGAAGTGGGGTTTGAATCCGGTTTTTTTTAATAAATCAATCCAGTTTGCAGGGAGGTGAGTGCTACTCAGAGTTGATTTTTTGCTTCTTTTTTGTTCAGGATTGACCGGGATTGTGATTTTGCGAGCCCAGAGAAAAAAGCCTGGAAAAGCAAGAGACTCAGCTCCATATTTTACATCACCCATGATGGGGATATTCAGGCTTTGTAATTGTACTCGAATCTGGTGTCGGCAACCAAATCTGGTGGTAAGTTTTACCAGGGAGATGCCCCGGTTATAATCAAGGTTTTCCAGCAGGGAAATGGCTCTTTTTCCTTTACCGCCTTCACCGGGAGTAAAAATTGTTCTGTCTTTTTCTGTTCCTGCAACTTTCCCATGGAGCCATTGCCTTTTTTGAGGTGCCTTGCCATTAACCAGGGCGATATATTCTTTTTCCAAGCGGTGATTGGAAAGGCATCCTCTCAATTTTATGTAAAGTTGGGGAGTTTTTGCCGCTACCAGCAAACCGGAAGTCCAATAATCCAGCCGGTTTACTATTCCTCCTTCCGCAGGTGGATCAGCCTTTTCCACTATTTCTGGCCGCAGATAACGCAGATAACTTGCAGCATTTTCATTATCGGAAGAAGCTAAGGGGAGAGAATGCATACCAGATGGTTTATCCAAAACAAGCCAAAATTCATTTTCAGCGATAATTTTGATTTTATTCATTTTATTTTCAAGGGGAAGCCAATTGTTATTTTGGGGAGGCAGCTTGATGATCTTTATTTCAGTTCCAACTGCATAACGATCTCCCCAGTTGACAGGAGAGTTATCGGAGAGGGTGATATGTTTTTTATCGAGGCTAATCTTCCATTCCCGATTGGAAATATTGGGGAAATTAGCTTTTAAAATTTTTTCTATCCTTTTACCGTGAAAACAATCTTTAATTTTGATTATTTTTGTCATATAATCAGTATATCGTTTTTTAAGAGGAAGGAAACCCCAACTCTAACCTTAAGGGAATATCAACACTCAAAAGGAATCGAAGCTGGTGTGTGATGCTTTGTGATAGGAAAGGGTCAACAAGTTGGGGTTTATAATAGATGATAGTCCGCATATTGGGACTGTTTGAAATGGTGTTTGTCCCTTTCGAGTGATTTAGATACAAAATAATCTAAATGGCAATTTGAAATCGCCATTAAATTATCACTTATATTATATAGTCCAGTTGGAATATTCCGTCAAGTGTTTTTGTAAAATTTTAGTATTTTTGTAATTATTTTTTGAAAAAGTTCAAGTTTTCAGGGTGAGATTGTAGATGAACATACTG
>JAQICJ010000156.1 GCA_027858615.1 Deltaproteobacteria bacterium
CATATGGGGAGCTCCAGTGTTCTCAAAAAGAACACTAAAGATGTCTGGAAAATTGTCAATCTCAGCACAAAAAAACGAGAAAGAGCTTTGGCAGAAGTAGATGCCAGCCTCAGGCTGGATGAGAATATTCTCAAAAGCAGAGGATACAAGTTGGGCTATTACCTGATGACAAAAACAGGTGCCAAAATTATCAGATTGAGATTCTGGACCAGAGGATTCAGGACAGAAGGAGGAATTTTTGCTGAGTTAATGATCTCTAGAGACGGACTCAACTGGAAGGGAACGAAAAAAGGACAAACCAAGTATTTTCGCTATCGTCCCTCTCATCGCAGTTGGAAAAAACTCAACCAACAAGAACTCCAAACCATAAAGGAATTTTCCAGATTCAGAAAAAAAGCTGAAAACATGAGAACCGACAAACCAAAGACTTGGGCTCTTAGACAAACTGCCGCCAAACAAAATCTTTCCCCGGTAAAAATCAACCAACTCCTCAAAAAAATAAAAGGAATGTTCCACCAACCTGCAAAAAAATACTAGATGACTTAAAAAAAATCCAGCAGTAGGGATGGGTGTTTGACCAGGCAAAGCAGTTTGCTTTAGATGCAGGAAGTAACTTTGCAGACAATTCTCGTTCCAAAATGGAGTTATCTCTTGGTTTTTACAGAACTATTGGTTATCAAGGGGGAAGAATAAGAAAAGAAAAAGTTCTAAGGAAAAGGGAAGTGAAAATGAAGAGGAGACTTGGTTAAACCAAAAGGCTTACCAGCGGCCACGATCTTTTCTGGGGGGACGGGGACGGGCTTCGTTAACGTTGATGGTGCGACCACCAAGATCAGTACCGTTAAGACCGTTTATGGCGTTCTGAGCTTCGTCATTTTCGGGCATTTCGATAAAGCCAAAGCCTTTGGAACGACCAGTTCCACGATCGGTGATAATTTTGGCTGAGTCTACAGAGCCATGAGCTTCAAAAGCCTGTTTGAGTTCTTCTTCATTAGTAGTGTACGATAAATTTCCAACGTAAATGTTCATCATTGAACCTTTCAAACTGCACAGCGACAGTGGCCGTGCGAAAAAAACAGCATGTCGTAAAACGGAACATGCAAAAAAAACAGCATGACTTGTAATAAACCATGCAACAAAAAAAATAAACTGCTTGAATAATAACTCCGACGATAAAGGCAGCTCTTTATTGTCGAAAGCCCTTAATGATTAATTTTTGTAAATCCTAAAAGCAAATGGTTTGTACCACCACAGAATACAGGTGTCAACCCCTTTCTTTGAATAAATTTAATTTTTTTCAAATTTTCCCATGATTTTGGAAAAACAGTTGCCATTTATAACAAAAATTATTGACATGATTTAAAATAAGAACTACAAATTATTCAATATCCAAATCTAATACACTGTGAAGAATGTAGATTTATCTCAGACTGTTAGTAATTTGTCTGGTCATTTTACAAAAATTCAACAAGGGAATTACAACCGGAAAACACAGGAATATTTACATGAACAAATCACTTTTACTTTTCTTGGCCGCTGTTGCTTTTCTATCCTTTTCCTGTTCTTCCGATACTAAAAACAGCAATCTTTGTGGCAATTCCGTTATCGATATAGGCGAAGAATGCGATTCTCAAAACATCAATAATCAAAGTTGCAATTCTCTGGGTTTTTATGAAGGCACTTTGGGTTGCAAAAGTAATTGCACCTTCGATACCAGCAATTGTGAAAAAAGGTGTGGAGATAACCAGATTGATCCTCTTTATGAAGAAGAATGTGACGGGTCACAAATTGGAAATACCAGTTGCGAAGATGAAGGATTTTATTCAGGTACAGTTGTTTGCAATGATGAATGTCAATTGGATTATTCCGATTGTTCGGGATTGTGTGGAGACAGCGAGCTCCAACCCGAGTTCGAACCTTGTGATGGCGAGCTCATAGGTGAAAACATGACCTGTGGCAAAGCAGGCTACTTTAGCGGAATTATCAGTTGCAGCGAAGAGTGTACTCGTGAAACTGACAATTGCATCTACCATCTCCTTCCCGGTAATATTCATGATGGCACTTATCAAGAAAGCAAAATCAATGTTGATTCAAACAATAATCTCCTGGTCAGTTCTATAATATATATGCCCAATAATGAAGATAGCGGAGAACATGCTTCCATCAAAGTGCAAAAGCTTGCCTATACCGGAAATATTGAATGGTTCAAAATCTATCAACATTACGACGATTCCCAGGTTTTTCCCTGGGATCAGGCGCTGGATTCAAATGGTGACATCTATATTACTGGTCACACCACAGGCTGTTTTGCCGACACTGAATGTACTAACACTTACGATAGTGACATTTTTCTCCTTAAAGTCAGTAACGACGGCAGCAGGCTGTGGACTCGCCAATTGAATTCCAATGAATCTGATTATGATCAAGCTAAAGGGGTGGCAGTTGATACAGAAGATAATATCTATCTCACTGCTACTACAGGGAGGCACATTTTCTTCTTACGAATCCCTGGGGTCTGATGATCTGTATTTATTCAAATATGATACCTCAGGCAATCAACTATGGGCAAAACAATATGGAACTGAAAACAACGAAGAAGCAGTCAAAGTTGTTTTGGATGCTGACAACAACATCTATCTGCTTTCCAAGATGAGAGTTGATATGATTTATCACTATGCCAGAATTTATAAAATTGACAGTTCTGGTGAAATTGTCTGGGCAAAAAATGTGCCCGAAGAACTTGAAGGTTTTAATCTGACAATTTCCGGGGACCAGCTTTATCTGGTAGGAGCCACTGACAACGCCCTGGATGAAAACGAATTATTTGGCATCAACGACGCTTTTTTGATTGTCATGGATCTGGATGGGGAAAGACTCTGGTCAAAAACCTGGGGCAGTCCAGATTATGATACAGCCACTGATGTTGCCGTCAATTCTGCAGGAGAAATTTATATTACCGGTATAACCGCAGGCAACCTCAATGGTTCCCAGCACAACGGTCAGAGTGATATTTTTATCCTGAAAACTGATTCTTCCGGCAATGTTCTCTGGTCAAAAAATTGGGGCAATTCCGGGAATGACAATGGATCCTCCTTGGCTATCAATCAAAATGACACCATTCATTTTTCCGGAACTTTTGAAAACGAGCTGTTTGGACAGGGTCCTTTCGATAAAGCTTCCCTGGTAATTTTCCGTTTCCCTTCTGTGCATGATTTTTCCAATTAAATCCAAACCGATGAAATTATTTTTGCTTTCAACCTCTCTGTTTATTTTTCTGAATGGGTGCACCAAACAAATACCAATCCACCCTCAAAGCCTCGGCAATTTTAATCAGGTTTTTCCACAAGGAAAACAAAAAAAAGGGGAATCAGGTTACATCAGAGGCAAGCACTTCATTAAAACCTCACCGATAATCATCAAGCACACAGATGGCAGTGAGACTTTTTTGAAAAACTGGCTAAAACTCAAATTGGTAAAAAAAAACGGAAGCACCAATGTTCTCAGAAAACCCCTGCTGATTAAAAAACACAAGAATATCTATACAGTTACGGGCAGAACTGAAAGGGGATCCGATAAAATAACTCTGCAATTTCACCAAACTCAAATAAAAGCAGTTTACGTTATAGTTGATGACAAAGTTAAAAACTATATCTGGATCGGGGCACTGAGCGCAGGGATTGTTGGCCTGTCAATTGCAGCCGCCCTTTATTTACCAGTAAATTTCATAATAATCTTCTGAATGCAGGAAGTAGAAATCTTCCTGGCTCAAGAACGGGATCGCCCGTTCTCTTTAGTTTTTCTCTTGCAAAACAGCTTCGGCTAACACTTCTACTTGCTCTTCCCTTAAACTTTCAATGGATTTTTTTACTCCGGTCATTTTTGCGACCAATTTTTCTATCCAATTCATCTTTTTAAAATAATAAGCATAACCTCCATATACACAAAGGTGGGCTTTATCCAACAATTTTGCCGGTAAACTGTGATTGACAGCATCCAGATATTTATCAACCAATCCTCCAATAGCAAAGAGATAAAGATCTTTTTTGAGTAATTCCTCTTCCCTGCTTTTAATGAATTTTCTGATTTTTTTGCTGAATTTGCCCATATATATTGAACTACCCAGCACCACCTGCTTGTATTCAGTTAAAATCGGCTCGGGCTCAACCCTCAAGTTGCACAAACTAGCATTTTTCAACCGAGATGCGATCATTTGGGCAAATTTTGCGGTCGCTCCGTGTTTGCTGTAATAAACTATGAGAATGTCCACAAAAACTACTCCTATTTTTTATAACAAGGTATGGGAATACATTTCCCCCAGGGATTCATAAAGGTTCCCCGAGGACAATAACTTTTGATGTTTATGCAGGATTTCCACCTTTTACTGCGCTTGGTGCCAGGAGGGCATTTTTGGGATACACATCTGGTGTTAACCTTTTTGTAACCGGGGGGGCAACGTTTTACATAACAGATCCCCTTTGAATTTCTCACCCTGCCCCGGGAACATTCATCAGGTACACAGGTTCCTCCTCTGCCAACGTGATGAGCACTTTTACATTTTTTGCCGCTTTTATTAACAAACACACAGCGCTCGGTAACAGCATCCCTTTTAGTTCCCGAAGAACAGAATTTTTTAACACAATAAGTTCCATCGCTGGATAATTTCTCCCGCTCACTGCACCTTGCCCTGCCGTGACACTTCCCGTCCTGGCCTCTTCTTTTGCCTTTAGGACAGGGTTCCCAAAAACACTTGCTGCTGCCCTCGGGTCTGTATTTGCCTCGGGGACATTTTTGGCAACGCTGATCCTTGCCCCGCAAATGAGTCTTCCCACAATCTTTGCGCACACAATAATCTTTGCCCTCAGCCTGGCGATATCCCCGGCGACAAACACACAATTCCTGTTGGTTGCGAACATGTCCTTTGGGACAACCGGAGGGAACACATCGCTTTCCATCTTTGCTGAGCCTGGTTTTATCAGGACAGTTACAGGTCCAGTCTTTTTTGTTGCGCACAGCTCCTCGGGGACATTTTTGGGAAACACATCGAATCAATCTAGCAAAAGGACGATATTTGCCCGACGGGCAACTATAACACTTGAGATCTGAAGCTCTATAAGCTTTTTTTCCACATTTGCGAGGAATACAGTAGGGCACAGCCTTACTCTTTTTATATCCGGATTTGCAGACACATCTGCCTGACTTGGCCCTCTTCATGCCCCAGGCACATTTTCGAGGTACACAATAGGATTTGCCCACTGGACGAATTTTGTCCTCAGAACAAGGAGGGTATTCACATTTATCTGTTTTGGGCTCACGTTTCTTACCCCGGGGGCAGTTTTTAAGAACACAATACTTCTTGTTGGTGGCAAGACGTTTTCCTGAACCGCAATTACGGGGAGTACATTTTTTGGATTGTTTGTCTCTTGTGTTTCCCAGGGGACATTTGAGGTGGACGCAATAAGATTTGCCCTCAGGCCGGATCTTTTTTTTGGGACAAGGCGGATAAACACATTTATCTGTTTTGGGATCACGCTTTTTGCCCCCGGAGCAGTTTTTAAGAACACAATACTTCTTATTCTTTGATAATCTAGACTTTTTAGAACATATGCACCTTTGATCAGATCCCCGGATCTGATATTTGAGACATTTGCGACGCACACAATAGGTTCTTTTTTTGTTACCCCACTTGTAGCCAAGTTTGCAATAACAATGGCCATTTTTGGCTCTTGCCTGATTTTTGGGACACGTGATTTTGACACATCTGCCGCTTTTATGGCGTTTGTATCCCTTGCGACATTTCCCCTTGGAAGCAAGAGGGATTACACTACTTTCACCTTTATTATCTGTGGCTTGCGCGCTTTGAATGGTCCCAAAAAAACCAGCAACAGATATAAAAGGGGTGAAGTTCAAGAAAAGATTTACAAAAACAAGAATCAGAATATTTCTAAAAAACATAAGACCTGCTTTCGAGCAAAAATAAAACAAAAATGATCAAATTTTATGAAAGTATAAACCCCATCCCGATATTTTGAAAATATTTTTCTAACTAATTTTTTTTACTGTTTTTCTAGGCAATTTTAATGTTTTCAATTCTCCTTTTAAATGTTTTCCAGACTCCAACTTTTTTAAAATGGCTGATCTTAAGTGCAGGTTGATCTATAATTGTCGAAAGCGAAAAGTTATCTGGTCATATTTTAAAAAACCAAATCCTGTTTTTGCATAATTCGATTCTCCTAAACAGGATTCACAATATAAAAGATCAACAATCCATAAATGAACATACAAAAAATCTGGAAAAATATTAGAAAACCCATTGAAAAAGAAATTTCTCCCATCAACTACGGTCTGTGGATTCAACCTCTGAAACCATTGAAACTTGAGGAAGAAAAGCTTGTACTCACCAGTCCCAATTCCTATACTTCAACTTTTTTTGAAGATCGTTACAAAAAACTTGTAGAAAATCTTGTCAGCAAGATTGCAGGCAAAAAGATCCACATTGAGATCAAAGAAAC
>JAQICJ010000168.1 GCA_027858615.1 Deltaproteobacteria bacterium
GTTGTTAGTTTTCTGGTATTAATATTAAAAAATGTTATTTGGTCTTGGCTGTACAGATGTGTGGTAAGTGCTGCATGATAATATTGAATATTATCCATATTATAACTGAGAAGACACAAATTGCCTTTCTGGTAGAGAAATATTTCTTGTTTGTTTTTATGGTTCGACAAAAATACTCCCCCCCACTTCTCGGCTTTAAATTTACCCATAACCCCTTTTTTCAGATTCTCGATAAATTCCTTTTTACTTTTTATTCTAAAAAGCAAATAACCATCTTCTTTGGCCATATGAGATAATACATCAAAATTGATTTCCTTGCTTTTGTCCGCATAAACACTGTTTATTACGGGCTTTTTAATGTATTTCTTCGCGGTACCCGACTTTCTATTGTATTTCTTCACTGTGACCGACTTTTTCGCATTGGCAAAATGATTCAAGTTCATAAATCCAAATTTATGATTCAAGCTGTTGTTCCCACTTGAAATTTTTTTCTGGATTTTTGAAAATTCGCTGCTGTTTTTAGAGAGAGATGTCTTTTTATAGAGAGGTTGTTCCTTGTGCTTTTTGAATGCAAGAAGAATATCTCCCTTTACTTTGGTTTTGAGCAAAATATTCTGCATACCCACAGGAACAAAGCTTTTAATCTGGCTGTGCAACCCAAATTTCTCACGATATTTTATCACCGAAGAAGGATCGTAATAAGCATGCCTTCTTGGCAGAGAACCCTCTACTTTTGTGTAATAATAACGAAATAAATTTTCTAACTCATCAGAAGCATCTTCGAATAACAACTTCAATTCAAATTCTTCAAGAAATGGCTGCAACTTTTTGTTTTTATCAAAGAAAAAAGGCTCATAATGTGATTTTTGCAATTGATTGCGTGATACAGGCAATTTGGGCACAGAGTCTGGTGTAGTTTTGTCAGTATTATTTTTTTCCCCACCTCCATTACATGATATTAAAACCAGGTAAAAAAATAACACCATCTTCAACAAAATTTTTCTGTTGAACACAAACATATAAATCTCCTTTTTCTCAACAAACAATGATAGACAATGCTCCAATTTCCAGAAATTAACCTGTAAAAACAAAAAAAAGCTTACAATGTTTGGGAAAAACTATCCAGAAAATATCCCTTGATATCAGAGTAATTGTCCAGGGCAATAGTTGAAAAATTATACTGAATTGACTCAAGCATTTAATCCTGAAATTCCCATCATAATTGCATTTGCTTTTCTTTTACCCCCGGAAATATTAGAAGTGGGGTTTTTGGGCTAAATTCTCAACCACAATTTTAAAACATTATGAAAATTACTCCATAAAATTCAACAATCTAATGTGGGATTCAACACACATAACGCCTTGCTCAAGGGCGCGCGCTTTTTGGGCACCCCTGCAGCAAAATGTTATATGATTTATTTATTCAACTTCAAAACGAAGAACCGTTTTTAATTTTTCTGGAACTACTTTTCTTGGGTCAGAAATATATATTTCTTTATGCTGTTTCGATTTTCGTTTTAAATTATTTTTTGAACAGAAATCTTTCATAATATCAAATGATTCCTGCTCGTTGTCATAACTCCCTACATGCATCATTTGTACGCATTTCCCATCAGACAATTCGTTGAATTTGAGTTTTTCAATAAGAGGATTGGATTTTTTCTTTGCAGCCCATTCTTTTGCTTGTGCAGCGTATTCATGGGTTACAAAGTCAGGCTGCCGAATCATCAGATTAAAGACAAGTTCGTTTTTATCTATTGTTCCGTTAAATGATTGTTTTGCCTTTTCAGAAATATCCCAAATGCCTTCCAGTGGGTACACCGTATATTCATAAAAATTTTCAGGTTCTAAACCTTTCTTGTACGACATCCTAATTGCGTATGAAGTGGCATACAATGCCTCAATACACTCTCCGAAAAATGAACTGTTTGGATTCCCGTTTCCGTTTATTGTGTAATATTTATAACTTGGAATATCAATTATCACAGGCTTATTTGGTGGTAAGTAGATTCCTTTTTCTTTTTTTCTCCATTCATATTTCATAATGTTCCTTTTATTGTCATACACATAACGCCCGCCATCACCAGTGGGCAGGGTGAACGGCCCTTTGAAAAGGCAATTATACACAAAATAGTTGAAAAACGTTAAAAACGCCAAGACCCTGCCCATCTGAGTGAATGGCGTCGTTATGTGTTTTTATTTTTTTTTTTTTTCTTCCATTTCTCGCATAATTATAGCTTTTTGAGGAGAAAATATATAATCTTGACCTTCTTCTTTCTCAACCTGCTTAAAAAATTCACATTTCATACAGTCAAAAATCTTTTTTGAATATATACCTTGTACTTCTCCCTTACAATAAGTTCCCGCAACAGCCCAACAAAACCTACCACAATGTTTGCCCCCATTAACAGCATCATATTCATTATGCAATGTCGCAGGGCATTGACCAAGCGCTTCAACATTCTTGCCACCTTGTTCTCTCCCACATTCTCTAACTTCCCAACAATTCTTTTTTTTCATTTTATTTTCCTTCATATAACGCTAAGCTAACCGCAACCCTTTTGCGTCCGAGTTCAGCGCCGGGTTAGGCATTTACATTTGAATATAAGTAGTTTACATAATTATGCTTGTCAAGCCATTGCTCATAACTTTTTAGCTCTGGATCTCTTAAATTAATTGCATATTCGACTCCAAGAATAGCTATAATTGCTTAATATACACCAATATTCTGCAGTTCATCAGCAGGGATAAATAATATATCCCATTCATGTAAGACTTGGCAATTTGGATTTAATTCATCAGAGAATTGATGATCGGCGGCATAAATTCTTCTGGTGTGGATGGGCCAGATAAATCCTGGTTTGCCTCTCCGAACATAATTTCTAAGTTCATCAAGCTCTGGTTTATTAACTATTTCATCGTTCCAACCAAAGTTTATCAACTAATTTGTAAGCTAATATTTCAAGAGCCAATTTACCTATAAATCTTGATATTATATAATTTGGTTCTGGGTCTCCTGGCAAGGGAATATAAAGGCTTCCATGTTTTTGAGTTGTGAATTTGTATTTTTTTATAACATATGTAATATGGCTTAAACACAAATATATTGTTATTTTTCAAGGTAGTAAGGTATCTGAATGTAAACAAAAACACTTTCTGAATAATTATTTTGAATAGAAAAATATGTTATAGCGAATAATGCCTAACGCTGGCGATAAGGGGTTGGCGGGTTAATTGATATTGCTGAATTTCAATCGGCAAGAAAAACCAGCCAATCACCTTGATTGCATTGTTAGCCCTAATGAGTTCGGATACGGCTCTTAATTACATCAAGGCTTTCTTCCATCTCACCAACTACAAGTTTTATTAATTTATTTTCTGGATTTTCCCAATAAACTGATTGTTTTTTAATTAAATCAATTTTGTCAGGTGACACGATCTCTTCATATTGTACGACACCTCTTAAATTACCACTGCTAGAAGTGCATGGCATATAAAATATTAATTTATTGCCCTGTATCTTTGACCACGTCATTGCATAAAAGACAAACTTAGGACTTTCAGCATATCGGAATTTCAAGAAATACCTATCCTCTTTTACTACTATTTTAGGCGACTCCATGAATATTTCTTTATCATTGATCGATATTCGTGCAGATGCACAGCCCAAAATTAAAAAAAGTAAGCCTGATATTAAAATGCGAAAGTCCATTTTCATTTTTGATTCCTTGGGCTAATGTTGTTTTCACCCTCAGAATGACCGCTTTCGCGCGGTCATTCTGTAGTGGTGCAAGGCTTTGTTCGGTGTCGAAGGTCAACGATTCGATCAGGATGAGCTTGCTCTCGCTTGCGCGCGGACAAGTGAACCGCCTGGTTCAGCGAACACCATGAATCTTAATCTGTTTCTTCTGGGTAATATTTTTCTGGGTGATGTTTTTTTAAACACTTTTCGCAAATGCCGTGGCTAAATTCAGCCTCGGTATGTTCCATAATATATTTTTCAAGTTGGTTCCAAGATCCTTTGTCGTCTCTGATTTCTTTGCAATACATACAAATCGGAATAATTCCTTTGAGTACACGGAGTTCTTCTTCTAATTTAAATTGTAACGCTGCCTGCGCGTCGACTCTTTCAGTCACATCAATACAGCTGCCGATATAGCCTGCAAATTCTCCGTTATCTTTATAAAATGGAACTCCTCTATCAAATATCCACCGATAGATTCCATCATATCGCATTAGGCGATACTCCATCTCGAAGATCTCCTGCTTTTTAAAACTATCTTGAAAAATTTTGAGACACCTATCAAGGTCCTCAGGGTGCACCCCTTTTGCCCAACCATTTCCGAGCTCTTGCTCCATCGTACGGCCTCTGAATGCGAGCCAGCGCTCATTAAAATAGTCACAAAGAGAATCTTTATTGGCCCTCCAGATTAGGATGGGTGCTTGTTCAATTAATGCTTGATATTCGGACAGCGTTAGCATGCTCAATTCCCTCAAATTAGATAAATACTTATAAAAAAATTTTTCTCAGATGCTCAGTATTTTCGCATCCGAACAATGATTATGCGGATCCTTATAAACTTCTTTTATCATCTCCTAAATATTGTCCACTGAAATCATTACAGTATTTTCATTAATAATTCAAGTATTATTTGAAAAATCTTCTCTTAAACCCGCATTTATCACGGCCCAAAAATAAAAAAGAGGCTTTTTTGGTCAGGGCAATCGCAAGAAAGGTTATGCCAGAATTGATCCAAGCACTTTAATTCTGAAATCCTTGTCCCAATCACATTTGCGTCTTCTCATGCTTATGCTTAATCTCTTTTTGCTTTTGTGTGATTTAAAAATATTTAAAGCAAAATGGCGTATTCCTGAAATGTACTCCGCTGCATTTTCCTTAGAAATCTTGCAAGCATCTTCTTTGAAGGTGAAATCTAGCACCCAGTGCAATTGATTTTCTACAGACCAGTGCCCTCTTGTCGTCTCAATCGCTTGCTCAGCAGTTAATTTACGGGAACTTATTTAATATCTTATTTCTGAACGAATTACTTCTTTCCCTTTCAGTTCAGTTACAGATTCTATCTGGATAGTTCCCGTCCCAGAATGGAGGTTATTGACTGGGGAAGAAATTTGTTTCAGATGCGCGCAGTAACTTCGCCAACATAGCCACCAATATTTCTAGAAGTTATGACAAAGCAGATTAGGTAAAATTCCGTCGCCAGAAGATTACATCCATTTTAAATTTTGAACTCAACTAAATAGTTGCCATCCCAAAAGTGGTGTTTTTGGCTGGGGAAGAAATTTGCCTCAGATGCGCGGATAAGTAGTTCCCAGATAATAACCGCCATTCTGGGAACTCAACTAAATAACTGTTTGGAGGTTTTTATGCTGAAAAAATATGCCTGGGTACTTTTTACAATTCTATTTCTGATTTATGCTGGTTGTAATGACGATGAAGGAAAAAACAATAATAATATCAACAATACGAATTATGATTGGACATTGCCGTATCCCCCAAGTGGGTCTATAAATGTTGTTCCGGTTGTTGATTTGCTTTTTGTCATTGATAACTCTCTTTCCATGGAACAAAAACAGACTCAACTAAGAAACAACTTTGATAGTTTGATGAGTGTTCTCAAAAACTCCTCCAGTGGTCTTCCCAATGTTCACATTGGTGTTATCTCCACCGACCTTGGAACTCTCCCCCATAATCTTCCTAGTTGTTCCACCCCCGATGGTGACAATGGTAAAATACTCAAGGGTGAAAACAATGCCTGTACCAATCCCGTCGGACAAAATTACATCGTCGATGTGGCAGCCAAAAATTGCAATATCCAAATAGACGACAACGACACCAGAGTATGTATTGACCACAGTTGCGTAGAATCCAATTGCCAAATCGAGGGGGAACCCAGTGGCCTTATTCTTTATGATGACGAAAACGGTTGCCCCCGTTGCCGCAATTACGAAGGCGAAACTCTGGAAGAAGTCTTCTCCTGTACAGCCGATCTGGGAGTTAGTGGTTGTGGTTTTGAGCAGCCTCTAGAAGCTCTTTACCGCGCTTTTACCGAAAACAATGTCGAAAACTACGGATTTTTCAGAGAAAATGCTTATGTAGCCATCTTCTTTATCACTGACGAAGACGATTGTTCTTCTACTACCGGTAATCTTTTTGAACCAGGAGGCGATGTCAGTTCCTCCCTTGGTCCTCTAAGTTCATTTCGTTGTACCGAATTTGGTATCAAATGCGATGAAATCTGGAATCGTCAACCACCAGGTGGCTCCATGACCATGCATAATTGCCAATCCCGTACAACCGATGACGCCAGCACCTTACTGTACCCCATTTCAAGATATACCAATCTCCTGACCGACTATTATGATCCCCATAAGATTATCATCGGTGCTATTGCCGGTCCTTATGAACAAACACTTACAGTAAAAATAAACACAGGCATAGAACCAAAACTCGGTTTTTCTTGTTATGCTCCCGGAGAAAGCGAAGAAGGAGCTGTTCCTGCTGTCAGAATCAAGGAATTTGTTGAGACTTTTGTTACTTCCGAAGACGACATGAGTTGGGCCTTTACATCTGTCTGCAACGAAGACTATTCCCCGGCTCTTGAAGGTTTGGGTAACAAAATTATGTTGATGGAAAATAAGCAGTGTCTCCCAACTCCAATTTTAGGCTGCCCCGATCCTGCAGCTGCTAATGGCTTGACTCCAATTACCGAGCTTCACTCACCAGAAAGGGAAACCTGTGAACCAATTTGCTCAATTGAGGAGATCAATCACGCCGATGGTTTAGTTAACGACATTGAACTTTGTGCTGCAGATTCAGGTCCTGACGGAGATGGTCATCCACCCAAAATATGGGATGGTCTGGAAGAACCATGTTATCACATTATCTACAACGAAATTTGCGATATAGGTTCTAATCATGCACCTTCACGGGGTGCCGAGATTATAATTTCCCGTAAAGAAAATCCACTCTTGGGAATCTCAACCATAATCAGTTGCAAAGGTTTCCCCCTCAATGAAGAAGATTGCACAGATGGCAAAGATAACGATTTTGACGGACACACAGATAATTCAGACCCCGATTGTCTTTAACCCATCCCATATACCGTTCAGGTAACAACATCAAAAAACAAGTAGCGTCCGAGTTCCGTTTCTTTTGTATTTGTTGATTATCATAACCATTGTGAACCGGAGTTCTTCCATATGGAGATTTATTAGCTCCTTCCAGAAATTTACCATCAATGGAAATTTGTCCTTTCAGACCCATCATCTCAAATAGTTCGCCAGCCCAAGACAAAAAAGCTGTTCTGAATGAAACAGGATTCATTCTTGATAATGCTCTCAAAAACTTATCATGAGAAGGAATCCCATTGGGTAGCGTGAGATATTTTCTTAACCAGGGTTCTTCTATTTCTCCCCACATGGATTTTTTTCAGCGTTCTCACACCCACAAACAGTAGCAAAAATCAGAATTGCCAGAATATCAGTAAAGATGTGTAGTTTCCCATTTTGTCCTCTTGGAGCCTCAACTACTGTAATATTTTAAGTTACACATTCCTGCTGAACCTAATGGCCAGATTTTATATTGGATTAAATTTGGAACTCCAGTTAAATTCCTTTATTGCAATCAAACTTCCCAAAATAGCTTTTCTTATTTACTTTGTTTAAAAATAGGTTTTAATTATTTAATATTATTATTAAATACCATTAATTTAGTCTTTCTACGAGTTTTAAACAATGTTCATTGTTTTCATCCTTGGTTCTTCCTTTAATAGCAATTTCTCTTGCTTCATCTTCTTTGCTAATATTGAGATATAACCAAGCTAAACGTGAACAATCAGTTGCATCTAAGTCATCTACATATTTTCTCATTTTTTCTGCAACTCTTTCTATCATTTGGCCTACTTCATCTGACCAAGACTCTTCAACTCCCCTGTTTTTCAATTCACGTATACTATTGTTAATTCTGTTAGCTACACTACCCATTTTTTCTGGAGTGGTATATTGAAGCAATACAATTTCTCCTAATGCATGTACCTCACCAACGGCATCATTAATATCATGATAAAGATCGGCAAGCCAAAACCAAGAATCTTCTCTTTCACTTGTATCATCACTTTCTAAGTATCGTCGAATATATTTTATGATTGTTTTTTTGGAATTTTTACCATCATTTATCTCATCGAACAATCTTGCAATTTTCAAATTAACTTTAGATATTTTCGATGCTAGAAATTCAAAAATTGGTATAAATTCTTCAAGATTTTTTGGATCGTCATGTGCATTTCTTGCGGCCTTCTTAACTAATTGGTTAATCCTTGGCATTACTCCATGACGAGGAGACTCTTTATCTCCAGCTCCAAAACACATTAATAATTTTCGATCTTTTTCAACAGCTATTTTAAAACGACTAGCTTTTAATTTCTTTCTTCCAAAACTTGCTGCAGCAAGTGGTATCCCAACAAATATTTGATTATCAGTGGAAAAAACTTCTTCTGTTAGAGAAAATCTTCTAAGTTCATCTAGTGCACTTTGTACATCAAATCTCTCATTCTCTGGTCTTAAAGCTACAGCTTCAACTGCAATTGCTGGAACAAATACTCTCCAACTAGATAATAGTAAAAATACTCTTTGTGCTGGTGGGCTTAAAGCTTCATAAGTTCTTTCAAATAATGTAACCAATATTTGATCTGCCCCTGCTACTATTCTTTTTGGTCGAATTGCTTTTCGATTTTTAGCTACTTGGCCGAGAAGTATCTTCATTACATAAGGATGACCATCGGATTCAATTATTAATAGTTTTTTATACTCTAAATTCATGTATTCCTCAATACCTAATCTATTAACTTCTTGCATGATTAGTTTTTTTGCCTCATCCTCTTTCATTCCACCTACTTTAATGGGGAAATCTGCATGAAAATCTCTGAATCTTGTAGTAATCAAAACCTTGTTTGGCAACCTAATATATGTATCAATCCAACTAAAAATATCAGAAGGGCTTTCAACAGTCTCGAAATTATCCATAACAATTAAAGTTTCTCCTGTAGCTCCTTTAGACAGGATATTTTGAAAATACAGCTCTGAATCAAAATCTTTTTCTTTCTCTTCTGAAGGTCCTAGAAGTGTAACTACTGCTTTTGAAATTGTCTTTTTATTTACGACTTTAGGAGTAACTGGTTTTGGCCCTGTATCTAATAAATCAATATCTCTAGAACTCATCCAAAGGATAACTTCGTAGGGACAATTTTTTTTTGTTAATTTCTTAATTACCTCTAATGCTAATGTTGTCTTCCCAATACCTCCAGGACCTGTTAATGTGATAATTGGATGACCGTCCACTCTTAGAAGCTCGTCTCTAAGTTGTTTTTCAATATCATAACGTGAAATATAACCTTTTGGTGCTTCTGGAAGATTAGTGAAAGATTCCCCCAATATATACAGAGAATTTTTACCTTCTGTATGGCTTTCCGGGAGCCTTCCTGGTGGTTTTGACCAATTAGTTCCATCTCTTCGATCAACTTCATTGGAAAAATATGATAAGGTTTCAAATTCTTTGCCTTTAAACTTTCCATTTGGTAAAAATATATCAGGTATACCGACTTTTGTGAATAAAAGAGGCACTTTAATTATTTTTTTAATATTTATGAAAACACCATTGCAAAAAGATTCACTTTTTGAACTTTTAAGATATTCAAAATCATTGCATTTTCCAAGCAGTTTAGAAACCCTGTATTTTTTAGAAAGATTTTGATGAAGGTGTGCCCAGTCATGTTGAAATAATTTTAGATTTTCCAAAACAAGATTGATAGATTCTTTAAGTAAAGGGCAAATCGTAGTACATTGTTCAGTTGTTATCGCCCCATGCCCACGAGTGCGATTTCGGATTGCAACTCCAACTTCAAAATAATTACGCAATGCAACTTTGTTTCCAATATTTTTTTTGATCCCAAGTATTTTTGCCACTTTATGTAATAAGGAGAAAGCTTTGTATCGCCAGTCTTCGGATTTTACTCTCTTTGTTAAATCTTGATAAATATGAGTTGTGGATGAAATAAAGAATTGTGAAGCTGGACCAGTTAAGGTAGAATTTAATACATCAACCCATTTCCCAATAGAATTTGAACGAACCAAATTGTATTCAGCCGAATATCTATTGCGGTCAATATCTTCTTGTAAACACGATAATACTCCTAATACAGTAAGTTTGGTTATATACTCAAATTCAAGACTAAGAGAATAAAAATATGCTATATCTCCCTCATCTTTATCAGAATTTACTCGATTTATTATTTTATTAAGAAGTGGACCAGATTTCAATTTAATC
>JAQICJ010000172.1 GCA_027858615.1 Deltaproteobacteria bacterium
GAAGAAAGTTCACGCCACCGCAATTTATCAGGTCAAAGACGGATTGATAATCAAAGTCTGGTTTATCAAAGCAAAAAGCAGGGAATAGCAATGGGGATTTTTTTGAAAATTTATCTCGAGCCAGTGCTCCGGTGATTTCAGAGTAAAGAGCTATAACTATTTGAAAATAAAGGATAAAAAAATAGTAAAACAGGGGTTGACAAGATTGGTTAATTGTTTAAATTCAGCCCCGAATCCTTACATTTCAATTCAATGTATCTAGTTCCTGTCCCGGAAGTGGTATTTTTGGCTTGGGAAAGAAGTTTGCCTCAGATGCGCGGAATAACTTCGCAGATATAGCCACTACTATTTCAAGAAGTTACGACAAAGCAGATGAGGTAAAATTCCGTCGTCAGGCGATGATATCCATTTTTGGGACAGGAACTATTTATATGTAACCAATAGTAGTATTTTATGGAGATAGTTATGAAACAATTATTTACAACTTCAGTTATTTTGATTTTGCAGTTGCTTTTATTTTCCTGCACCCCCGGAAATGAAATTCCTGCCCATGATATTCAAACTTACCGAATGGTAATAACCGAACATGAGGTTCCCCGCCTGATTGAATCGGAGCATCCCTATGGAAATTATCGGGATCTATCCTGGAATCTTTCAGCTCCCGAGGCTGCTGTCAGAATAGTTATTCCCTTTACCAGACTCGAAACAGAATACTATTATGACCGGGTACTGATTTACGATAAAAACGACAATCTCATCCATAATTTAACCGGAGATCATTCGGGAGAATCTTTTGTGGTTACCGGCAATTTTGCCCGCATCAGACTTTTGAGTGATTATTCCATAGATGATTATGGTATCAAAATAGACCATTACATTTACATAACTGAAAACGAGGAACCTGAAGATCATCGTCCTGTGTGCAGAACCGAAGGGCAAGAGGGTTGGTATTGGGCCGATACCGGCGAATTGATCAAGGCCGAAGCCTGCTCTGGTGCTTCCACTCCTGTTTGTGATGCCATCGGCAGCAGATCCGAAGGCTGGTATACAGACAGCGGCTTGATTACCTGGGATTTTTGCCATCAAACTGAACGAATCAGCATCTATGGCGAAAATTGCGGCCCTTCCATTGGCTTTGAATGTTATGACGGACTTTTTTGTTCAGGCGTTCCCCAAAATACCCATGGTGGCACCGGGGTTTGCATTTATGAAGGAAGCTGCCGGGTTAATCGCGATTGCACTTTGCAATTTGGAGAGCCCGATTGCCAAGGACAGTGGTCCTGTCAGGATAATACCTGTGTAGAAGAATGTTCCGAACCTGAGGAGCCGGAAATGGTCTGGTCCTGGAGCACTTTCATGGTTGCTGATATGGAAAGTCCCCATCCCTATCCCAACTATTACTCCAATGATTGGCAATTTTCCTGGTCCGATGCTGAGAAAATCAAGCTTCACTTTTCCAGTTATGACCTGGAATACAGTTATGACTACCTGACTGTTTCCGATGGTCAATATGGGCAGAGTTTTCGCCTTACCGGAGCTGCTTCCGATTATTGGACCAATGAAATTGAAGGAGACAGTGTTGTTGTAAATCTGGCCTCTGATTATTCCGTTACTGCTTGGGGATTCAAGGTTGATGCGGTATCAGTTTATCACCAGATACCTGCCGGAACCTGCAACATTGATGCAGATTGTTCCACAGGCGAATATTGCGAACCCGCCCAATGTTTCAATCCTTATGCTCCCTGTTACGGAACCTGTACTCCTGAGCAATCAGATGGTCAGCAAGGTGCTTCTTGTACTGACACCGAAATGTGTGCTGAAGATCTTTTTTGCAAAAACATTGTTGACGGTGCAGGTAGTTGTCAACCTGAAAACTGGTGTGAATCTTCCTCTGTAGAAACTGACTGTGCTCTTCTTCCTCATATTGCCATTCCGGGAAATTGGGTATGCAGCCACAATACCTGTACCTGGCAAGCTAGTTAGTTCACGTCCCAAAAATGGATGTCACCGTCTGGCAACGGAAATTGGATTAATCTGCTTTGTCATAACTTCTTGATATAGCGGCAACTATATCTTCAAAGTTATTCTGTGCATCTCAATCCAATTTATTCACCATCCAAAAACCCCACTTCTGGGACGGGAACTAGTTATTAAATCCCCTGTAATCCCCTTTTAATCCTCCTGGTCGATTTCGCTGCCTATGGTGTAGGCCACTTCAATCGCCATTTCCAAAACAGCCATGAATTCATTTGAATTTACCACGATATCTTCACCCAAATGTGTGGCTGACATGGTTTTTGCCCAGATTTTGACAGCTTCCACCCCTTCAGGGAATTTTTTGCTGTTGTTTAAATCGCCCAGGGCATCTATTAAAAGTTGTCCCCGATGAAAACGTTCTTCAAATTCCTCAATTCTTTGATTGTGATCATTATCCATTAAATTAACTCCTTTGGAAAATTTAAATTATTGTGAAATCAAACAGTGGGCTCCCCTTGTAAAAGGTGAACCGGCTTTAGAATAAAACAAATAATTTCTTTCAGTGAACAGTATAATTGTTCTCAGGGTCATATAATGACCCACCGGTATTTTTAAGGGTTTGGATTTAAAAAAGAAGGGATGGGAACTAAATAGGATTTAAAACAGTACAGGGGGAGGGAAATGGAATTGAAAATCAGGCACCGTCAAGGGAAACTCTTTCTCTTTCCATCATCCAGGCTTCGGGATCGGTGAAATAGTAATGCATTTCAACGAGAGCTTTATGATGAGATTTTTCCTCGGATATCATCTCTTTGATGAAGCGTTTTTCCATTTTATCTTTAGCTTCAGGCAAGTATTTTTCATAATAATTAACTGCAGTTTCTTCAAATTTGATTCCCATTTTCAAAGCTTCAATATCGTTGGGATCGGCTTTGATTTTGGTTTTATTTTCTTTGGTGATATCAACAAAAAGCTGCTTGAGGCGATCTGGATTGAATTCTTCTTCGATTTTAACTACTTTATCTTCGGGAAAGGGATTACCTCCGGAAATTTTGTCGTAAATTTCCTTGATTCTTTGTTGGTGCTTGGTTTCATCTTCTCCCAACATTTTGAAAATCTTTTTGCCCATTTCGTTTTTGGTGTCTTTGACAGCTTTATCGTAATAATCTTTGCCTTTCTTTTCCATTTCCATGGCTTTGGCCAGCATATCGAGA
>JAQICJ010000237.1 GCA_027858615.1 Deltaproteobacteria bacterium
ATCTATCTATCTAAATAAATAAATAAAAACAAATATTTAAAATACTTTTCTACTTTTCTACCTGCCTGATGATGATTTCTTTTAAATTTATTAAAGTATAAGAGTAAATAAACCTGAACATAAATAGTTTCCATCCCAGAATGGGGGTTATTAACTGAGTAAGAAGGTGGATTGATTTGCTTTGTCGTAACTTCTTGAAATAATATCAAAGACGTATGCAATAAAACTCCTTGTATCTGAGGCAAACTTCTTATTCAGTCAGAAAAATTATTCTGTTATAATTCCTTGAAAAATAATCAGATTACAACTGCAAAATTGGTTCTGTTATTCAAGTGAAATTTACAGATCTGGTTAAAACTTCTTGTAAAAAATGAAAAAGAAAAAGATCAAAAAAATAACTTTCAAAAAGGATTAATTTTGGGTAATGTCACAAAATTAAGGAGAAGTTATGAAGTTTAAAGCAGATAAATCATCAATTATTTTAGGATTATTTCATCCACAAAAAGTTTCATCCAATAACTCCAGCATAAATCCAATTCTCTCAAATATAAGAATCAAAGCTGAAGAAAATAATACCATAAATTTTCAGGCTACTGATACATCAACTTCAGTTTTATCCAGAATAAAGGGAGAAGTTTATGAACCAGCCTCAATAATTGTGTCCGGAAAAATACTGTACAGTTTAATTTCAAGTTTCCCGGACCAGGATATTACTTTTGAACTTAAAGATACCCAATTGATTTTGCAGTGTGAAAAATCAAAATTTGAAATTAATACCATGAATGATGAGGATTTCCCTGAAATCTATATTCCAGAAAACAAGCTTTTTAGCGATTTTGAACCGGAAATAATCAGTCAATGCATAGACAAAACAATATTCAGTGTATCCAAAGATGAAGCAAAAATGCATTTAACTGGTATTTTTTACATGTGTAAAAAGAATATTGCCACAGCCGTTTCCACAGATGGACACAGGTTGAGTTTTGCCGAATTTGGTTATGAAGGAGATTTTGAAATTGAAAACGGAATAATCATTCCCGAGAACGGGGCTCAGGAGGTAAAACGTCTTGCTGATGAGTTTACCGGAGAATTTAAAGTTGCTTTTATTCCTGAAAAAAAATTATTTGCTGTTAAAACAGGGGTAACTACAGTTACCATCAAAATAATCGATTCGAAATTTCCACCTTATGAGCAGGTTATACCCAAATATGAAAGCAATAACATGGTTATACCCAAAAATATTTTCCATGATTCTCTCAAAAGGGTTTCCTTACTCGCAGAGAGCAGTGAATCTGGTGTTATTTTCAACATAAAAGGAGATACTCTTATCCTTGAAGGAACAGACACCAACAAGGGTACCTCCCATGAAGAAATGGAAGTAAGTTACAACGGCGATCCAATACAAATAGCCTTCAACATAAACTTTTTGCAGCAGATTATTTCAAAAATCAACGGATCTGAATTTACCATGGCTTTTGGCGGAGATAAAGCAGCTGCACTGATCAAGCCCATTGACAACACATCCTTCATGGCTGTTATCATGCCCCTCAATATTTAGTTCCCCTTCTTCATCCACAGCCAATAACTTCCCATTGTGGAGTTGTGTACTTTTTTTTACGCTGATAAAGTTTTCAGTTAAAGCTAAAATTCATGGCAAATAATTAAAAAATCAGGTATTTCTCCCTCCAGGTTGTAGTTCTTACTCAATCCAAAAAAGTAAAATGGTTATTAAAGATTTAAAAATAAGAAATTTCAGAAACATCAAAAGGATAGATTGGCAACCTGCCCCCGGAACAAATGTTATAAGTGGAAACAATGGAGAGGGTAAAACAAATTTGCTGGAAACTCTTTATATTTTATTGAATCTTAAGCCTCTCAGAATGGGAAAAAATTTCAAGCCCTTGATTAATAATAAAGAAAGCAGTTTTTTCATCAGAGCTCAGTTGATAGATGCAACAGAAAAATATGAAAAGATCCTTGGTTATGAAGAAGGGAATAAAAAGCTGCAAATCGACAAACAGATAGTAAAAGCAAAAGAATTCATTAAAAACAGTTATTGCATTTTTTTCTCCCCTGATGAAGCCGGTATGGTAGTTGATTCTCCTGGTGTGAGAAGAAAATTAATGGACAGGTTTATTTTTTCCCTGGCAAGTGATTATTATGAAAAACTTATTTTATATAAGAAATTGTTGAAAAGGAGGAATCTGTTTTTAAGGGACAATTATGACAGCAGATTGATCAAGTCTCTGGATAAAAATTTTGTTCCCCTGGCTAATGAAATTACGCTGAAACGTGCCCAATTCATAAAAGAGCTTTCGCCTCTGTTCAGCAAAATATGGAAACAATTAAAGCCAGAAAATATTGAACTTTCTCTTCGTTATGATAAATCACTGGACATTAATAACAATGATGCAGGTTTCAAATTTTATCAGCAAAAGTATGAACAGGAAAAGAGGATGGGACGGACTAATTATGGACCTCATCGGGATGATTTTATCTTTTATGCTGAAAATATAGATTCAAAGCATTTTTTATCACATGGAGAAAGGAAAATTGCAGCTTTTTCTTTTAATTTTGCTTATTTGGGCTTTTTCAGCAAAGTAGTAAAACGCCTGCCCGTGATTATGCTTGATGATATTTCAGCTGAACTTGACAGGGAAACATTAGAGAGAGTATTTAACTTGTTAAATACTTATGATTCACAAAAGTTTATAACCGTACTCAGTGGAAAAAAACAATTATTGGAAGATTTTGTGGATTTTAAGGATGAAAAAAATAAATTATATCATATAGATAATGGGAGTTTAAAAGAATATGAATCTATTCTCCAGTGAAGGTGAATTTTACTTTTCTTTTTCTGGGACCATCAAATTCACAAAAGAATATGCCCTGCCAGGTTCCCAGAATCAATTTGCCGTCGATAATCGGAATCTGCACAGAAGGTCCGATGAGAGATGTTTTAAGATGAGCGTCTGAATTGCCTTCAATGTGTTTAAAGGAATTATGTTGTGGTATTAAGCGCTGCAGCCAGTTGCGGATATCGCTCTTGACAGCAGGATCAGCAGATTCATTGACAGTAATTCCCGCAGTTGTATGCATGGAGGAAATAAGCAGAATTCCTGAAGTTTTAATCTGATTTGAATTGATGGCAGATTTAACTTTAGATGTAATGTCAATTAATTCTTCTCTTGAGCCTGAATCAACTGTTATTTCGTCAAAGATGAACATAAAGCTCTCCTTTTTGGGATAGGAACTATTTATCGGGAAATTCCAAAATAAGCAGGTAGTAACCCATAAATGATGATTTGGTCAGTTTGGGTTTTATTATCTTGTCTTTGTATTCAATGTCTATGGTCATTTTCTTGTTTTTTTTGTCAATGTTGAAGGAAACCATTTCAACCGGGGTTTTGAAAAAATGAGTAATGATATTTCTCCAGGCATTTTGTTTCCAGGCATTGCATTTGGCCAGAGAAAGACGAAGATAGTTGATTTTTTTGACTTGAAGATAGGAAGTTTCCAGATTTATCTCAGAAGTAAAAAGAAAAAAGAAACGGGAATAATTATGTTTTGGACGTTGTTGGAAGCCAGGCCAAACCAGAGTGCATGATTTTCCCGGAGCGGGTACAATGGAAGGTATTTTGGGTTTTGGAGGGGAAACACCTTTGTAAGCAGGAAGATTTTTATGTTTTTTGGAAGAAAAGATTTTATAATTTTTGTTTGGAGCGAGATTTAAAATAGAAAAAAGCGTAATTATATAGATGAGCATATTATATACCTGTTTAACTAGTTCCCATCCCAAAAAGGAAAGTCATTGCCTGAACAAGTCATTTTACCTCATATGCTTTGTCATAACTTCTTGAAATAGTATCAACTATGTCTGCGAAGTTATTTTGCGCATCTGAGGTAAACTTTTTATTCAGCAAATAAAACCATTCTGCGATGGGAACTAAATAGAAAACCGGAATTGAAAAAAGATGCAACCGGTTAATTAAAAACAAAAGATTCCAAATAGAAATAGTAGCAGAAATTATTATAGGTAATAAGTTCAATTAGGCAATTTTTTGGAATTTTTCTTTGGTTTTTTTGTTAAGGTGCAGCGGTTGCAAACTATGCAGGTAATATCTTTAGCGGATTTTACACCAAAATCACATTTATTATAAAGGCGGATGGGAATGAATTTATTGAGGAGGGTAATTTTGTTGAAAAGAGAAAAGAGGGCTCCGGCAGGACAGATGTAGCAACAATGGGGCCTGAAAGAAAAAATAGAAAATATAACCAGAATAAGCGCAATTAATTTTTGAGTTGAAGTTGCCAGTTCAAGCATGAAAAAATATGAAAGAGGATCCCAGTCCAGAAAATTTTGAGAGAGAGTCAGGGAAAAAAAGGATAAAGAGACAGCCAGCAATAGATAACGGGTATAAGATAAATATTTGAGTAGAGTTGATTTATGAGTTTTTTGGGAGCACAATAACTCGTGATATTCTTTGTTGCCGGAAACAAGTTTCCACAAGAATCTGCGAATAGTATGAATAAATTCCTGAACAGCTCCAAGGGGACAGATATATCCACACCAGAAGTTACAAAAAAGTAGAAGGGTCATAAGAATAAGGATAGAAAGTACAATTTTTGCAAAAGCAGTAAAAAATGTAGATGAATAAAACAGACCAAAATCAACCAGGGAAAGCATTAAATTATATTTATAACCGAGGAAAATAATCGAAAGAACAAGAATTAGAAATCTTAAAAGATTAGATCCTAGGAAAAAACTGATCAATGCGAAAACAAAAAACAAACAAACAAACAGTGCAGGAATATAGGATAAATCAGATTTTTCTTCAGTAATTGATTCAGTAGACGATATTTTAAGGATATCAGAGAGAAAGAGTTTTCTGATTCTGAATATAATTTTTTTGATAGCAGTTGAACTCATCGTTGCTCCAGAAACTGTATCAATACCATTTTCTCCATAGATATTTTTGTCAGGTTCAAGCCCTTTGTATTTGAGCAGGTAACTTTCCATCTTTTTGATAAAAGTAGGGGTTTCCTTGTTTGATTTTATGTTGAGGTTTAGAATTTCCCCCTTTTTATCAAAGGTAAGAACTAGCTCAATTGGAGCAGCATAACCTTTGATATTTTTGGTTTCATCAAGATCAAAACTATTTATTTTATAGAGAGTTTTATCGTTATTTTTTACAATATAGTGGGGAAAAGGATTTTTTATTCTCATATCAGTAAATTTTGATTGAGATTCTCTTGATTGAGGAGAAATAAAGGTACCAGAGAGTAAAAAAGCTGCAAAGATGGTAATTACAATATAATGGGGAAGAAAAAATGGAAAAGATCTTGCTCGCAAAGGTGCAACTCTGGACTTGAGACCATAATTTACAAAAAAGCAGATACCGATAAGAAAAAGGGATAAACCCAGAGCGCTGAAAACAGAAAATTTACCCAGGGCCGGGAGAAAAAATGATCCGAAGAGAAAAGCACCCAAGGCTGAACCGAAGTAATC
>JAQICJ010000256.1 GCA_027858615.1 Deltaproteobacteria bacterium
GAGCCCTTGATGTAGTCGAAGCGTTCGTGGTTGGGGGGTTAGTACGTCTGATTTTGCTACTTGTTCAGCTGCGGATCTCCGTCTTTATATATGTTTTTTCACTGGCCAAAATAATCACCTCCCTGCTCGACCAATTTCCCATCATGGTCTGGTCTTTCTTTTTCGGCCTCATCCTGGCCTCAATTTTTGTAGTCAAAAGGGAAATTAAAACCTGGAACCCGATTATTTACGCTGGCTTGATCATCAGTTCTGTTTCTACCTATTTTCTGGTGGGAATGATTCCCGTAGTTACTCCCCATACTTGGTGGTTTACTATTTTTGCTGGGATTATTTCTATTATCGCCATGGTACTTCCGGGAATCAGCGGTTCTTTTATTTTGGTTTTGGTCAGCCAGTATCAACGTATTTTAGAGGCTGTAAAATCCCTCGATTGGGAAACCCTCTCCTTTTTCTATCTGGGCACAATGATCGGACTTGTCAGTATTGCCAGAATCCTCGGTTACATGTTTTCGAAGTTTCATTCCCTGACCATGGCAGTACTCACAGGTTTCATGATCGGTTCCATCAGAAAAATCTGGCCTTTCAAGGAAATCGTCCACCAAAAAATAATCGATGGTAAGATAATCCCTCTGGAAACCCGCAATATTCTTCCGGATTTTAATCTTATACTGCTCAAGGCCGGAGCTTTGATGCTGCTTGGTATAGCTGTGGTCTTGATTCTCGAATGGATTTCAGGTAGGAAAAAACAATAAATTATAAATTGAAACCAAGGAGTAATTTGTGGAAAAAATCAAAATAATTAAGGAAAACATCAAGTCTATTCCTGATTTTCCCAAAAAAGGGATAATTTTCAGAGACATAACTACTCTCATCTCCAATCCCGTTTCCTTCAAAGCTGTGATTGAAGCCATGGAGGAAGCCCTAAATCTGCATGAACTGGATCGAGTTGTCGCGATTGAATCTCGCGGCTTCCTTTTCGGCTCCATTCTGGCTCATAAACTCGGTCTTCCTCTGGAGCTGGTACGGAAACCCGGAAAACTGCCCAGACAGACCTTCAAGGAAACTTATGATCTGGAATATGGTTCCGATACACTGGAAATCCATACTGATGCTTTGCATAAAGGCGACAAAGTTGTCATAGTTGATGACCTTCTGGCTACAGGTGGCACAGCCAAAGCGACCTGTAAACTGATCAAGCAGCTTGAAGCACAAGTCATTGCCGCTATTTTTGTGGTTGAATTGCAGGATCTCCCCGGCAGAAAAGCTCTGGAAGAACTTGAAAATCCCCCCGAAGTAATTTCTCTTGTCAAGTATTGATTTTTATCATGGATTGACTAAAACGACTTTAACAACATATATCTTGGAATCTTGAAGTTCTCTACTCCAACGTTGAGCCCTGATTCCCAATTATTGTATACTTTTTAACATAAACCCATATAATCAAAGGTTTATATTCTTTCATCAAGGAGAGCTCATGTCTCAAGCCATTGAAGAACTTACGGTCAACTACGAAGAAGAAGGACGCCTGGTCAGAAAAGAACTGGCCAAAGCCATCCTGTCCAAAGGAGCCTGGAGTACAATTCTTTTTAAATACCAGGATATGAACAAAAAAACAGAAGAATACAAACCCCCAAAAGCTATGCTGGTAAGATTTCGCAAAATCAGAGGTGAATACCGCAAACAATCCAGTTTCAACATATCAAGCAAAAAACAAGCCCTTGCAATTATTAACACTTTAACGGAGTGGTTTGATAATGATGAAGAATAACACCCTTTTTTCCGGATCTTTAATTCTGCAAAAAAAGCAAAAGCTTAACTTGCAAGATCAACTCAAAAACAAACAAGTCAAATTGCTCAGTCTTTTTCAACAACTTCAGGTTCTGTCAGTTAACAGATCTCTGCTGGAAAATGAAATTGAAAAAGCCCAGAAGGTAGCTTTGCAACCAAATATCAATTCAGGTTGGATGCTCAAGGAAAAACACAACTACCAGCGCGGTCTCATCAAAAAACTGGGCAAGGTCAGTTTTCAGTCCTATCTCCTTGAAACTAAAAAGAATGAACTTGAAAAAAACTTGGCATCCCTGCAAAATAAATTGGCTCTGTGTGAAGCAAAAATTGAGAATTTCAACAAACAGACCGAATTGTTAAAACGAAAAGCTATCTGCAAAAAAAACAACAAGTTGGACGACGAAATAAACGATATCTACTCAAGGTTGCTAAATAAAAAGTAATTCAAATTCAACTTGATGTGAAAAAGCTACCAATTCGTTGATCTCTTCTGATATTTTTGCAGAAATATCCTTGATGTCGTAGGCCAGCCCTCTGACAGCCATATTCAATATCTTAATCTTATCACTTTTGTCCTTCCATCCGGCTTCTCCTGTCAACTTCAGCATTTTTTCAACTGCCTGTGCCATATAAACCAGATTTTTATTGATATACTCAGATTCAATTTCTATTGATCCGAGAATATTGAGCATTTTTACAATGCCCAGAACAACGTTTCTGTTTTCATTACTGAGTTCTGTTACTTTTAGTACCATGATTTCGGCCTCCTGGTCAAAACTTTAGAGCAATATGCATGCCAGCTTAACTTCTTATATTATTAATGACGGATTTTGCTGTATCGTGTTTTGATTTTTCCACATTAGACAAGGTGGAAAATCTTCTGTTTTCTCCTTGGATTTGCATCTGCAGTTTCAAAAAATCCAGATTGAAATCCTGATTCTGTTTTTGTAATTGGGCTATATCCGAAGTAGAATTTGTTTCTCCCCCAACTCCGGCAAGTTTTGACGAGGCAACGGCCAACATGGGAGAACCCACCATTGCCCCGGCAAAACTCAGTCCGGTTCCCAACGCCTGTCTGGTTTTTTTAAGTACGTTTCCAAATCCCTTACGTTTTTTATAAGATTTTGCGGGAGCTCCCAGATGCAGATTCGATTTTTTTTCATTGTTGACTTTCATAATTCCTCCAAACCAGTAAAATAGAATTCAAATATAATTTACTGATCATTATTATTAATAAAAATTGATAAATAGTTTTGTTGCCCTTATTTTCGAATTTTCTTTGGTGTATATTTACTTTTTTTTTAAAAAAAATTATTTTTTTTCTCTGAAATCTGATTTACTATTTTATTAC
>JAQICJ010000261.1 GCA_027858615.1 Deltaproteobacteria bacterium
AATTTCTTCCAACAGTTGACTGACTTTTCCGGAAGGGCTTTTTTCTTTTTGAACTTGCCCATTTTGGTTGAAAAAGATTTTTTTTTGAACTATCAAGGAAGCAATGAATTAATTTTTTCACGAAGTACATTGAAAGGAGTTCAATGATGGCCAGAAAACATAATTTTTTTGCAGGACCAGCCGTAATGCCTGTACCAGCAATAAAACAAGCCCAAAAAGACCTTTATGAATTCAAAGAAACCGGAATTGGACTGGCCGAAATAAGCCACCGTTCCAAAGCTTTTGACGATGTTCTAATTGAAACTATTGCCAGAGCCAAAAGATTATATAAAATTCCTGAAGATTATTCCATTCTTTTTGTCCAGGGCGGCGCCAGCATGATGATGGCTATCAACGCTCTTGACTTTGTTCCTGAAGGCGCAGTTGCCCAATTAATCGACTCAGGACGCTGGTCCGAAAGAGCCATCAAAGAAGTCAACCGTTCTAAAGGAACAGCTGATGTAGTCTGGAGCGGCAAAGAATATAACTACAGCAAACTTCCCAATGTCGACGAATTAGAATTCAACGACAATGCTGCCTTTGTCCATATCACTTCCAACAACACTGTCGCAGGCAGTCAATTCCATAAATTCCCCCAAACCAAGGCACCTCTCTTTGTTGATGCTTCCTCGGACTTCTTTTCCAGACCCCTTGATATTTCAAAGTTTGGCATGCTCTATGGTGGTGTTCAGAAAAACCTCGGTCCTTCAGGGTCAGCTATGGTCATAGTCAAGAAAGAACTTCTCGAGAGGATCCCCGATGGCCTCAGTGAAATGCTTGATCTACGCATTTATGACAAGAAAAACTCCATGTACAATACTCCCTCTACTTTTGTTATTTATATGGTGAATCTTACTTTAAAATGGCTCGAAGAAGAAATCGGCGGACTTGATAAAATGTACGCCCTCAATCTCAAGAAACAAGCTTTGCTCAATGATCTTTTTGACAAATACTCCGATTTTTACAAACCGGTAATTTCCAAAAAAGAAGATCGCTCTTACATGAACATGACCTTTCGACTACACAATCAGGAACTCGAAAGTGTAATCATCAAAAAAGCAACTGATGCCGGCTTCATCGGCCTCAAAGGACATCGTTCCGTCGGCGGACTCAGAGCTTCCATCTATAACTCCTGCCCTCTTGAATCTGTCCAGAAATTAACTGCTTTCCTCGAAAACTTCGTTCACAACCACTAATTGCGGTTGTTCTTCATCATCAATTTTGAGTAATTCTTCCGGCAATTCCCGATATATCGCATCCCTTCTTGAATCCCCTCTTCAAATTCATCTGTGGAAATTTCAGTTGAACAACTCTGTTCTGACCAGATATAACAATGTCTATAAAAAAGCGGCGTGGTTAAGTGGGGAGGAGCTTGTCTCCATGAAAAAGTTGCCTCCTGCAATCCAAATTAAATATTTTCCACAGAAAATATTTCAGAAATATGTACTCAACCTCTATACTCAAGTACCTCCGGTAAATATCAGGGTAAACTTCCAACACAAACCACAGGTGGAATTTTTAGAATGCTCCCCTGAGCATCAAACTAGTTTTTCACCTGTTCCCATCTACTACAACCTCTCCCACACCGAAGGCTTTTCGGTGATGGCTCTAGCAACCCGGGAAATCGGAGTGGATGTTGAAAAAGTCAGGCCGGTGAATAAAAAAGCCCGATTGAATCCTGAAATATTCAGCAAAGAGGAATTGAAAAAACTAAAACAAGAGCCCGAGTCATCCGATATTTCTTTCTGGAAATTATGGACACTGAAAGAGGCTTACCTCAAATGGCAAGGTCTCAATCTGCAATCAAATATTTCAATCCTTCCCCAGTTGAATTTTGTTGAAAAACACCAAGGTGTGCATATCCTGCAAAACCATAATTTAAACCTGTTAAACTCAACCGGCAAAATTAATCCCGAAACCGCCTTTCTACTGCAAAAACAGATAAATCATGCTTTTGTTGTATCTGTTTGCAGCTCCCTCGATATTTTTACAATTCCCAATGGCTTAAACTGTCAGCAAAACTTTTCCAAATCTGAACCTGGAAATTTTTATAGACAGACTCTGAAGATGGAAAAAATTTTTCCCGATAAAATAGAAATATTTGAATTTAATAACCCGCATGGTTGCAAGAGTGACTAGTACTATCTGTCCTTAATTAGCGCTCAAATCAATTCGGGGTTTTTGCTTTTTTTGATAATATCCTCAATCAGTTCTGGGTCTATTTTAACTGTAATATTACTGCTTGTGGAAGTGAGCACTTTCCCTGTTTCACCTTTTACTGATCTCAGATGCTTTTTGCGAGAATAGATAATTTCTCCTTGGCGATTTTTACTCCCGCCGGAAAAATGAAGAGCAAGCATTGCAGCTTCAATTAATACCTGCTGGGGCAACTCTTCATTACGATCCATGGGAATAATTACATGGGATCCATGGAAATTCCGGGCATGCAGCCAGAAATCTCTACCATTAGCAAAACTGAAAGTAAGCTTATGGTTTTCCTTAGCATTTCTG
>JAQICJ010000277.1 GCA_027858615.1 Deltaproteobacteria bacterium
AATGAAGAGATTTATTTTTAAAATTCGAAAATAGGGGCAGTAGTTTTTTTAATTAAGGATCCGGTTTTATTTCAGATTTGATTGGAGAATCGGAGGAATATTTTTTGCCAGAACAGGAGTTCAGGATTATGGAACCAAGTACAACAGAAATTATTAAAAATGATCTTGTTGAATTAATTGAAAACTTGTTTAACACCGGGGAAATCAAGCCTGAAAGCATCAGAGAACTGATTTGCAAAAACGGAGGCTTGTCGCGCTTGATCAGTTCAGGTGAAAAGACTGTGAAATCAGCGGCCAGTTTGATCTCCGACAAGAAAATCAGAAGAATTACTTCGGCTTTGGAACTGGGAAAGAGAGCCCTGATAGAGGAAACAACCAGGGGAGAAGCTTTGCTGAATGCTTCGGAGGTATTTCAATACCTTGTTCCCAGAATAGGTTGGCCTGAAGCTGAAGAATTCTGGGTACTGGCTCTCGATGTGAGACAGCGACCCATTTTTCTCGACATGGTCGCCAAAGGTACAATTGAAGAAGTAAATGTCACCATGGCTCAGATTTTCAAGTTACTCATCAAAGTTGGAGCTCCCAGAGGAATTTGTTGCCATACTCACCCCAGCGGAGATCCTGCTCCCAGTGATTCTGATATATCTATTACTGATTCAATTCTGGAAGCTGGCAGGCTTCTGGGAATTTCCATCGTGGATCACATAATTCTGGGACAGGGAACATATGTATCATTGGCGGAAAAAGGTTATCTGTAGCGTCAAAGGGGGATGTTGCAGTTTTAGGGGGGGTCGAAAAGGAAGGTTATCAACTTTTCTTTTTACTAAAAAGAATCTTTGATTAAGATAAGTCATTATGAATCGAATTTTTATTTTCATCCAGCCACTTATTTTGTTTTCTGTTTTGTTTTGTCTTCCGGGATGTAAAAAAAACAAGAGCCTCAAAGCATCAAACGATCCGGCAATCGTCAATATAACCATTAAAAAGATTCCTCTTCCTGATGCCCCTGTCTTTAATTTTTCAGAAAAAGCCATCAAAACAAGAATCCTCAATTTTCTTGAAGATGAGGGTGGCTATGTCATTAAATTGGACAAAGATGTGTCTCAGGTTGATAAACCGTGGGAACTGGCCATGGTTTGGGCAGTAAGACCGGTTAATAATGTCAGTCCCGCAGCAGGCACAAAGAAGGTGCATAACAGAGCGACAGAAGTGAGTGTGCAGATTTTACTGCGTCCCTTGTTTGAAGGAGCAAGACAGGAAAATCTGCAGGCAGAAAGCTCGGAGTATATCACTTTCAGTTCCTTGCACGGTAAAGAATTGGAGAAAAGATTAAGAAACGCTTTTGATAAATGTCTGAGCCAAACTCTGGCAGGTGTTATTCTGGAATCCAGAATGATGGAAGCTGATGAGGATAAATTACTTGCCTACCTCAAGAATAAAGAACTTCATGTACGCAAATTGGCAGTGAATGCTGTGGGACAGCGCAAGATTTTTTCTCTGGCTCAAAGATTGAGGTTGATGTTGAAAAAAGAAACAAAACTTGATTTCAAAATGAGAATCGCTGGTGTTCTTGGTCAGTTGCAGGATAAAAAAGCAATCGAACCTCTTTCTGATTTTGCCATGAAGTTGGACGAAAGGCATGCCGTTGTGGTGATGGAGATAATATCACGCATCGGGGGGAAAGATGCCAGGACTTTTCTCCATTGGATGGAATCTGGACATCCGGATCCCAAAATACAAAAAGCAGCCGGTCGTTATCTCAAAAAGATGGAAGAGAGGAAATTTAAATGAAACCATTATTGAAATTGAATGATTTTTATCAAAAATCCACTGTTTATGATTCTGTTCGCAAATTAAGAGAGTTGTTTAAAAATAGTCCGAACCGGCTTTTTTACTCGGAAACTGAAAAGGTGATTGATGCTTCTTCAAAGATTTTGGATATTGGTTGCGGAATAGGTTTTTATTCTGTTCAGACTGCCCGCCAACTCAAGAAGGGGCGGGTATTTTGCCTGGACAAGCGAGTGGATAAATTGAAGAAACTTGAAGTTAGAGCTCGAAAGGCCGGGGTTGACAACAAAATTGCAATTGTCGAAGATACTTTCCCCACCAATGAATTTCAGGAATTTGGATTTGATTTTATTTACGGAACCTATGTTTTGCATGAATTCAAAGATCATGCAGGTTTTATTGAAGAAGTCAAAAACAGGCTGAAGCCGGGCGGAACCGTGGCCATGCTTGATCATCGTGGAGGTACACCCAAAGGTCGTCACATAGCCAGGCACCATGGTGAAGGCTATAAAGTTCTTTCCACCAAAGAGGTAATTGTACTTTTTGATGATTTCAAAAATAAAAGGGTTTTTCAGAAAAAGGATTATTATTTGATTGTTGCAGAAAAACAGTAAAAAGGACTTTTATTTTTTTTGAATTGTCATATAATGTATCGCATGTTTGTTTACCGTTGTTTACTATTTCACACAACATGATACATAGGAGTTGCCAAATGGCCAAATCAAAAAGTGACAAAAGAAAACAAAGTCTTTATTTTCCCATCGAAATGCTCGAAGAGATCAAGCATGAGGCCAATCGTCAAGATCGTTCCCTTTCCTGGATAGTTCAGACTGCCTGGAAGATTGCTCGTGAAGATATCCAAAAATATCCTTCCATCAATGTGGATTGAATTTTACAATTCAATCTTTTAACAATTTTATCAGATAAAACAATGAACAGGTAAGAAAATGAAAAGTGTCAGTGTACTTGGAGCAGGTGCTTGGGGGACAGCCATCAGTCAACTTGCGGCTTTTGCTGGTTATGAGGTCAGGATCTGGGCTTATGAAAAAGAAGTAATTGATTCCATCAACAAAGACCACGAAAACAAAATCTATCTACCTGGTTTTGTGCTGGATAAAAAGATCAGAGCTTTTCAAGATATAAATCAGGTAGTTGCAGCTTCCCAACTGGTTTTTAATGTAGTTCCCGTTCAATTTATCAGAAATGTTTGGAAAAAGGTTAATCCTGAACTTGTCAACCGGGACAAATATATTATCAATGCCTCCAAAGGAATCGAACAGAATACCCTCTGTCTGGTTTCCGAGATTTTTGAATCTCTATTCCCGGGAATAATCAACAACTTTCTGGTTCTTTCTGGACCATCCTTTGCAGAAGAAGTAGTCAAAAAAGTTCCCACCAGTGTTTCTCTGGCAGCCGGCAATATTGAATTGGCAGCCAGAATATCAAAACTTTTTCATATTCCCCAGTTTCGATTATATAAAACAGATGATCTGATCGGAGTACAATTGGGAGGTGCTTTGAAAAATGTCATGGCTATTGCTTCGGGAGCTGTAGATGGACTTGGTTTGGGTTTAAACACCAGAGCTGCCATGATCACCAGAGGTCTTTCTGAAATGGCAAGATTGGGGATAGCTCTGGGAGCTTCTCCTGAAACCTTCAGCGGACTCAGTGGAATGGGGGATCTCATTCTCACCTGTACAGGAAATCTTTCTCGCAATTATACCGCAGGTTATCGGCTGGGCCAAGGGGAGACCATTCAGGAAATTCTGGAATCAACCAATTCGGTAGCTGAAGGTGTAACTACAGTCAAATCTGTACAAGCACTTGCCCAACGTCATAATATAGATATGCCCATAACCGAAGCTGTATATAAGGGTATATATGAAGATCTTTCCCCCAAAAATGCAATTCGCAGCATTCTTGCTCGCAACCTTAAATCCGACGGGATATAGGGCAATAAAAGAAAATCGTTTTACTACAGGGGAAAATAAAGGTGAATAGTTCCTATTGACTAGAATAAATCAATGGTTAATCTGCAAAAGGAAAAGTGAAAGCTTTCACTTTTTATATACAAATTATTTTTATTTGAACATCTTTTTAATATCAGGTTTTTGTCGCCAACTGCCGAAAATTCGGGTCGGAGGATAATTATGGCTTGGAAATATTCAGAAAAAGTAAAAGAACATTTTAAAAATCCTCGCAATGTGGGTGTGGTTAACAATGCTGACGCTGTTGGTGAGGTTGGTTCCATGGTGTGCGGTGATGCCCTCAAACTCTCACTCAAGATTGAACCTGATTCAAATAAAATTCTCGATGCCAAGTTTCAGACCTATTGTTGCGGTAGCGCAATCGCTTCTTCCTCGGCTTTGACGGAAATGATCAAAGGAATGACGGTTGATCAGGCTCTTGCTGTTTCCAATCAAGATCTGGCAGAATACCTCGATGGACTTCCGGAAGAAAAAATGCATTGTTCAGTTATGGGTAAAGATGCCCTTGAGGATGCCATCAAAAAGTATCGAGGTGAAGAAACAGACGCCCATGAAGAAGAAGATGAAGGCAAAATAGTCTGTCATTGTTTTGCTGTTTCCGACAAATCTATTGAAAAAGCAATACGTGAAAATAACCTCAAAACCACCGAAGAAGTTACCCACTATACCAAAGCCGGAGGGGCCTGCGGTTCCTGTCTCGGTGAGATTGAAGATATTATCCATGATGTCAGAGCTCGGATGGAACAGGAACAACCCAGCCAGCCAAAGGAAAGTAAGCAAATTATACAAAAAAACAAAACAGAAGAAAAACCACTGAAACAGGGGCTGACAACTTACAAAAAGATCAAAATCATCGAAAAACTTTTAAAAGAAGAAATTCGTCCTTCTTTGGGAATAGATCACGGTGGTCTGGAACTGGTTGAAGTAGAAGACAATAAAGTTTATGTACGCCTCCTGGGTGCGTGTTCAGGTTGTGCCCAAAGTGGCGAAACCCTTGAATATGTCAGAAATCGCATTGAAGAAGAACTGGGACAACCTATAGAAATAAAGGATTTAGCCTGATGGATATCTCTTATTTTGATAATAATGCAACAACCAGGGTAGCACCGGAAGTCAAAAAGGCAATGATGCCCTTTTTAGAGGATTTATATGGGAATCCCTCCAGTATTCATGACTTTGGTGGTGATTTAATCAAATATGTCGATGTAGCCAGAAAAAATGTAGCCAAATTGATTGGAGCCAGCCATTCGACTGAAATTATTTTTACTTCCTGTGGAACTGAAAGTGATAACACAGCCGTTTACAATGCTCTGAAAAATTATCCCCGGAAAAAGCACATCATTACTTCCAAGGTCGAGCATCCGGCTATTTTGCGCCACTTTGAACAATTGGAACGGCAAGGATACAAAACCACTTATCTGGATGTTGATCGAGATGGTTTGATCACTGTGGAACAAGTACTTGAAGCACTCACACCCGATACGGCACTGGTTTCTCTGATGTGGGCAAACAATGAAACCGGGGTTATTTTTCCCATTAAGGAAATCGGGGAAGCTCTGGCTGATAAAGATTTGCTTTTTCATACAGATGCAGTGCAGGCTGTGGGAAAAATTCCCATAAATCTCTCTCAGACCAAGGTGGACATGCTTTCTCTGTCAGGGCATAAAATCCATGCCCCTAAAGGAATAGGCGCCCTTTATGTGAGAAGGGGAATCAAATTCAAGCCTTTTATTGTGGGAGGACACCAGGAAAGAGGTCGCAGAGCCGGTACAACACCGGTTCCAAATATTGTTGCTTTGGGCGAAGCTGCAAAACTGGCCCTGGAAGGAATGGATAAGGAAAGTCAAGCAATCAGGGAATTGAGAGATTATTTTGAAAAAGAGGTACAAACAAAGATCAGAGAAATTGAAATTCTCGGTCATCCCGAAAAGCGACTTCCCAACACCAGCAATATAACTTTCAAATATATCGAAGGAGAAGCTATTTTATTACGGCTCAGTAATGAAAACATAGCAGCATCCTCCGGGAGTGCTTGTTCTTCAGATTCCCTTGAACCAAGTCATGTTCTAAGATCCATGGGACTTCCCTTTGAGCTTTGTCATTCCTCTATCAGATTCTCTCTCAGCAAGTATACAACCAGAGAAGAAGTTGATTATCTACTGGCAAAATTGCCTGAAGTTATTGATAATCTCAGGAAAATATCTCCTTTCACTCCAGCTCACCTGCTTGAATAGAACTTGCAACTCAATTATCTCCATCATTCTCATTGCTGTTGTCTTCATTACTGTTGTCATGGTTAAACCAGAAAAAAGCCTTGACTTCATTTTAGCTTTGCCTAATATATTCGCCGGATGAAGGTGAGTACAAAATTCATTATTTTTGCGTTAGTCAGAACGGAATCCCACTAATTGGTTATTTTTATGGATGCATTTACTATTAAATTGACAGATCTGGAAAAAGGTGTCGAAAATTTTGACTTCTATTTTGAAGCTGAGGACATCAATGATATTTCTTCAGATATTTCAAATAATAAATCCAATAAAACCCATGTTTTCATAAATGCACGAAAATTCGATGATTCTATCTATCTGGAAGGCAGAATTACAGGAAATATCGAGTTGATTTGTGTTCGGTGTCTTGAGAAATTCAATTTTAAAATTGACAAAAACCTCCAGATGTTTTTTATGGAAGAAGATTTCAGACCTGAAGACGATGAAATCGAACTGGAAAAAAAAGATCTGAGTACTTTTTATTATCAAGACGATGTTATCAAACTCAAACCACATCTATTAGACATAATTGCTTTGGAAATTCCTCAACATTCACTCTGCTCCGAGCAATGTCAGGGAATTGATTACGATAAAGGTTTCGGCGAAGAAAATGAACAGAATGATATCGATCCTCGCTGGCAGAAATTAAAGAATTTGAAACTGAATAATCCCTAAATAATAGTTTTTACAGGATTTTCACTTTTCATAACCGTTTAAATCAAACTGAACAGTTCCTGGTTGAAGTTTGGAACTGAATATACAGTTCAGTTTTAATTCTCTTTGTTTTACAATTGAGTTTTCAATGGACAAAGATGAATATGAAAGAGGTTAGAAATGGCAGTACCAAAACAAAGACAATCAAAATCAAGAAGAGATAAAAGACGTGCAAATCACGACAAAATTACTCCTCCCAATTTAACCAGATGCCCGGAATGTGACGAACTTTGTCTTCCTCACCGTGCTTGTCCCACCTGTGGAAGTTACAGAAGCAGAAAATACGATAAACTCGTCAGAGGA
>JAQICJ010000094.1 GCA_027858615.1 Deltaproteobacteria bacterium
ATACAGTTTCATCAATGGGTTTCTTGAAGCTCTTGATCCCTATTCTGTTTTAATAAAACCAAAATTCAATGATGAATTGCAAATGCATACCAAAGGTCAATATGGGGGAGTGGGCATGGTTCTAAGTATAAGGAATCATGAACTTACTGTTATCGATCCCCGTGAGGGTGGCCCTGCTTTGGAAGCCGGCATTAAAAAGGGAGATAAAATTGTTCAAATCAATAAACGCTCCACTGTCAACATGCCCTTGACGGAAGCAGTTCATTTAATCAGAGGTCCCGCTGATACAAAGGTTCATCTCTGGATTAAAAGACCCGTTAACCCGGAAAAATACAAAAAAGAAAAGAAAAAATTAAAACCCTCTGAATTTGAGTGGACTAAACCAGAAAAATATACTCTCGTCCGTAGAAGAATCAATATTGACAGTGTTTCTTCCAGAATTCTGAAAAACAAAATAGCCTATTTCAGGATTGATCATTTTATTTCAAAAACTGCTTCAGATTTACGTAATCAATATCAGGAAATTCTGGAAAAAGAACAGAAAATAAATGGAATTATCCTTGATCTTAAGCACAATCCCGGAGGATTGCTGCCGCAAGCCATTAATGTAGCCAACCTGTTTGTGGATGAAGGCACCATAGTTTCCACCGAGGGGGCCCCAGGAAGCAAAAAAATTGTCAGAAATGCTAATCCCAAAACTACCCTGTCCAAAACAATTCCTATGGCCATTATCATTTCACCAAATTCAGCCAGTGCCTCTGAAATTGTTGCTGGCACCCTGAAAAATCTTAACCGGGCTGTTTTAATTGGTGATACCACTTATGGCAAAGGAACAGTACAGCAAATCTTCTCAAAATCCAAAGATAAACCTGTTCTCAAACTTACGATCCGTCAGTATTTAACAGCCGGAGATGTTTCAATTCAACAGGTGGGAGTTGTCCCTCACATCAAATATATTCCAATTGGCTTCAAAGAAGGAATGTCCTTGTTCTGGCATACTCTTCCCCGCGAGAGAGATAAAAAAACATCTCCTATCAAAAGTTCAAAAACCAGACCACCTGAAAAACCTCGATTCAAGATCACTTATTATCAAGACAAAATTGATAAAAGAGAATACAGCAACAGTGTCAATGATTTCGCTTCAGATGACAAAGTAATTGACTTTACCCGCAGAATCCTTTTTGAACATGGAAAACCTTCAGCTGAAGATACCTTGAACTCAGTTTCCAATTTTATCGACGAGGAGCAAAACAAAGAACAAACAGCTTTGAGCAATGCTTTGAAATCCAAAGGTCTAAAATGGTTAAAAGGCAAATTGAACATGAAAGATGCCAGCGTATCAACCCAGATTGTTCTTTGTGACAAAAAAGTCGATCCAAATTGCAAAAAACCTGTTGATGCGGTTGATCCTGGGAAAAAATATATAATGAAGGTTATTGTTAAAAACCTCTCTCACTTTCCCCTTTATCAGGTTTATGGAATTTCTGAATCCCCCTCCGATATTTTTGGGGGAGAAGAATTTCTCTTTGGTCATCTTGCTCCTGATACAACCAGATTCTGGCAAAAGGATATTACTGTCAGCAAACACATATCTGTCAGACTTGAACCTGTAAAACTCAAAATCAAAAGTCAACTTGCAGGCAAATTGGCTGAAATCAAAAAACATGTTTTTATCAACAAACTACCTAAACCCAGGTTCCAGATTTCCTACAATTATTCCGAAGTACCTACCAGCGACAATATTCTGCAAAAGGGTGAATTATATAAATTATCCATGAAGGTATCCAATGTCGGCAAAGGCAAATCTGTAGAACCGAAAATCAGTATCATCAACCGATCCAAGGCCAGAATCTTTCTTATCAAAGGCATGCACTTTCCTGATGAGTTAAAACCGGGAGAATCCGTTATCAAGGACATGACTTTCAGAGTTGAAGCAGATGAAAAGCCCCTCAAGGTGGAGTTGTCAGTATATGACAAAATTTTCCGCAGAGGAGTCAGTCGCCTGGTTGTTCTTCCAAGAGGAAAAGCAAAAGAGATCGAAAAGAAAAAGTTGTTGGCTATTTATAAAAAACCAGTAAAATTTTGGGCTTCAGCCAAGGGGAATTACCATCTGCTTGGACAGGGCAAGGGTGAATTCCTGGTTAACGGTAGAATCGGCAATCTTTGCCGACTTGATACCGGTTATTTTCTCAGCGCTTTTGCCGAATGCGAAAATACAACCAGTTTCAAGAAGAAAAAATTGAACAGCAAAATCTCCTTACTTCCCCATATCGTTACTCCAAAAATAAAAATTCTCCAGGAACCTGAAGGCATAACCAGCAAAGATAAAGTCAAGATCAAAGGATTTGCTTCCCATCCTGAGAAATTGAAAGATCTTTACATTCTGACTAACAACTTCGATTCTGAAAATGGCAAACAGAAAGTGCTTTACAAAACAGGTAAAGGCGAACGAATAGATTTCACAGCTGATATCCCCCTGGAAAAAGGCTTGAACCATATTCTTATTATTGCCAGACACGATAAAGTATTGAAAGGGATGTATCTTTTATCAGTTGTAAAAGAAGATGTTGAAGATTCTGCCAAGCAGAAAAAAGTAAAAGTTGAACAAAAATGATTTTTTAAAGGAACTAGTTTCCCTTTTTATATTTTTTCTTGAAATAATAATAATATTTGAGGA
>JAQICJ010000100.1 GCA_027858615.1 Deltaproteobacteria bacterium
AAAAGCGGTTTAACCCATGGGCGGTTTTCCAAATGAGCAAGCAAAGTAACCACCGCCAAGCAAAATCTACTTATTGACACTTTGCCAATTCATGATAAAAATCTTCTGGATCGCATTCCACAAAATTAATACTATCTGGTTCGCTTTTATTTAAAAACCAAGTGCCAACAAGAATACAAAATTTATGGATATTAACTTGATATATACTATCATAGTTGCGGGATTAATTGCCTTTGGGGTAGGACTTTACATAGTACCTCTCTTTGCAAAAGCCGCCATAAAACACAATATTGTCGATAATCCCGATGGCAAAGTTAAAATTCATTCTAAATCCATCCCCTATCTGGGTGGATTGGCTATTTATATGGCGGTGGTTGTTTCTCTGGCTTTTACTATTTATCTCGACAAAAGGCTTACCGGATTGCTCCTTGGTGGAACCATCATTGTTCTTATTGGGCTAATTGATGATTTCATGAAACTCACCCCCTTGCAAAAATTAATTGGTCAGGTTCTTGCTGTTACCATTGCTATCCGTAGCGGGATTTATATCCAAAGAACTGCTATTCCCTACATATTTCACGTTCCCCTTACCTATCTTTGGGTTTTGGCAACGATCAATGCTTTTAATCTTCTCGACGGTATCGACGGGCAGGCTACTTCCATCAGCATAATTGCCACAGGGACCTTCCTGTTTTTTGCCATCATCAACAATGATCCCGGTTTGATGGTGTTTTGTACAGCCCTCCTGTTCTCACTCTTTGCGTTTTTAATCTACAACTCTTTTCCAGCTTCAATCTTTATGGGTGACACCGGAAGCATGTTCCTTGGTTTAACCATTGGTGTACTTTCCATTACAACCGAATACAGCGGGGTCACCAAATTTTCCCTCCTTGCCCCCCTTTTGATTTTAAGTCTGCCATTTTTCAATGTTACCTACGTTATTTTTATCAGATTGATCAATGGAGTTCCCATTGCCAGAGCAACTCTCGATCAATGGCACGACAATCTCAAAAGGATAGGGTTCAATACTCCTCAGATTGTGCTAATTTCATCTGTTTTTTCTCTTTTATTCAGTATTCTGGGAATCATTCTGGTTTATACAAACCTCCTGTATAGTATCATTATTCTTTCAATTGCAACTATAATCCTTTTAATTATTTTTACCATCTTTGCTTCTCTCAAAAACAAAGAGCTCCCCGAATTAAACAACTTGTCCTCCCCAAGTCAACTTGCCGACGACTGAACTGCAACAATGTACGGGAGGGTCCTGCAACCTCCCTTCAGTTCCACCAGTGCGCTGCCACTCCACCAACCCCAGCCTCCAACTCCACCACTCCTGCCTCCAACTCCACCACCCCGGCCTCCAACTCCATCACCTCGTCGCCGGTTCCACCAGTGTGCTGCCACTGCATCACCTTCGATTCCAACATCGCCATTTCCATTCCACCACGGAATAATTTTATTGCAAAGCCCGCTTGATAATTGTAAAAAATCCCGATAAACAGTAAAACAAAGCTTCAACTAATCACTGATTTCCCGAATCCAAATTACTAAGGAGATACATATGTTGCCCCAAGGTTCAGTTACCGCTCTGGTTACCCCTTTTAACCAAGGTCAGATAAGTTTTACCTGTTTTGAAAACCTGCTGAAATATCAACTCGACAACGGCACCGACGGTCTGCTGGTTGCCGGTACCACAGGCGAAGCGGCCACCCTGAGTTCTCAGGAATATCAAGACCTGCTGAAAACGGCAGTGAATTACGTCGATAAAAAAGTACCCATTCTTGCAGGTACCGGTAGCAATTCCACTCGCAAGACCATTGCTACTACTGAAATGGCTGCAAAGCTGGGTGCTGACTATGCTCTGGTGGTTACGCCCTACTACAACAAACCCACTGCCCGGGGACAGATTGAACATTACACAAAAGTAGCTGAAAAGAGTCCAATACCTGTTATACTTTATAATGTACCTTCAAGGACAGGAACTGACATGTTGCCTTCTACCATTGCCAGGCTCAGCGAGCATCCCAATATTGTTGCCGTTAAGGAAGCCAGCGGCAGTGTTGCCAAAGGAGCCGATGTCATCGCTGCTGTTTCCGACGATTTCTATTTGTACAGCGGCGATGACAAGCTCAATTATCCCCTGGTTGCTCTAGGGGCAAAAGGTGCAGTTTCGGTGGTTTCCAATGTTGTTCCCGGTTTGGCGCATCAGGCCTTAAAGCAGGCACTGGCTTGCGATCCTGCCGCCAAAGACAGTTACTACAAGTTACTGCCTCTGGCTCACGGACTTTTTATCGAAACCAATCCGGCTCCTGCCAAAAAAGCTCTGCAGCTCAAAGGCATCATCAAATCCGATGAGGTCAGGCTGCCTCTGGTGGAGGTAACTTCTGTCACCGAAACTAAACTGAAAGCAATCCTGCGCCAGCTCGAAGACTGAGCCCCGATCCCGGCCTAAACGCCCGATCCCCAAGCAACAAGTCCGGGCAGGAACTGTAAATATCCGGAGAATGATCATGAATACAAAAACCAACAATGTCATTTCAACTCTAATGCTCTCAATTCTGTTTGCCGGATTGTCCTCCTGTCAGGTGGGTACTCTGTACGAATTTCGGGAAGAGGGCGAAGAATGTGGCCGGGGCAAACGCTGCGCGTCCGGGCTCCAGTGCGTCGAAGGAATCTGCGAGTCCATAGTTGATGCCGGCACCGATGTTGAAGACGGCGATATCGAGGACACCGAAGATATAACCGACATCCAGGACGGCGACATCGAAGACGGTGATATCACCGATGCCGATGTTGATGCCGATGCTGACGCTGGCACTTGCTTACCCGAGGAAACCCCCTGCGGCCAAAATTGTTGCACCGACGAGCAACTCTGTTTCGAAGGCGAGTGTGTGGACAGCCACGGCGATTGTACCTCGGATATGGAATGCCCCGGCGATACCTACTGCTATGACAACTCGGTCTGTATTCCCTATGGTACAGGACCTCGTGATACACACAATCCCCTTTGCGGACACTTTGCCGTAGCCGGGCTTTTCCAGCCGGTCCTCCAATGTGCCTGGGATGCTCCTCCCCCAGGTGATCCCTATCCCAATCACGTCAATGTGCTTTCAACTCCGCTGGTAGTGGATTTCGACTTTGATGACGACCTTTCCACCTCCCATCCCTCGGTAGTTTTTGTCACCTACAACGGCACCGACGGAAGTTCTGGCTACTACAATGGAGCCTACGGTGTTATCCGCGTTATCGACGGTGCCACCTGCGAGCAGCAGTTCAACGTGGGCACCCAACTCAACGGCTGCAATACTCCCGCCATAGGCGATCTCGACGGTGATGCCCGCCCCGAAATTATAGCCCATAACGGCCTCGGTGGTATTGAAGCCTTTACCTACGATGCAACTTCCACCACCTTCGTTCAAATGTTCCACGGCCACAACGCTTCGGGCACCAATCTTACCTACGGAGCCCAATCCACCGGCTGGGCCGGAGTAGCCGTCCACGACATCAACGATGACGGCTATCCCGAAATCCTCAGCAAGGGCTACGTGTACGATCATACCGGGTTGCAGATATCCACCAACCTCGGCTTTTCCGGACCCTTCTATCCCACTGTGGCTGATCTCGACAGCAACGGCGTGGTCGACATGGCCAGCGGTGCCGCCCTTTACAGCTACGATGCAGCCTCAGACCAATGGATAACCGAATGGACAGGGGGACCCTCCGGGTACTACGTGGCTTACGGTGACTTTGGTTATTTCCCCCCAAATGCCCAAAACGACGATCGCAAATTCAAGGACGGCATAGCTGAAATAGTGGTGGTTGGTTCAGGTTCAGGTTCCATCTTGAATATTCACGGCCGTACCGTCTTCGGTCCCTTTTCCTTCCCCGCCGGCAGTGGAGGAGGACCTCCCACAGTAGGCGATTTCGATGGCGACGGCCGTGCTGAATTCAGTGCCGCCAGTTCCGACTCTATCTCTGTTTTCGATTTCGACTGCTTGGGCATACCCGACGTATCCACCTGCCTCAGCCTGCGCAGCGACGGTGTTTTGTGGCATCAGGTCTCCCAGGATCACTCTTCCAACCGTACCGGCTCTTCCCTCTTCGACTTCGAAGGCGACGGCCGGGTGGAAGTAGTATACGCGGACGAAGCTTTCACCAGAGTATACGACGGCCGCACCGGCGAAGTGCTTTTCAGCCAGTGGCATTCTTCGTGTACCTGGAACGAAAACCCAATCGTGGCAGATGTTGACGGCGACTTTAACGCCGAGCTGGTAGTGCCCTCCAATTACAATTGCAGCATCACTCCTACTACTGCCGGTGGAATTCCCTATCCTGCTTCCCATCAGGGGTATCCCATGGATCCCCTTTTCCGCGGTTTCCGCTGCGAAGAAGATGGCGATTGCCTTAGTCAGAATTGCGCCGACGGTTATTGTCGCTGCGCTGAAGACAGCGAGTGTGGTACGGTTGATTCGGGTTGGGTCTGTGATGTTCCCGTTGCCGGCACCCCGGGAAGCGGCAACGTTTGTCGTTCCCAGTGGCTCGGCCAATATCCCGGTGTCAAGGTTTACGGCGACAGTCTAGATCGCTGGGTTGCTTCACGAACTATCTGGAATCAGCACAGCTACAGTGTTACTAATGTATCTGAAAGCGGTACCATTCCCCAGCTTTCCGCCTGGCCCCAGAACTGGCTGGACAGTTCCCTCAACAACTTCCGCCAGAACGTTCAGGGAGAAATCGAATCGGGCACCAGCCCCGATCTAACCTTGCGCACAATCACCTTCGATTGCAACTCCTTTTCTGAGGCTGAATTTACCCTTGAGGTCTGTAATCGCGGCACCCAGCCGGTGACTTCCGGAGTTCCGGTGAGTGTTTCTACCAGTGATGGTTCTGATCTCCTGTGTCAGGGATACACTAGCAGCGTCATGGTGCCGGGCCAATGTGAAAATGTGCTCTGTGTCTGGGATTCTCCCCCGGCAACTCCCGGCAGTGCCGCTCTGGTAGTGGGCAAAGCCGACGACGAAGACGGCAGCAGTGTCCTCGAATGCATAGAAAACAACAATCGACTTCTTTTATCCGATATATATTGTGAAATTATTGGGAAATAACTATGAATAAAGCAAAATTTTTATTGATCATGATGGTTTTTGCCTGGGTAGGTTGCAGCGGGGAAGCTGGTATTTACCAACCTGATGCCGCAACCGATGTCATCGAAGATGTCCCCGAAGACAACGATCAAATCGACATCACCGATATTACCGACGGTGATGTGGACCAGGATGCCGATGCCGAACCCCCAGCAGTTTGCAGCAACGGAATTGTGGAAGAGGGCGAAGTGTGCGATGACGGCAACACTACCACCGGTGATGGTTGCAACGGCTCCTGCACCTTGCTGGACGGAGTGGATTTTGTTGCCAACGATGCTGTTTTCAACGACCAGGAATCCCCATTCCTGGTAACCAATCCCAGCGATGATGCTACCTTTGTGCTCCTTTACACCGACTGGAGTGGTGAAGACGGAGGATTTGCCGGGATCAAAGTCAATTTTTATGCCAAAGACGGTCGCAAGTTGCGGGAAGTAATAGCCAATACCCACGTAGTGGGAGGCAATCAGCACTCTCCTGTGGCAGCCGTTGATACCGAAGGCAACATCTTCATCGTCTGGATCAACGAAAAATCAGGCAGCGGCTTCCATCGGGGCATCAGGGGAACTGTTCTCGACATGGAGGGCAGTATAATCGCCCCTGAATTCCAGATAGACGAATATGACGACGGTGATGAGCTTCATCCCGCAGTTGGAGTTTCCCCTGACGGTATCTTTTTTGTGGTTTGGAGTTCTACCTCGGGAACCGGCGGTAGCGACATCAAAGGCCGTTTTTTCAACGCCCAGGGTCAACCGGCCCAGAACTCAGTTACCGGAACCACCGGTGAATTCACCCTGGAACATCCCTTGGAGGATCTGCAGATTTATCCCCAGGTGCAATACATGAATGGAGATCACTGGCTGGTTGCCTATGAAGATTATGACTCTTCAACAGCCGCTGATCCACCCAATATTTCAGCTCTTATTCTGACCCCCCTGGGAGTTTTTGAGAGTATTCAAACTATCAATTCCATCACCGCAGGCTACCAGTCCAAGCCAACCCTCAGTAAGCACCAGTACGGCTATGTTTTTTGCTGGATAGACAACTCCCATGTTTATGACCTGAAAGTATGGGGAGTTCACTGTCGCATTTTCGGTACCGCCATGACTCCCAACAACGAAGATTTTCTGGTCAACCAGAACCATAATTCCTCCCAGATCCAACCAGACATAGCTGTCACCGATTCAGGATTTGTGGTGGTCTGGGAAGATTGGAACGCCATCGATGGCAACGGAGCCGCCATCCGAGGCAGACAATACACCATGGATGGTTCGCCTTTCACCGATGAATTCGGCATCAACACCACCTACCTCGACCACCAGACCAACCCGGTAATTCTCCCTTACCCCGATTACTTCTGGACTGCCTATGAAGATTCCTCCCAAAACGAACCCGACACCCAAGGCAAATCAATCCGCCTCCGCCTGACCAAACCCCAATAATCCCCAACTTAAAATAATCCCCCTCACATCAAAAAAAACAATCAACAACTTTGAAAAAACGCAATTGTCTGTTATTAACATCTTGATGAATTGATCCTGAAATACAAATACCCATTATTATCGGGTCTGAAAACGGACTGCATATGAAACAAAACATCCTCATAACCGGTGGTGCCGGCTACATTGGCAGCCATGTGGTTAAACTCCTAGGACAAACGGGAAACTACAATCTCACCATTGTAGACAATCTCTCTACTGGCTCCAAAGACGCCGTCCTTTACGGAGATCTGCACATTATCGATCTGGCCGAAACCGACAAACTGGAATCCCTTTTCCACTCCACCAAATTTCAGGCGGTTATCCACTTTGCAGCCAGTATCGAAGTTCCGGAATCGGTGGCAAACCCGGTCAAATATTATCGCAATAACACGGTAAACACCCTCAACCTCATCGACATTTGCAATCGCCACGGAGTGGAAAAATTCATCTTTTCTTCCACCGCAGCTGTTTATGGCGACTACAAACCACAATTTGCCGAAACCGATATCCCAAAACCGGTCAATCCTTACGGTCGCTCCAAATTGATGAACGAAATGATCCTGCGTGATATCGCCGCAACTTCCAGCACAATGAAATATGTCATCTTACGCTATTTCAACGTAGCCGGAGCCGACCCCCAAGGCAAAATCGGCCAAAACTACCCCAATGCCACCCACCTTATCAAGGTGGCAGCCGAAACCGCCTGCGGCCTTCGACCTCAAATACAAATCTACGGAACAGACTACCCAACCCCCGATGGTACCTGTATCCGCGATTATATCCACGTAACCGACCTGGCCTCAGCCCACCTTGAAGCGCTGAACTACCTCGACCAAAATCCCAGCGAAACCTTCAACTGCGGTTATGGCCACGGCTACAGCGTCAAAGAAACCCTCGAAACCATGAAAGAAGTTTCCGGCAAAGATTTTAAAACCATAAACGCTCCACGAAGAGCAGGAGATCCCCCTCAGGTAGTTTCAATCAACAAGAAAATCCTCCAAAAAACCAACTGGAAACCAACCCACAACAACCTGAAAACAATCTGCCAAACCGCGTTGGATTGGGAAAAGCAGAAATTGCAATAAACATGAAATTTCAAAAAATTTACGACAATTCTCCTATATTTTTCCAGCACTTTATGGCTACTGTTTATGGATACAAAGTTAAACTGGAAAGATATGGTGAAGAATATTACAGATACAGAAGTTTTTTGAGAAGGTTTGGACGTCTCCCCAGGGAAGAACAACAAAAATATCAACTTAAGGAATTAAAAATTTTAATTGAATACGCCGTCAACAAGAGCAGTTTCTACAAAAAATTCTATAAAAATATTAATATAGACAATATCAAAGATATAAAAGATTTGGATAAACTCCCCATCTTGACAAAAGACCTGTTAAGAAAAAATATACAAGAAATAATAACAATTCCAAAAAACAAAGGAGTTGAAGCCCATACAGGCGGAACAACAGGTACAAGTCTGATTACGTATTTTTCCCACCGTGATAATCAGCAAAGAATGGCGACTTTGGATTATTTTAAAGAACTTCACGGCTTTGAGAACATGATGATGACCAGAGCCACGTTCAACGGCAAACACATTATACCTCCAACCCAAAAAAAGAAAGAATTTTGGAGATACAATGCTGCGATAAAACAAATGATTTATTCTTCTTTCCACATAAACGAAAAAAATATCCCCTATTACATCCAAAGCCTTAATAAACTCAAGCCCCAGTC
>JAQICJ010000127.1 GCA_027858615.1 Deltaproteobacteria bacterium
GAATCCCTCTCCAAACTGGATTCAACCACTTCAAAATCATAATTCTCCCCTTCTTCACCACTATCATCAGAAGAAGAACAACCCACCATTTGAAACAAACCAACCAAAACAATAAACAAAACAAGCCGTTTAACCATGATTAAACTCCTAAACTAAAATTAATAAGCAAATAAAAACAATGCTATAATTATTTAACATCATCTTTACATAATGCAAATATTTTAAATCAAACCATAAATTATTTAACATAATTAAACCCGGTTTCAATCCTTGTTTTTGTGGATGGGGTGTTCAGACCTTGGATATTAATGTCTTGATTGTTGACAATTTCTTGGTTTCAATCCTTGTTTTTGTGGATTTTGAATCAAGGTTGCCCAAGAAAACACTTTTTTGAACTCTGATCAAACCGTATTCCTGGCATGATTTTGAAATCTTTCTTCTTTTTCTGTTTGAGGATATGAGTTTTTGTTTCTATGAATCATAGTTTTCTTCTTAGCCAATTTTAAGTTTTTAAACAAAGGCGAAAACTATCCTGAAGTCTGATGTGTTGAGGATCTTCATTGAGCCTACTGCAGAGCATTGTCGAGTTCTTCCAGTGTCGTGACTATTTGACTCACTGTTTGACGTTCAAATTCAGCCCGATTTGCCTCTTCATGAGTGCCTTTATTTAGATATCTCCATTCCCTTGAATTACCATCTATCCCGAGTAGCGACTGTATTGGGTTAAGTACACAAGTCTTGTTTGGATCGGAGAAATCTTTTTTCTTAATTTTTGACTTCAGTTGTTCGGTGAGATTTCGGAGCTGGATAGGAGCCGTTGCAGAACGCATTTTAATGCTCAGATTTCCATCGCCAAAAAGGTTTACATAGCGCCAAACCTTTCCTTTTGTTAGCGATTCAAGGGCCTTTCGCGATTTGTCTAATGCATCGCGAATTTCGCTTTTATCAAAATGAGTGCGAGCAGCAATTATGTAATTCCGAGGGGAACAATTCAGATCTACACATATGTGAGACTCTCCAGTTTTGGGTAAAAAAGAGATTGTCTTAGACAGACGCGCTTGTTCTGCTGGTAGCAGGTTTTGAATGTCTTTTAAAAACTCCTCTCCATGACAGGCGAGTATCATCTGCTTGTCGGTAAAGAATGAATCTTCAAATAGGGTTTTCCTGATTGATTCACGGTGATCATCATCAATAGCATTTACTGGGTCATCAAAAATAAATAGCGGACAGTTTTCCTTGAGGTTTTTTGCAGTCAGTATGGCAAGGCCAACGCATCGGATGTGACCTTCACTCAAAATATGTAATTCATTGAAATACTTGTCAGAATCCTTTTTGAAAGAGATTTCAAGTCGCTGGTTCTGCCTAAACGGCAATCGAATGCTAGCCAACTTCTCATGCTCAGCATCATTCCGGTTGAACGCGTTGTATAGCTCAACAACCGTTTCGCCCAGATCCGCTACCAATTGAGCTGGCAACCCGTTTTTGTAGGCATTCAACTTTTGTATAAAATCAACATAGCCAGTCGATATCCTCTTATTTTGAGCTACAACCGCTTTTTATTTCTCTGCATCTTCTTTAAGCTGGGCGTTTTCTGCATCAAATTTGGCGATGGCTTCTTTGGCTTTCTTCTTGGTGCCGTTTGCCGTCTCTGTGCGAGTTTTCAGTTTTATAATCTTTTCATTAAATTTACGAAGCCGATTAAGTTTTTCTTGTTCTGAAGTCCGCTCTGTTGTTGCCTTATCAATCTCCTTATCGGCCGCCTCAAGCTGTTTTATTTGCCGCTCAAAATGCTTGAACAAAGTTGTTTCATCACCTGAGTTTTGAAACAGTGATTTCCACCAATCAATAGTTGCCGCTTTTCCATCGGTAATTTGAACTGCTGACAGAGGGTTGTTTTCTTGGTTACGAGAACAACATGTATTGATGAGCCCCGACAGCTTGTTCAATGACGTGTCAATACTACTCTGAAGCTTATTTGTCGCGTCCTGCAATCGTCCCAAATGCTCGAGCCTTTTCAGTTCAGCGCGAGCATGAACGAAAGGATTAACCTTCACTTGCGCCAGCGGTGTCTGGCAGGCGGGGCATTGCTCGGGGTTGTCTTCCTGAACCCTTGTTACAGCCTCGTAAAGCTGTTTGAATGAAAACTGCAGGCTGGCCTTTGACAGCTGTTCCTGCTTTGCCTCAAATTCGTTGAGGGCGCTTTCGATGAACTGCTTTAACTTTTCAAGGTTGTCGGCGGTTACATTGCTTTTTTGCGGAAGCTGTTTTTGCAGTTTTTCCTCAAGCTGTTTGATCAGACCAGTCTTTTCTTCGGTGCCTTTGAGCTCCGCAACCATATCCGAGAATGCGCTGTCTTCCCGATATTCCTCTGCCAGTTCCTTCTCTTCTTTTTTTATATTCTTGATTTCCTCAAGAATCGTGTTCTTTAGTTGCTGTTGATATCCAGCAAGTTCTTCCCGCTTTTTCGCCAGTTCTTTGGTTTTAACTCCTTCAAGATCAATGTATCTGTCATCCATCGTATCCGTAAAGTTGCGGACAAACTCAGTGAAGGCATCGAGGCCAAACAAGGTGGAGATCAACTCGGTTTGTTTTGCCGGAGCCTGGGCGGCAATGCGAGAGAAATAATCAATGCGGTTTTTATCTACAAAACAAAAGCGGTATAGAGCTTCGTTTGTCGAAATTTTGATCTCGCTCCCTTGACTATCTAGTCCAACAAGGGCTGGCTGTGCGAAGCTGCTTGTATGGGCATTTTTTAAATAGTCCTCCTGATTTCTGAATCTTCTGCTTTCAGCTTCAGCGACATTGCCCAACAGGCCAAACTCCAGTGCTTCACAAAAACTGGACTTGCCCGTTCCATTTGGTCCATAAATCAGCACAAGTTGACTGGCTAAGTCAAAATACTCCTGTTTGGAAAAACCACGGAATGGGCCAACCGAAAGGCTTTTCAGTTGCTTGAAAGGGCAGGTCTGGGTTGTCGTCTGCTGTGGAACGGGCTGGATATCTGTGCTAGTTGCTGCCCAGTTTGCTTGGGCAAGTGATACGATTCTTTTAATGCGTTGACCTTGTGCAGTGGATAATGGGATTAGTGCATCCAAATGGCTCAGAACAAGGTTGGCTAATTTACGCACGTCAGCGGAAACGCCTTCTCCTGTGAGTGTTTGCAAAAAGCGGAGATATTCAGACCGAATCATCAGTTATCCCCTCAATTTTGATCAAAGTTCCTTTGAGAATGACGGTGCCTATTGGTATTTTATATTCTGAAAACTCGGTCTTATCGTTACTCATAAAAACCTCTTTTAAATTAAACGTACTTCTCTGAAAAATCCTCAAATGAAATTGTAACGGGGAACTCAAAATCATTACCCACATTTTCAACTACGATATCCATTGTTTTGCCATCCATTTTGTCCATGATTAAACCTCTCAATTTGTAACCACAGAATACACAAAAAAACATAGAAGGCTATAATTTCATTTTTTCCATTTTCACGATGGTTGTGGATGAGATTGTAATCTTTAAATACATTGCCTATGTATCCACGTAGTTTAGGAATTTGGCTGTGTTTTAACTTGCAATTTGTAAATTCTAATTTGGAAAATTTCATATTTTTCACGGCATTTTTTCTGTTCGGGGAACAATTTAGTTTCCATCCAAAAAATGGATATCATTTTCTGAACGCGGAAATTTGCCTCATCTGCTTTGTCGTAACTTCTTGAAATAGTATCAACTATGTCTGCAAAGTTCCTCCGCGCATCTGAGGCAAATTTCTCATTCAGCCAAAAACACCACTTCTGGGATGGGAACTATTTAATTTTGGCAATTATAAACAAAAAAATTATTTCTACAATGATTGTTTAAAAATATCATGCGTGAACATTTGCAATTAATTGATATTGTATCAAGATATCTGGATTTTTTTTTCTGGGTTTTATCCACGAGAATGTCTCCTTTTTTGGAATGGGGAACATTATAAAAATTTCTCCATTTGTTATGAAATTGAATTTATCAACCCCAAGGGTCATATATTGACCCACCTCCATTTTTTTTGATTTTTTTTTGGTTAAAGTGAGCTTGGACACAAAATTGGACTAAACAGTGGATATTTATAATACTTCTGATGGCACTGCCCATCTGTCAGGATGTTTTATTCGCATTTCCGATGAAGGGGTTGAAGAAATGAGTGTGCCATTTGCTGCAGTGAGCGGCTATGAGAACATCACCATTGCTCCCCATGACTATTTTCTGGCAGATGACACCCCTGAACTTTTTGACGCCGGAACAACCATCTCATAGAACTCCTTTCCTAGGTCTGAAGCAAATTTATTATCCAACCAAAAAACCCATTCTGGGATGGAAACTAGTTATCTGTTTTTTTAGTCTTATTGTTAACCTGCTTGCAATAATATTTAATTGGATTATATTTATAACTAATTATTTAGTTCTAGTCCCAAAAAGGAAGGTCGCCGTCTGAACGTGGAATTTCACCTCAGCTGTTTTGTCATAACTTCTTGAAATAGTATCAACTATGTTCGCGAAGTTACTGGGCGCATCTGAGTCAAACTTCTTCCTCAGCCAAAAACCCCATTCTGGGATGGGAACTATTTAGTTATATTCATATTTATATTAGATTGGAGTTTTTTATGAAAAAGTGGTTGAGCATTTTTATCCTGGTTATTTTTATCTTAGGTGGTTGTGACGATACTTCCTCCGATAATAACGAAAATAATATCGACCCCTGTGCTGATATCACCTGCGGGTTTAACTCTCATTGTGTTGCTGTCGATGGTAACGGAGTCTGTACATGTGATCAGGGCTATACCAAAGAAGATGAGGAATGTATTAATACCAAAATGGTTGACTGCATTGATCAGGCTCCGGAAAATGGGGAATCATGGATTGAAGAGGTGGAAATTACCTGGGATTCCAACAATGGTTGGAGTGAACCTGAAGTTTGTGAATGGAGATGTCTCGAAAGTCATTATGAAGAAAATGGGGAATGTGTAGCTTGTCCCTCAGCTCCTGCAGAATGTACTCCCTGGGTTCCCACAGCTTTGATTTCCGAGGAGTTGAATCAAAGGTTTGACCATCTGGCTTGTGATAATGTTGAAAGTGGCAGTTATTCCAGAATAGGATTAGGGAAAAAGTTTCCACTTGAATGTCAGGAACCATATGGTCAGGGTCCAATCCCTTACCAATATATTTATCTGATCGATCTCGAAGCTTTTACTTCAGAAATAATTAGTTATGACGAAAGCAATTTTGCCAATGCTTCTATTTACCAGGATACTTTAATAGCTGATCAATGGCTTGATGGAGATGTTTTTTTGCAACAATACGATCAAACCGGCGGGGACTGGAATATTCTTCTGCATGAAGAAGGACATATCATAAAAGAACCTTTTACAGGAGATGGATTTGTAGCTTATCTAAGTAACGAAAACTCATCTGCTGAATATCATTACGGGTTATATATCAAATTACTTCCCGATGGAGAACAAATTGAACTGATGGAACCTGGATACACTGTCATGGGATTCCATGCCGACAGTGAGCTGGTTGCCTGGATTGAAGACAGAAGTACTTATCCTGGTGAAAATAATATCTATTTTTATGTTTATGAACCAGCCACCGGGATAAAAAAGCAGGTTGAACTGCCGGAAGATTTCCCCTTGCCCAAATATCCGGTTGTATCCAAACGCAAGGTGCTTTTTGATGGCACAAAAAATTATTGTGGAAAAACCAATTACGATCTTTACCTCTTTGATTTTGATGAAGAAACAATAGAAGAAGTCATGGTTCACCAGTGGTGGGATTCAGGTTCTGCCTATGCTTTCAACTATCCACTTGTTGTTTATTCAGATTACTCTGTGGGCTGTAATGGATATTTTTCCCCTGACGATTTTGATACCTCTTCAGCTTTTTTAGTTGTTCATGATTTGGAAACCGGAGAAAAAAGACCTCTGGCTATTACCGAGGGTCCTGATTGGACCATGTTGTTGATTGTCAAATACTTTTGAACCAGATTGTCAGGTTTAATTGAACCACTTGGTTAAAAAAATTATTAAAATTTTCCTTTTACTCTGTAACTGGGGCCATCTGTGTAAAATATGTGGCTGTGGTGGACTAATCTGTCCAGGATTGCCACTGCTGATAATTGATTTTTAAATATCTTTTTCCAGGAATCCAAAGCAAAGTTTGTGGTCAGGATTATGGGTTTAGCTTCATATCTGGTTGAGATAAGATGAAACAGAAGATTAGCTTCATGTTCATTTA
>JAQICJ010000301.1 GCA_027858615.1 Deltaproteobacteria bacterium
AACAATCCTGGTCTTCACAATCTACAAATTCATCGCCGTCGTCATCAATGCCGTTATCGCAGATTTCCAGGTATTCGCAATTGTCGGCGCAGTCTATATCATTGCAATCCACAAAGCCATCGCCGTCATCATCAATTTCATTGTCGCAAACTTCAGGATTAGTGTTGTTGGTATTGTTGGTGTTGTTGGTGTTGTTGGTGTTGTTGATGTTGTTCGACTGACAAGCTTCTTTATTCATACAATCCTGATCATAGCAATCGATATAGCCATCGCCGTCGTCATCAATGCCGTTATCACAGATTTCATCGGTTACTCCTGAATTTTCGGAATCATCACAGGATATTGCAAAAATAGCTAAACTGAACAAACTGATAAAAAGTAATGTTTTTTTCATATTTATACTCCAAGTAGAGGGGATATTTACTTAAAAAAGTTAATTACTGACCATTTTCTCAATTGCAAAAAACGGTCAAAAAAACACGTTCATAAAACAACAGTTTCTTGTAATCTGAATTTAGATCCATTTGAAACAAGAATAAATATACTGTTAATGATAAAAACGACTGAAATTTTGTATTATTTTAGCATTGTACAATTTGCTTGCAACATGTTTTTTAAATTCAGGGCAGAATCTAGTTAAAACATGAAATGAGATCCTGTTTCAAAAAAAACAAATTCTGTTATTATTCCATGAAAGGCTTTTTTGCGAATTAAAAACCTTGAACCAAAGGTGTTTTCATGAAAGACAACAAAGATGTATTTTTGGTAGCAGACAATAAAATCAAAGGATTAGCTACCGAACATTTCAGTGTTAAACACTCAAGTAATCTGAGTCGCGACACTTTAAAATCCATAATTGGTCAAAATCCGCATATTTTGCCCTCCCATCGCATGGTGAGGGATAATCTCGAACCTCCTTTTTTTCTGAAAATTGCCCAGGAATTTAAAATCGGCATTTGGGAACTAGATTATCTGTTTATTGACCAGTACGGAGTTTTGACCATTATTGACACTAATCTCATTGATAATCCCGAAGCCAGCAGAGTTGCCATTGGCAAAATAATTGACTATGCGGCAACCATCAGTGATGAATGGGATATTGATCATCTCAAATCTTTTTTTCAAGATTCCGAAGGAACTGGAGCTAAAGATCCAGAAAACTATTTCCGCAATAATCTCGGTTTCAACCATCCTTCTCAGGACTTCTGGCAACTTGTTCACGATAACTTGAAAATGAGCAGAATCAGAATAGTAATTATGGCCGAAAAAATCAGAGAAGACCTGAAGAGAATGTTGGAATTTCTGAATGAGCATCTCAAATCAACTCACGTTTTCGGACTTGAACTCAAATTCTACAAAAACAACAGTGAAAACTCCCTCCTCCTTCTTCCCCAGTTAATTGGAAATACACAATCTATCCTGAATCGCAAAACCTTTGCCAAAAAAACCTTTGCCTGGAATCAGGATTCTGTTTACAAAAAAGCCGAAAAACTGGCCAACGAGGTTCTGCAAAAACGAATTATAAAAATATTGGATTTTGCCATTGATAAAGACTTGTATATCCAGGGAGCAGCCAAATCCATCTCCCCATCCTTCGGTCTCAAAGGAAAAGCCGGAGAACGGCTGTTTACTTTTTACCTTAACGGCGACATCGAAATATTCCTGCATCAAATCAACCAGATGGAAGGTCTTAAAAAAAGAGATGAACTTTTATTGAAATTGAAAAACCAAGATCTTGTTGCCAAGGACTTTTCGATCCAGAATTCAATCAAAAACCCCTATCTGGAAATTAAACTCCAGGAGATGTCAGAACCTGTCTTCAGCAGTTTTCTATCCATGCTCAGCGCCTATTATGGAGAAATATTGCTCTGACCCCACCTGCCATTTACTAATTTTACAATTATTATAAGGACTTGCCAGATCTTGGGATATAAGTATCAACCAGTCCTTTGTCTGGAACCAGGAAAGAAACAGCCCGGGAAGAAATTTGTTCAAAAAGATCATGAATATTGACGGGATGATTATAAAAACCGGGTGCTGCCGGCATAACTACCGCTCCGTCTCTGGATAATTGTGCGAGTCTTTCAAGATGAATGGCAGCTAGAGGGGTCTCTCGCAAAACGAGGACAAGCTTGCGTTTCTCCTTGAGGCATACCTGACCTGCTCTTAAAATGAGATTATTGGCCAAACCTGCTCCAATAGACATGGCAGTGTGCAAAGATGAAGGCGCTATTATCATTCCTTCACAGGCAAAAGAACCACTGGCCAATGGAGTATCAAGCTTGTTATTGTCATAAACTTGACAATTTTCGGGTAAAGTGGAGCTTTCCCATTCACATTCCTGCTTCAGCATCTTTTTTCCCTGACTGGAAATTATCAGATGGATTTGATAATCAGTTAACCGGCCAAGAATATTCAGTGCTGCCAGCCCGTATCCCGCTCCGGAAGCACCGGTAAGAGCCAGAATTATATTTTTCTTTGCCATAAACACCTTTTCTATTTATTTCCCTTTTTCTTTTTATTGGATTTATTGTTTTTTTTATTTGATCTGGTTTGGGATTTTTTATTTTTTTTGCTCGATTTACCAGAATTTTGTGGAGTGTCCTGAACCAATAATTTTTTGATGCTGCCAAATAATCCTCTTTTTTTCTTATGCTTTTCCTCAATTTTGCTAAGAATTTCTTCAATTCCCGAATAATCGTTTTCAGGGGTGATTTCTGTTTCGAAAAACTCTTTTTCAATATCAGAAAAGCCCTTGTCTGGAACCTGCTTTTCTGCTGAATTTACTATATTGGGATTTTTTTCTGCAGTAGAACCATGTTCAACCTGAGAAGTTTTAGACTCTGTTTCCCTAATTTGCAAAGTAGGTATTTGTACCTTTACCGGGGTTGCTT
>JAQICJ010000190.1 GCA_027858615.1 Deltaproteobacteria bacterium
CAGAAAGAGATGAAGCCAAAAAAGCCAGAGTCAAGGCTGAAAAAGAAGCTGAAGAACTCAAAAAGCAACTGGCAGCTGCCAAAAAAGAACAAGCAAAACCTGAAGAAGACGAAGAAGACAAAAAAACTGCTAAAAAGACTAAAAGGCGCCGTAACAGAAGAAGCAGACGCAAAACCAGAAGAACCAAGAAAAAGAAAAAAGGCAACAAGTGTCGTCCTGGCGATCCTCTTTGCTTCTAGCATTAACTTTAACTTCCCTTTTCATTTCTCCTCCTGAAGCCTGTCATTTTTTAATTTAAAACAAATTAGTAAGTTCTACAGTTGAAATCAGGATACTGGTTCGTTGGCAATATATACTACAACGACTGTGATGTTATCAGCTCCTCCGCGATTGAGAGCCGACTGAACCAGAAGTTCAGGGAGTTCGGAGTAAAAGGAGTATGTGCAGATGCGTTCGAGCTCCGGCATGGGTATGTAGTTGGAAAGACCGTCAGAGCAAAGAATAAACAGATCCCCCGAACTATAAGGTATGGAATGGGAATCAATTTCGATTGACTTGCTGAATCCTACTGATCTGGTGATAACAGATTTGAATTTTGAATTTTGAGCTTCTTCCGGTGTAATATAGCCTGCACGCAATTGTTCTTCCACCCAAGTATGGTCTTTGGTGAGTTGTTCTATGGAGCCGTCACGATAAAGATATGCCTTTGAATCTCCCACATGGAGAAGATGAAGCCGGTTTTTATCTTTGATGAAACCTGTAAAAGTTGTTCCCATTCCATTTAATTCCGGGGTATCGGAAGATTTTTCGAATATCTGGTGGTTAGCTTGGATAAGAGCATTAAAAAAAGCTTGCTTTTTATTGGGGTTGTCCTCAACAAAAAATTTTTCCACATAATTGGTGGCCATGGTACTGGCAATTTTTCCCCCGGCGTGTCCTCCCATTCCATCAGCTACCATGTAAAGATTATATTTGGGCACAACCGACCAGGAATCCTGGTTCTCATCTCTGACTTTTCCAACATCTGTTTTTGCCCACCAGTGAAATTTCATAATGGATTCCGGGTAAAAGCCCAATAAGCAGTTTTATCCTGCAAAGCCCTTGTTGGGAAAGTTAATGCCTTACTTAACATTGGTGAGTGTCAAAAGTAAAAAAATCAATTATGAAGGCAGAACAGGTTTAGTGATGGAAACTGAAAAATTGGGAATAAAATTGTTATGAAGTTAATTAATAGTAACTTACAGGTTATGGTTTGAATTTGTGTTTTAAAACAAATTGATATCAGAAAAAAATCATTAATACCAGTTATTATCAAAAAAAAATTGATTCATTAAGTAATATTTTCACCTTTGAACAAAAAAATTGATTTTTCAAAGATCAATGTAAGAATAGAGATACTATGAAAACTACTGTATATTTTCTTGTAATCATTATAATGCCTGCTTTGGCTCAGGCTGACATGTACAAATTTGTTGATAAAAATGGAACTGTTCATTTTACCCACAAAAAACCTGAGGGGAAAAAGGGCAAAAAATGGAAATAGATTGTCAGAGATTATTCCAAAGCTTTACCCCAAAGCAAGGGCAATAAAAAGTGTAAAACCTGTGATGTTGTAACTTCAAAAGACAATACCAAAGCCAGATTCACCCGTTATGACAAGTGGATAAATGAAGCTTCACGCCTCTATAAAATACCAGTTCCCCTGATCAAAGCGGTGATCAAGGCTGAGTCGGATTTTGATCCACGAGTGGTCAGTTACAAAGGTGCAAAAGGTTTAATGCAGATAATGCCGGTGGTTCAAAAAGATATGGGGATAAAGCATGTTTTTGATCCAAGAGAGAATATCCTTGGTGGAACCAGGTTGCTGCGTTATCTGGCAAATTTTTTCAAGGGAGACATGATCCTGACAATTGCCGGATACCATGCTGGACCCAACGCCGTTAAAAAATACGGGGGTATTCCTCCTTACAAAACAACCAGAGTTTATGTTCCCCGAGTCCTCAAATA
>JAQICJ010000212.1 GCA_027858615.1 Deltaproteobacteria bacterium
AAGAAAGACTTCAGTTCATCGACCAAGTTTTTTGTAAAAGAAAATTCTTTGTCAAGATTGATTCTTGAAGACTGAACCTGAAAATTAAAATTTTTTAAATGAGATAAGAAAAAAACAGGAGGAAGCTTATTTTGCTTATTCTTGAACCCTGTTTCAAGAGTAAGTGATAAACCAGAGAGTGAGTTATATTTTTGAGGAACCAAAATATTTCTTAAATGCCACTTATTATTTTTGTAGTAGTCCTTAATATCTTTTCTAAATTTGTTTACTCCTTCTAAGTCTAAATTTTTGTTTTGATCTACTCCGATGTTATCCCAAATGAATATTTTTCCAGTAAATGAATCCATGAAAAATAGTAGACTCAGGGTGTAGCGTTTAAATTTTCCGTCTTGCTTCCACCTGAAAGTTCCCACCTTTTTACAAAAAAAAACAGCTTGAAGCCCTGGAAATAAATGGACAATCTCTCCTCTTTCAATTTTATCGTATAATTCATCGAAATTCATATTGATATATTTTTGAACTCTCCTCCGATATTTATCTAAGCCTTCCTTTTTTAGTATTTCACGAACAGTGTTGTGAGACCAAGGTTTATTTGGTGGAAAATCAATAGCCAATCGTTTTATTGATCGAAGAGGGTTAGAAATGGCTATATTAACAAGGGCTTCCTTTTCTTTGTAGGTTTTAGTCATGTTGTACCAACTTGTTTCTTAAAAATTATTATTAATTCAAATTCAAAGTGCATAAAAGTGCATAAATGTATAAATTTGACCCACCATCAGTATTATAAGCATATACGAAATCGAACATAAATACAAGAAAATATAGTAAATATATCAAATATGAAACGAGTTATAATGTATCATATATAAAGCAATAATAAACTCTTTACCCTCAACAGAATGTTGGCAATAATAAAAGGGAAGGCATACATTTCTCGAAAGTGATGCTTGGCATTTTCGGAATATATATATTTTTTGGTTCCAAGCTTAAAGGAGTTTACTCATGCAAAGGTTATTAGATAGTTTCAATTTAGTGTTTATTGGCAGTGACATTATTCGGCAAAAGGTTGGTGGAGGTAGAACTTATGCCTCTCTGAAATTGTTAATTGGGAATGATGAAGGAGAATATCCTTATTCTATAACCTTATCTTCTATTGATAAGAAAAGTCAGGTTCTCCAACTTTTAAAAAATATTACTCTAAACTTTGACTTATCCTTGGATGATGAAGACGTAGAAAAATTCCAGAATGAATTAAAAAAACTAATGAAAGGTAAAGAAAATGAATAAAGCACAACATATTATTAATAATTTCGCAGGTAATCAAGAGACTGTTGCAATATCCATCAATGATTCATGGCCTCAACCGGCAAAAATAGATAACCCTACACAACTTGAAGAATATGTGGAGGGGCATATTACTGGTAAAACAGTGACGGTAAAAAATTATGGAAAAGACAGAAATAAAACCGTTACAGGAACTGTCAGAGTAGGATTTTATACCATTAATCCTGTTAATAATACTGTTATCGCCAGCTGCTTTGATATAGATGGGAGTAACCATAAACAAGGGGTAGAAAACACTAAAGCCCTTGTCGCCTTTATTGTAGAAGAGTTGGAAGAAATAAATGTCGAACCGACCCTTGAAGTAAGTGGAAGTGGCAAAGGCGCTCATGCTTGGATCTTAACAAACGAGGTACCTGCAGATTATATGTATAATTTGGGGGCATATATCAATTCAAAAATACCCAGAAGATTGTTAAAAAAGAAAGATGGTTCATTTTTAAAAGAAGTAGAATTCTTTCCTAAACAACCATGGCTTAGTGATAATTTGGGTAATATGGTCTGGGCTCCATACTGGTATAAGGCAAAAAACAAAGCGAATAAAATTATTGTTGGTGGTGAGGCTTTAAACTTGGATGATGATGGATATTTTCTGCAAAAAGAAAAATATCAATTACCAGTTTTTAATCATAATAGGAAGATTGAGGACAGTGAAAGAAAGGTTCAACTTCTAAAACAATATTTCATCAACAGACAAGATGCTCTGGTTGTTCAGGATGTTAAAGGAAATTATATAACACTGAAGGAGATTGATGGGATAGATGATTTTCTTGAGTCACATATCAATGGAAAACGGATTATCATCCAAAAGAAGGCTCCCAAACAAATATATTCTGTTTCAGGGCATTTGTTGAACGATAAGAATGAAGTCAAGTATCTTGCCTTTGATATCGACTCTTCGGTCAATCATGGTAACGGAGTAGATGATCCACAGGACGTAAGCGATAAAATATTGGATGCATGTCATTACAGGGACCTTAAGGCTTATCAGTTTGTTTCTAAATCTGGAACAGGTTTCCATTTATACGTTTTTTTCGAAGAACTTCAGCCGGCCTCGAAAGCTAGAGCTTTAGGATTAGAAATTTTAAACGCCGTTTATAAGGGGGAAAAAAATAACATTGAAATCTTCCCGAAAGAAATAACTCTCCAATCAGGTGGGTTTGGAAGTAGCCTCTCATTCCCTTGGTATTATGGTTGTTTTGGCTCTGAAGAAAAATGCCCTAATCCAATAAAATTATCTAAGATGCCTTCATATATAAAAGCACTAAAAAAAGGAAAAAAGGAAAGAAAGAAGAAAAAAAAGAAAAGTTCAAATGAATTTGATTTTTGGTCAAAAAAAGCACTGGCCAGTCTAAATCTTGCTTTACCATATGGCAATTATTTGACTGGTAAAAAATTTAATAGTGGGTGGCTTCAGGCTAGAGCTATAGAATCTAAAACAGGTGATATACATCCAAGTGCAGGTGTGTATTCTTTTAATAATGGGATATATGCAAGAGGGCTATATAATTCTTTTATCCCTTCAGAAAATGCATCGTCTGGTCAGTCGCTGAATGTTTTTCAGTTTATGGTTGAAACAAATCAAGCAAAAGATTTTAAAGAAGCTGTAAAAAAGGTAGCGGAATGGACAAAAACCGAGGCTACCTGTCCCTTGATTTTTAATAAAATCAAATTAAACAAAAACAAAATAAAAAAAGAAATCGTCTTAACTGATAATCTAAATCTAGCCCATCCTGATAATACTCCCGAGATCATGTTAGATAAAGAGACTGAAGAGAAAGATGTGATTATTAGTGTTGGGGATAAAATTCTATCTAAAAATTTAATCAACTTCTCATTATTTGAAGGGAAAAATAACGAATTACTGGTATATAACGACAATTCCCTACAATTAATAGATCTATCAAAAGGAGGAAGTTTATTATCAAAATTAATTTTTTCTCAGCAGCTTATTTGGAGAGCTGTAACGGATGATGGATTAAAACATTGTAAACCTAGATATAGCATTCGCTACCAGGTTTTCGAACTTGTTAAGCCGCACCTTCCAAAATTAAAACTACAATTAAATAATCCTGGTTTTTCAAAGGAAAGGAAATTAATTGCAAAAAAGGGCTATTATCCAAAGGATGAGATTTTTCAACTAGGAGATTTTACCCAGATCAATCCAATATTAGATCTGGAAGAAGCTTTGGAGATTATTAAAGATGCCTTTATTGATTTTCCATTTTTACCTGAACATACTGGAAATTTGATTGCTTGTTTGATTACTCCTTATTTAAGATTGATGTTTGATGGTCCTTCTCCTTTGTTCATAGTTTCCAGTGAAAAATCTAATGCGGGTAAAACTAAACTGGCTAATTACATAGGTGAATTAAATGATTTAAAAGTCGGGAATGTTACTTTCAGCAAAAAAGAAGAAGAACACAACAAAAGTCTTGTAACAGTTCTTATTTCTACTCCCGAGCCTGATATGCTTTTATGGGATAATGTTAAAGAAAAAATTGCTGGTGGAAGTTTGGAAGAAATAATAACTGCAAGGTATATCCAGAAAAGAATTCTTGGGGGTAATACTTCAACTTGTTTTGATAATTCTGTTTTGAAAATCATGACAGCTAATTCTCCAAGGGCCAATCTGGATATGGAAAACAGAATTATCCCTATTTTTCTGGAGGATCCTGGAGTGAGGGAGCAAGGAGATTTTGATCATTATGATTTATCTAAATTTGTTCTAGAAAAAAAAAGGCATATTCAAAATGCAATAATAGGTATAATCCAAATATGGATTGAGATGAAATGTCCAAGTGTAGTAAATTATTCTAATAATAAGTTCCCTCTTTATTGTGAGATAATTGATTCAATACTAGAATTCTGCAATTATAAGTTGATGTGGGAACGTAAGATAAAGAATTCTTTAAATAAGCAGTTGTTTAGTAGAACCATTTTATTTCTCAAAGAGCTTGCAGCCCATGATTGGTTTGAAGCTAAAGAAGTTAAAGATTTTGAAATCAGTGTTAAATCTCCATTTCCGATTAAAAACACAAGGATTCTAGGAAAGAAATTAGTTAGTTTGGCTAATGATGCCAGAATCTTGGAGAATGGGATAAAAATCGAGGTCGAAGATCGAGGTAAACACTCAAATCGATACAGAGTCATTTTAAAAGAGGTTGCGGGGTTTGAAGAGGTTAAGGAAAAAAATAAACCCCAACAATATAATAAAGTAAATTCAGATACTTACGATGGTGAAGAGGTTAAAGGGGTTTGTTCTAACTCTAGTGAGAAAAAAGAAGATAAAGAAACTCTTCCCTGTGTAACACACAATAACACCCAGAGTAACACTAACCGCATAAACCCCGAAAGCGATACCCAAATACCTCATAAGGCCTTGTTATCATATGGGGATAACAAAGAAGGGGGTTTAGAACTAACACCCCAAAAAAAAGATCCTGAAAGCCGCCACTCTCAGGATCTAAAAGAAAGCAAATAATAAGAAGAATCACTTTCTCTATTTATCATATTCAGTTTGATAAGAGAGATCAACACTTTTGTGATAACAGGTATTAACTATGAATTATCATATAATTTCAAACACAATTATTAAAAACAGTCATTTTATCAAAATAATATTTAGCTCTTTCGAGCAGAGGAGGTGGAATAATGGTTCTCAATAATTCCAACGTGCTCGATACAAAGAAACTGGCTGGACTTTTGCGGTGTCCCATAAAAACAGTACAGGAGTATGCCCATGATGGGTTAATTCCGACATTTGGCAAAATAGGCCGTGGTTATCGTTTTAGTCAACTCCGGATTTTTAACTGGCTCATGAATGATAAAAGTCAAAAACAGGTGTCCGATTTTAAAACACCTGATGATCTGGTCGCAGAGTTGAAGATTATATTAAATAATCAGGGCTTAAACAGAGAAGATATTCTATCGACTGTTTTATTAACCGAAGAAGTGGCGATCTTGCTGGGGATAAATGAGAATACTGTTTGTAGATACGCGCGTAAATCCGAACTTCCAGCCCGTAAAGTTGGTAAAGGGTACCGTTTTTTCGCACCAGCAGTATGCCACTGGATAACTCACCAAAGTTCAGAGACCTTGATCAGTGAACAAATAAAAAAGCCCAAAGCAGTGGGGGCTGCTCCAGGCTTTAGAAAGGAGGGAAACTAAAATTTAGTAAATCGGTATACCCTCTATTCTGAAACTACCTGCCTCGGAATAGAGAAGCAAATTATTTTTCAAAGATAAAGTAATTTAGTGGCAGGTTCTTTTCAGGTGGTCACGCAATGTAATCACGAAAACATCAAATAATCTCGGATGCAATAAAATCCAGACTGGATTTTTGTTCTGGCAGTGTTAAACTGATTTCAGGTAAAAGCTGCCATGCCTCCGTAAGGAGAGATATCATGGCAAAACTTATTAACAAAAGTAACTGGGCTATTGACTTTAGGTGCTTTAGCCCTGAAAAAGGAAGGAAGATAAGAATAAGGAAACAATGTTTCAAGCGTCGAAAGGATGCTGAGAAGGCTGAGAGATCAATTCGTGATTTGATCGCAGATGCCGAGTATTTTATCAACTTGAATACAGAAACAAAAAATGAAGAAAATGAAGAAGATGAAGAAATGGTAGACCTTGATGAGCTTTGGAGTACTTTCATGCTTTACAAAAAAAGCATGAATTTAAAGCATTCAACCATAGATAGCTATAACAGTTTTTACAGGGTACATTTTCAGAACCTGTTTAAAGAAGCAAGCATAGATAATTTGGAAGAACTAGTTGATTTGCTGTTGTCCAATCTCAAAGCCAGGAAAATTACAGGGAAAACCTGTAACAATGTTCTTTGTGCACTTAATAGCTTTTTTAAGTATCTGAAGAAAAGGAATCATATCGATTACAACCCAGAGATTGAGTATGTCAAACAGGATAAGCCTGCTTATAGATACCTCAAAATTGAAGAACAAAAGAAAATTTTGAGTACAATTGATTCTGAGTTTTACTTGATATGTTATCTGGCACTGAAAACAGGTTTGCGTTTTGGTGAACTCAGGGCTCTCAAATGGTCAGATATTAACTCTAAAGAGAAAAAACTTATTGTTAAAAGGAGTTATGTCAGAAGAAGGATTACAACAACAAAAAGTCGTAAAACCAGAACCATTCCCCTTTCAAGTAGCACAATCAATCTGTTAAATAAGACTAGGCACAGCCGTTCTTTTGTGTTCAGCGATCCTGATGGCAGTCTTCCAGACAAGAACAGACTTTACAGAGGCCTGGTTAAGGCAGCAAAGAAAGCAGATATTCAGCCTTTTGGCTGGCATGTGCTCAGACATACTTTTGCTACTAACTTGGCTAATGAAAACGTTCCTGTTGTGGTAATTAAAGAGCTTCTCGGGCATAGTGATGTCAACACCACTATGATTTATGCTCATCCGACAAGAAAAGCCAAAGTTGATGCTATTATGCATTTAGACCTTGGGTAAAAACTTATCTCTTTATTTCCCGACAATAAAGAGTCCAATATTTTTTTGGTCAATATATGGTCAACGAGATGTTTTTAACAAAGGGCAAACCCTGTTTTTTGCAATATTTTCAATTGTTTAGAATGGGGTGAGAGACGGGGATTGAACCCGCGACCACCAGGACCACAACCTGGTGCTCTACCGACTGAGCTACTCCCACCACAGGGTGAATTATGAATTACCACAAAAGAAAAAGGGTTGCAACAAAAAGTTTGCATATTTTGGCGGCAATGGTTGATAAATTTCAAGTTGAAACCTAAACTTGAATCGTTTGAAAAAAGATCTTCAAGTTTAGCGGATCTCAAGGTTTGCACCTGAAATAAATTGTCTCTTTTCTGCATATTTACGATAAGTTACGGCAAATCAAAAAGGTGATATTCCTCCTTTACAATTGTGATTTATTTAACTACTCTGACCAGGTAAAGAGCTTGGATCTGATTCGTTTTGCTCTAATTTGAAATAAAAATTCAGTTTAGCGGTTTAGTTAGTTTCCGTCCCAGACGATTACATCCATTTTTAGGACTGGAACTAGTTGTCAGGCAGTTTTATGGTTTCAGTTTTGAGATGTTCCTGCCAGAATCAATATAATCAAAACCGATATAATCAAAATTTTGGTCCAATTATCATCTTCACCTTAAAGGAGGTCAATTCATAATGAATGCTATTTTTAATCTGCCAACACCAGTTAATGAGCCTGTTTTAAATTATAAACCCGGTTCCCAAGAACGGAAATTAGTAGAGAAAGAGTTGCAAAGGCAACTTGATGAGGATTTGGAAATCCCCTTGATTATCGGTGGCAAGACTGTGAAAACCGGCAACATCGGCAAGATTGTTTGTCCTCACGATCACGGGAAAGTGCTTGCTACCTATCATAAAGCTGGTGAAAAAGAAGTAAAAATGGCAATTGATACCGCTCTTAAAGCTAAAGAACAATGGGCACAAATGCATTGGTCTGATCGAGCTGCCATCTTTTTGAAAGCAGCCGAACTCATAACCACCAAATATCGCTATATTCTCAATGCGGCCACCATGCTTAATCAATCAAAAAGTATCCATCAAGCCGAGATTGATGCTACAGCCGAACTGGCTGATTTTTACAGATTCAATGCTTATTTCCTGCAGGAAATTTATAAAGATCAGCCCATGTATAATGCTCCGGGTGCTTGGAATCGCCTTGAATTCCGTCCTCTCGAAGGTTTTATTTTTGCAATCACTCCGTTCAACTTTGTTTCCATAGCAGGTAATCTTCCCACTGCACCGGCTCTCACTGGTAATGTGGTTTTGTGGAAACCTGCTTCCTCGGTTGTATATTCCAACTACTATCTGATGCTGCTTTTCAAAGAGGCTGGACTTCCCGACGGTGTTATCAATTTTGTGCCCGGCAGTGGTGCCCAAGTGGGTAACCCGGTTCTTGACGATGAAAATCTGGCTGGAATCCACTTTACTGGCTCTACCGGTACTTTCAATTATATGTGGAAGAAAATTGGCAACAACATTGCCAAATACAAGACTTTTCCCCGCATTGTCGGTGAAACAGGTGGTAAAGACTTCATCTTTGTTCACAAAAGCGCTTCTACAACCGAAGTTGCTGTGGCCGCAGTCAGAGGATCCTTTGAATATCAGGGCCAAAAATGTTCGGCAGCTTCCAGAATGTATGTTCCCAAATCAAGTTGGGGAGAAATCAAAGACAAAATCCAGACCATGGCAAAAGATATAAAAATGGGTGATCCCCTTGATTTTAAAAACTTCATGAATGCTGTTATTGATGAGAATGCCTTTGATTCTATTACCGAATATATTGACTATGCAGCCAAAGCTGACAAGGCCGAAATCATCTGTGGTGGCAAATATGACAAAAAAAAGGGCTATTATATTGATCCCACAGTCATCGTAACTACCGATCCTCATTTCAAGACCATCGAAGAGGAAATCTTTGGTCCTGTTCTCACTGTTTATGTATATGAAGATGATAAATATGAAGAAACCCTCAAATTGTGCGACTCCACTTCACCTTATGGACTGACTGGAGCTATTTTCTCCAAAGATCGTTTTGCCGTTCAAACTGCCTATGCAGCCCTGAGAAACAGTGCAGGCAACTTCTATATTAACGACAAGCCTACCGGTGCAGTAGTAGGGCAACAACCCTTCGGCGGAGCCCGTGGAAGTGGTACCAACGATAAAGCCGGCAGCGCTCTCAACCTGCAAAAATGGATTTCCCACCGCACCATCAAGGAAACATTCTGCCCGGCTCGCGATTACAAATATCCTTTCATGAAGTAATTTCCGAGTTTCCCATTCCAGAGCAAAACCTTCCCTCCTGAATTTCATTTCTGAAGTAATTTTCAAAAACATCCAAGTAAATCCCCTGTAAGTTCGTATCCCGAAACCTGCAATTTTCTACCAAGGGAGAACACAGGAGCTTGCCTTGGGTGTTGGTTTTGAATTTTGGGTACAGGATTTACGATTGCCTTGGGGTGTTGTGGTGTGAATTGGGTGGTTGGTTTAGAAGATTTGGTGTTTATTGTTCGGGGCAGTTGCAGATGGGGTTTTGTTCTTCCAGAATACAATCACTCCAAGCATTATCTCCATTGGCTTTAATATAGGTTGTTCCGTATTCTCCTGAATAATACCAATTTACCACCTTTGTGTTTTCTGGTGTTGAGATCTGTTTGATTATCAAAACCTGTAATTCCCTATTGACATTAAAAACTGGGACTTGTGTGTAATTTATGTTGAGGCATAAAGACTTTGGTTCTGTTTTCCAGCCTGTACATTGATTATTTTCTATGATGGCCTCGTAGGCTTCATCTGCCCAGAAACAATAATTATTCAAACAGTCTTCTTTGTTGTTTTGTTCAGAACAGACGCTTTGTCGGGGAAAGCAGTCAACAGATCTTAAATCAAGTTCAGAACTATCGCTTGATTTTAAAGAATATATTCTAACTAAACTTGAAGTCCAGTATAGAAAAGTAGCGTCAGCAGTAGTTCTAGAGTGCCAAGCTTCTGCGTTTCCAACACTTCCGCGAGATATGGGGGGATGGCAATTTATATCAGCCTTCAAGGCAGTACAATATCCGTTCTTATAAATTGCAGTAAATCCAAATCTATTATAATCTTGAGGAGCATAATCACAACCCTCACTTTCGCATTTTGAGGGATTTTCATTAAATTTTTTGCAATGTTCAATAGTGGGATTATTTTCTTCACAGTTGATTAAAAAAAACGAAAATAATAACAAAATAATAAAATAAGAATATAATTTCATAATAAAACTCCTTTATTCCGGATCAATATCTGAGTTAGGACCATCAGGATCGTCTCTGCTTGAATCTTCATAAAACCAGGCAAAGTGAACTCTCATTGAGTTTGTGCCACAGCCGGCGTCATCAGAAGTAACATCAGCTCCCTTAATTTTGAGACGAAACATTTTTCCTCCCAAATTTCCTGATCTGAAGACTCTTTCTTTTTCTTCGGAAGTACTTACAAATCTGTAAATTGAGGTCCACAGACATATTCCTCCTGATGGAATGCATTCTTCAAGAGAAAAATTGATATTATCAATTGCCGTTCCATTTTCATGTCGTTTGTCGTACCAGGTAATTACAGCTTTTATTATATCTGTATTGGAAGGGAATGTATTGGAATTATAAAGGTATTTGTAATAAACTTCTCCATCGTCAATACAAGTACTCAAGCTTCCCCATCCCCATGGACTATCAAGGCCATACGCATCCCAACGTCTCATTTTCAATCGGCCTCCACCCCAAAGATTGTCAAAATCTGAATCGGGTTGACCTGTACTTGGAGAATATGCTCGATCGCCCATTAGAAGTAAATGAGCATAGAGTTTTCCTGGATTTTCCATGGCATTACTATATTTATATTTGTAAAAATCCATCAAGTTAGCAGCTCCGGCAGTAACGGTTGGTGTTGCATAACTGGTACCACACACAGGATTTTGATAAGGAAAGATGTCAAATGCATAGTTGTTATTAGAAGCCACAGAAAATCTATAGTTTCTACAGGCTGGAGCCATTATATCTATTATTGTTCTACCTCTTCCTTCGCTTGTTGTACCTCCGCGAGATGTATTTGGATATATGAATCCATATCTTACTTCATCCTCAGTATTTTGATCAGTTTGTATTCTTGGTGTTGTTCCTGGAGTAGTAGTTCCTCCAACTACAAAAACTCCCATTGCAGATCCGGGAGAATCTATTCTGCAATTGGTATATGAACTATGTCCGTCATTGCCCGCTGCATAAATTATTGGAATTCCGGCTTCAAACACTGTATTGGCATCTCGGGAAAGAGAGTCAGTTCCGGTACAAGTAATATCAGTACTTGCTGCTTCAATAGACATGCTTAATAAATGTGGATTATAAGAGATTATTTCATCAAAAGCATCGTCAATTAAACCATCTCCATTACTGCCTCCACAACCAGTAGAATAATCATTATGAGCTCTCCATAATTTTAGAGCAGAATTGCGAGAAAAACCGCTATATTGTCGTTGATCTATTGCTGAAGGAATATTAATGTCATCTTGTCCTTGGGTAATATCTCCCGCCGCAATTCCTGCGACAACTGTAGCATGTTCTGAGCTTGTAGAAGGAAAATTTGTTACACCAGAACACTCTGGACTATAAGAATAGAATGGCCAAATCCCTGATCTGTGGCAATGACAATTTCTTCGTAATGCAATTCTGCTGTTTCCATTGGCATCGTTAAAACCCGGGTGTTCATCATTGTAACTGCTATGCTCCAGAATACCTATGTTGATTCTGTTAAAATAGCCTTTATTACCAAGGTATTCGGCAGTGTACTCATCATCCATAAACTGCACATAATCAGAACCAGATGTTTCAGTGATCATTTGAGTTCCCCTGCTGATTTCAATTCCAGAAAGATGATTTTCATTCAGAATTCCTGAATGATTTATTCTGGAAACACTTGGATGAGTGGAAAGGCTGATAATTTGATTGCTGGTGAGAATAGCGTCAAGACTAAAAAGATTAAGATTAGCTTTAATAATAGATCCCCCGAGATTTGTTATCTGTTTTTGGATGGGGATGCTGACTTGGCGGACTTCTTCCTGTTGGGTCAAAAGATGCTCGTTTCTGACCAGTTGCCTGTCTTCAAAAGTATTGACTTCGCCAAGCGCTATTGATTCTTCCATCCGGTAGATCAAGGGTTTATAGCTTAATGGCGGTTCAAAATTAACATGGACGTAAAAGGTGGCATCCTGGCTTGCGGTACTCATCATCTGTTCCAATCCCGGGGAAATAATTGGAGCACTGTTGTAGTTGCGCGGGTAACCTCTTTGTCCTGTGGCAATCAGATCGTCAAGTTCATCTTGAGCCAGGGGGCGGCGTTCAATTGTTGAAATGCCTGAAAAGACTATTTCATTACCGTTTTCGTCTACGGAGATCTGTTCTCCGCTGACATAGCGCCGACCGTTTATGTCGTCCTTGACTTCCTGAAAAATAATCCCCCTTGGGGTAAAGCCATCTTGCATGGGATGGTTGTACGGTGTTTGGGTTTGAGGAGGGGAGGAGTTGGATTGGGAGGAGACAGGATTCATTTTGAGATCCTCGGGTTGGTTGTCCGGGGAAGGCTGAGGATCACAACCAATTAAAAAAATCAGAATCAAGGCATAAAACTTGAACTGACTGACTGACTGACTGACTGACTGACTGACTGACTGAATAAAGATTTAAAAGAAAACATAACCACCTCCAACACGGGCTAAAATGATAAAATTCCAATATAAGAAATTATAGCCCCTGATATTTATTATGCAATATGCTAAAGTATAAAAAGAAAGGGTTGTTGTAAAACGTCTGTAAATAAACGGGAAAACAAGAATAATAAATTAATAAAAATTATTAAAAACAATAATTTTAGCAAATTTAAGAGGCGAGAACACAGGAGCTTGTCCTGGGTAGCGGCAGTGGTGTTGGTCTTGAATTTTGGGGCAGGATTTTCTAATGCATTGGGGTGTTTTGGTGGATTTGGTGGTTGGGGGTGGGAGTTTAAAAAACTGTCAGGTTGGCAAGAATTTTGTAGAAATCTATTTGTCTGTTTTTACAGATGGAATTTTGGATTTTTTTGGAGGTTGAAACAGGTTTGGGTTGACAGGAAAAGCCCAGAACAAAGCCTTGGTTATTGTGAAGAAGATGAACAATTATCACCTCATTCTTATTTTTTTTGGCAATTACAATTTTGCCAGGGACTTTTTTATCACCTATATATAAAGGTTTTTCTGTGAATTTGTTGAATTTTCTATTTTTCAGAACTTTTTTGGTTGTTTTTATCCACTTGGGTATTTGTTTTTCAGATTTTATATTATCGGCTGCAACCAGTGAAATTCTTGCTCCTGTGGGGTGGTAAAGCATTACTTTTGTATTGGAAAAAGAATTATATTTACCATGCAGCCAATCTTTGGGCAGGGGAAATTTTAGTTTGTATTCGCGGGAGATATAGTATTCAGCGGCACTGGCTTGAGGCAGATAACTGAACTGCAGGGCAGAGATGAATAGAAGTGATAAAAAAAACAGTTTATTTTTCATTGAATAATGACATTTGATTTTCGGCTGCTTTACCCCTGATAATCGTGGTGCTATCAACAAAGGATACCGGGGAGATGGAAACGGAATTGCTGGATTTGTTTGTCCAGGCTTTGGCTGCTTTGAATAAAACAAAATTGAGGGTATTGAGAAATTCCCTGATGGTGGTTTCACTGAGATCGCCCATGTTGGAGATCTGGAAATATTTGTCTTCAAAATCATCTTTACAGTTATAGATGATATAGCCAAAGGATTTCATTGCTTTATACAAGGTTTTAAAGGAAATGAACTCAGGTACTTTGACAATATTGAGGGTGCTTGATTCTTGTCCTGTGGAAGTAAGGAATTCCAGCCCCATTTTTGTGAGAGCCTTTTTAATGTCCCGATTACGTTTGCGGTAAATTTCCCAGCGTTTTTCAAGACCATCTTCCATCAGTTCATCCAGAGCGGCATCAAGAGCATAAAAACTGGAAACGGCAGGAGTAAATGGAGTTTGTTCCATTTCGACTGCGTATTTGCGATAGCGTTTGAGATTGAGGTAATAAACCCTGGGTTTGATATTTTCCATCTTTTTCCAGGCTCTGTTGTTGACACAAGCAAAGGAAACTCCAGCAATGGCATGGATTGCCTTGTTGGCGGAAGAAAGACAAATATCTATTTTGTCACGGACGACATCAATATTTTCGGCTCCAAGGGAAGCTACGGCATCAACAATAAAAATGGCATCGTTTTCGTGGCAGATACTGCCAATTTTACTCACAGGATTGAGAAGTCCCACCGAAGTTTCGTGATGGGCCATCATAACTGTACTGATTTGGGGATCGGATTCGATTTTCTCTCTGACTTTTTCAATGTCAATAATTTTGGCCCAGCCAAAATCGAGAACTTCATAATTAAGATTGTGGGTTTGGGCGATCTCAAGATAGCGTTCCCCGAAGGCTCCGTTCATAATTATGAGAATTTTCTTGTCAGCCGGAACAGCTGAGGAAATGGCTGCTTCCAGAGAAGCTGTTCCGCTGCCGGTTATGGGAACCACTTCATGTTGATCGTCACCCTGGAAAACCTGCTTTAATTTTCTTCTGATGTTTTTGACGAGGTAAGAAAAGTCTTCGTCGCGATGAGAGATGTCATGATGAACAAGTGCTGCTTTTACCCGCGGAGTTGTGATAACCGGACCCGGATTCAAAAGAACGTAACTAGGGGATTTTTTATGGTGAAGAATGTTTTCTATATAATCAAGCAATCTTGAAGAATCACTATGCATAATAATTTGACCTTTGAAGTAATATTTCAGGGTTGTTCAAGGTTTGGTGTTGAATTGTTCAAACTCCAAAACCAGCGGTTGTTGACGGCTCCTACTATCAAGCAAAAGTCGATCCAAGACCATGAATTTGAGCTTTTTTACATGAAAAAATAATAAACTTCAAGCACAAATAAAACAAAGCCCTGATATAAAAGATAAAATGTGTCAATTGAAATATTTGTAAAAAATCGTGTGAAGATAGTAATTAAGGCAGTTTGTCCCTTTGGAAATTCAAAAACTGTCAGAAAACTGACAGCTATCTGACAGTTTTAAACACGTGTCAGAAAACTATTAAAAACGGAGTCCTTTCTGAGGGAGAGAAAAGCACGGGTTAACAAAGAATATAATCTTGGTGATTGCTTGCTTTCATAATATATCTTGGAAGACCTGAAGATGATATTTTCCAATGGGGACAGTTTGGGAGTTTTGGTTTTTTGATCAACTGGGGGGAAAAAACACCGGCAAAGTTGCAAAGCTGCCTGCAGGCCACGTCCATAGTGATAGATTCTGTTCAATTCCGTCATTTTCTGATCAAGCTCGGGAAATTTGCGGAGAAGTAGGGAATAATCAAGCAACCAGATGGGAGAATTACACAAAAAGTGATTACGAGCGTGATGAAGCAGGTAAAAAGCATGGTAGTCGGGTTGAGGCAGGGGGAATTTAACACCTTCGAATTCGTGCAAATAGGAGCTGTTGATAAAATCGTTAAAAAAGTTGTTCTGGAGAGGGAAATCCCTGGAAAGAGCAAAATGAAGTTCAACTGGAGGCCAGTCCGGTTTGCTGAGAGTACGATGGATAAAGGGTGGTTGATAATGGGCAAGATCTTTGAGGGAATAACCCAGGGAAATAAGTGTTTTGATTGACTGTGCAAAATCGGCGTGATCGACATAGAGATCTATATCGGTAAATGGTCGTGAAAAGGGAGTGGGATATGCTTGCAAGGCGGCGCCGATTCCTTTTGCCACCACATAATTTATCTTATTTTTATTGAGACTGGAAAAAACAAGTTTAAGGGGGTGGGCCCACTTGATGATTTTGTATTTCCAGGAGAGGACAATTTGCTGATTGACTACAACTGGATATTGGTGGCGGGCAAGATGATCGAGGTAAGGTTGGAGGTATCTGGTTCCCCGGGACAGTTTTGCGGAGGGCAGAGGCCAACTGGACATTATTATTGTGAATTTTCAGAAAGAAGATGTTTGTAGAGTTTATCCATCAATTCAGCCACATTGGCAACTCCGTATTTCTTTTGGACCTCCTGTTGAATGCGGGAATGGTCGCGATTGAGGGAAAATTCTGTTTCCAGGGCACCGGCTAGAGCTCTGTAGTTGCGGGGAGAACACAACGTACCCCAGTTGCCGTCGTTAAGGACATCGCGAATGCCGCCGACTTCGGTGGAAACAACTTTGATTCCGGCGGCCAGGGCTTCGATCAGGGAGCCCGGGGTTCCTTCGGATTTGGAACCGAGTAAAGCAAGGTCTGAAGCTGCATAAATCTCTGGAATATCGCTGCGATATCCTGTGAGGTAAACTGAATCGCTGAGCTCCATCTCTTTGATCCAATTTTCCACTTCTGGTTGCAGAGGACCTGAACCCACGAGAATCAGATGGGGATTTATTTCAGGGTTTCTGGCTCTGAAAAGATTGAAAGCCTTAAGAACATTCTGATGGTCTTTTGGTGGTTGAAAATTAGCGACACAAGTGAGAATAACTGCTTTGGGATCGAGACCGAACTGTTCGTGCAGAATCTTACTGCGGGTACTTTTGAGGAAGGGTTCCAGAATAAAACTGTTGGGAACGACAGTTATTTTGTCGGGAACAGTCAATTTGAAATCGGTGGCTATCTCGCGACCCTGAATTTTGCTGATGGCAATAATTTGGTCAGTGAAAAGATTGCAGGCCCTTTCGAGATTGAGAAAAATCGGCCGGATCAATTTGGTTTTCAACCCAAAATAATTATCGTAATATACCAGACCGTGATAGGTTCTGAGAATTACCGGAACTCCGGTAATTTTTGCCGCCAGTCGGGCCAAAATGCCATCTTTTGATTGATGGGTATGGACAATATCAGGTTTGATTTGGCGGAAAAGCTTGACAAAGTGGTAAAGAGCCGCAGTATCTTTAAATGGATAAATATTGCGTTTCATTGTAGGAAGGTGGATGGTTTCGAAGTTGAATTCCTTTTTTTCGAAATTAAGAGGATCCCATTTATCGAGGGAACCATGAATGAGGATATTTTCATACCCCATCTTCTGCATATGTTCGGCTAGTAGAACTGTTCTGTATGCCGGTCCGCCAGCAAGTCGACTGATTGAATGAACAACTTTTATCATTGAAAACTCCCTGAAAGTCTATTAGATGGGAAGAAAATCAAGTTGATATTTGAATACCGTTTTCAGGTATCTTTAATGGATAAATTCAAATTAACAGATATTCCACTAATAAAAAACCTGAAACTTAAATATTTTGCAACTTTCAATCAACTTGTTTTTCATTTGCCAACAGGTATGTAGTTTACATCTCAGAATGGAGATTTTTGCCTGAATATTTTTAATTGCTTAGTTTCTGCCCCAGAATGATGGTTATTGACTGAGCAAGAAGTTTGCCTCAGATGCGCCCAGTAACTTCGCTGAAATGAAAATTCCAAGTAGATACTATTTCAAGAAGTTACGACAAAACAGATGAGGTAAAATTCCGTCGCCAGACGATGACATCCATTTTTGGGACGGGAACTACTTAAGTCTCAGCTTGCTCTTTTATGGGTTTCCAAGTAAGGTATGCATCTTTTAAACAGTTGAGGAGACTTTCGTTCGGAATTAGCTCAAACCAGATATTATTTCCAGGTATTAGCCGTTCATAAAGTGAATGGGTCAGAAATAAAAGAAATTCTTCAGGAATTCATATGCAAGACAACAATCAGCAAAATCCCTTTGATCTGCAGGGAAGTCAAAGTAGTGAAAGCCAGGTGGACTGGCAGCGGATTATACATATTGACAGAAGATATTTCTGGATTATGCTGATAACTTCCGGGGTTGGTGTTGCTTTGGGGTTTCTGATCAACAAACGTCAGACGCCAATTTACCGCACCCAGTCTCAGATCATCATTTCCAGTCAATTGCCCAGTTATCTGGGTTCACAGATAAAAAGCAACATCAGTTCCATTTCTGGGGATTACTGGTATGAAAAACGTTATCTGGAAACTCAGTATGAAGTTTTGAAATCTCGTAAAATATCTTATCTGGCTGCTCAAAGACTGGAGCCGGAACTTATTTTCAAAATTTTGAACAAACCTGAGTTTGCCCACCGCAACCCATCGGAAAAAGAGTTGAAACAAGCGGCGATGTTTATTAAACAAGCCATCAGTGTTGCTCCCCTGGCCGAAAGCAGAATTGTCAAAATTGCCACAGTCAGTCCCCATCCCAAAGTAGCCCAGGAAGTTTCCAACGCTATTGCCAATGCCTATATTGACATCAATCTGGAAAAAAGACTGCAATCTACGCGCAAGGCTTCAACCTGGCTTAACACCCAACTGACAAAACTCAGGGGAAAGCTCGATAAATCTGAACAGGATATTTATGATTTCAAAGTCAATAACAAAATCATGGATGTTTCCCTGGAACAGCGAAAAAATCTGCTGGCTTCAATTATTGCCTCTCGTACCAGAGAAGTTGAAAGTCTCGAAAGCAATGCCCGTGAGAAGAGAATTCTGCTTCATCGTTTTCGAACTCTCCGTACCAAGAATCCTTTGGAAGATGCTGCGGGAGAATTTGTTAAAAACGAAACAATCTCCGAATTGCGCAAACTTTATTTTGATGCTGTTACTAAATTAAAGTCCATGAAAGTCGAATATCTCGAACAGCACCCCGATGTTATCCAGCAGGAAAGCGTGGTTAATGCTACCAAAAACCAGTTGGATCTCGAATATAAAATCATGGAAAAATCCATCAGTACCCGTTATCAATCCACCCAGGATAATATGACCGAAGCCCAGAAAAATCTGCAAAATGCCAGGGAGGAAGCCTTGGTGCTGGGAAAACTGGAAATTGATTACAATAAGCTACTCCGTGAAAGAAATGAAACAGCAAAGTTATATGAACTGGTACTGGCCCGACTCAAGGAAACTGGTCTGGCAGAGGAATTGAAGACCAACAACATCAGAATGCTTGATGCTGCCACTTTGCCCAAAGTACCCTTTAAGCCGGTTTTATTACTCAATCTTATTTTTGGACTGGCTTTGGGACTTTTTTCAGGCACAGCCCTGATGGTTCTGCTCTATTATCTTGATAACACCTTGAAATCACAAGAAGAGCTTGAACGATATCTCCAGGCGCCTTTCCTGGGTCATGTTTCCCTTCTTCCCCACCATAAGTTGAATTCTCCCGAATATGATCTTTATATCTATCGTCATCCTCGCAGTCCCATAGCTGAAGCTATCAGAAGTATCAGAACCAATATTCTGTTCATGTCTCCGGACAAGACTGTCAAATCTCTGCTTTTTACCAGTGCTTCTCCGCTTGATGGCAAAACCACCCTCAGTACTTATGTGGCAATTTCCATGGCCATGGGGGGTGACAAAACTTTGCTAGTGGATGCTGATATGCGCAAGCCCAGAATTCACAAAATATTTCAGTTGAATCCCACCAAAGGTTTATCTTCGCTGATTGTTCAAAAAACTTCCATGGAAGAATCCATCATTTCAACTGAAGTTGAAAATCTTGATCTGCTGCCCTGTGGTCCGATTCCTCCCAACCCTTCAGAATTGCAGCAATCCAAAAACTTTGATCTCGTTTACGAACAACTCTACGAAAAATATGATCGCATCATTTTTGATTCACCTCCGGTTGGTCTGGTTACAGATCCATCCATCATCGGTCAGAAAACCGATGGGGTTGTTTTGGTTGCAAGATTTGGCAAAACCACCAGGCATATGTTGAAAAACGCCCACCACACGCTGGCTCGGGTTAAAGTAAATATTATGGGTGGTGTCATGAATTATGTGGACAACAAGAGATGGGGCAGCAAAAACTACTATTACCGCAAGGGAAAATACAGCCAATACGGCTATCAGGCTTATGCTTACGGCAACTATATAAGTGACGAGGAAAAAGAAAAAGACCAGAAAAGCGAAAAGAAAGACAAGCAAGCAAAAGACAAGCAAGAGAAAGATAAACAGAAGCAAGCAAAACAAGAAAAAAAAGACAAATCCAAAAAAGACAATAAGTAAAAACCAGAAATAAAAACTCAGGGGAAAGTTATGGGAAAGCAAATTTACAGATCCAGTTTCAAAAAACAAAATCCTCAACGAGTCGATTAATGGTCGGAGTGTCCTGATGTGGACAATTTTACCGGGGGGTAATCTGTATCTTAGTTGCTATCATCTTGTATTTTCAAGGGAACTGAAGGTGGAATAATCCTTGCTTTGGTTTGAGGGCATGCTTACCAAAATTTTTACTTCAGATGTTTTTGGAATCAATGCTTATCAGGTTGCAGTAGAAGTGGACAGTCAAACTGGTATTCCCGGTTTTCATCTTGTGGGGATGGCATCTACCGCTGTTGCCGAAGGAAAGACCAGATTGCGTTCGGCTCTGGCAAATTGCAATTTTAAGCTCCATTCAAAACGGATAACCGTTAATTTGGCTCCGGCAGAAATCAAAAAAGATACAACAGCTTTTGATCTGCCAATTGCTCTGGGAGTTATTGCTGTAAATGATCATCTTCCCCCTGAAAAAATTGGAAAAGGAATTATTGTGGGGGAACTTTCCCTGAATGGAGGAATTCGTCCGGTCCGGGGAGTGCTGGCCATAGCTGAGTTGGCCACCAAAGCAGGTTTTGAATATATCCTGGTTCCTCAAGAAAATGCCCCTGAAGCTGCTTTGGCTGGGGAAATCGAAGTTCGGATCGCCGAAAATCTGAACCAGGTAGTAAATTCTTTTCAGGGGTTGATTCCTTGGAAAAAAATGGTGTCCCAACAGGAATTCAGAGCGGGAGAGATAGAACTGGATCTGAAAGATATTAAGGGGCAGAAAAGAGCGCGGGAAGCTTTGGAAATTGCGGCAGCCGGTGGTCATAATCTTTTGTTGGTAGGGCCTCCCGGTTCCGGAAAATCGATGTTGGCAAAAAGATTGCCGGGAATTTTACCCCCCATGAACAAAATCGAATCTTTGGAAACAACAAAAATCTATTCTATTTCCGGTTTGCTCAACGATACTTCCTTGATTTCAACCAGACCTTTTCGCAGTCCGCATCACACTGTAACCAATGCGGGACTGGTAGGAGGAGGACCAGGTCCAAGACCCGGGGAAATCAGTCTTGCCCACAACGGAGTGCTCTTTTTGGATGAGCTGCTTGAATTTTCCCGCAATACACTTGAAACTCTGCGCCAACCCATGGAAAATCAGCAAATCACCATAACCAGGGCCAAAGGATCATTGACTTTTCCTTCTTCTTTTCAGGTCGTGGCCGCCATGAATCCCTGTCCTTGCGGATATCACAACGATAAATCACGGGAATGTATCTGCAGTAAATTTCAAATCAGAAAATACCGCAATAAATTGAGTGGTCCTCTGCGGGATCGTTTTGATTTGCAGTTGGAAGTTCCTGCTCTTTCCTATACTGAAATAATGAATGAAGAGGAAGGAGAAAGCAGCGCCACTGTTAGAAACAGGGTTCTGGCCGCCCGCAAATTCCAAATTCGACGCTACCGAGAGGAAAAATTCTTCTGTAATAGCAATATGGACTCGGGATCAATCCGAAAATATTGTCGTCTGCAGCAAGAATCCCAACAATTGTTCTCTCGCCATCTGGAGAGGCACAAATATTCTGTCAGATCCGCCGATAAAATTCTGAAGATGTCCAGAACCATAGCTGATCTTGATCTTTCCCCGGAAATAGAAAAAAAACATCTCAAAAAGGCTCTCAATTTCAGATGTCTTGATGATTCAATTTGAGCAATCCAATTTTCCTTGAACCAAATTGGTGGACTCAGCCTTATCAAGATCTTCACTCCGGGAAGGTGATTATCAATTTAGGTTGAAATATCATAGAAAATAGAACATAATGGGAAAAATCTGATTTTTCATTTCAATCGGGTTTATCGGGACTTTTGGTGTAGCCAAGTACCGGTTTAACCCGGCCGGCGTAAAGGAGCCTTAAAGTGAGTAATTCCTTCCCATTCAACAATATGCGTGTTCGTTTTGCAGGAGAAACCGATATAGGTAAAACCCATGCTGAAAACGAGGATTCCATTTATCTTCCTGAAATGATGCCCCTGGGGATTGTAGCTGATGGAATGGGAGGAGCTGCTGCTGGTGAAGTTGCTTCAAAGTTGACCGTTACCATTATTTCTGATTTTTTCAAAAAAACCAGTGAAGGCTGGCATCCTATATGGCCTCTTCATATGGATCCCCTAAAATACAATATTTTTCGTATGGAAAGTGCAATCACTTTGGCCAACGCCCGGGTTCATCGTCAGTCAAAAGATGATGCCAGTTGCAAAAATATGGGAACTACGGTTGTGACCATATTTTTCGAAAATAGTTATTGCATTCTTTCTCATGTCGGCGATTCTAGAGTTTATCGCATCAGAAAAGACGGGCTTGAATTAATGTTGGAAGATCATTCCTATGTCAACGAAATTGCTCGTATGCGCCATATCACTCGGGAAGAAGCAGCCGCCATCGGAACTAAAACTAATGTTGTTACTCGAGTCATTGGTCCCAACCCCCAAATACGTCCTGATACTACTGTAGTTTATCCCCAGGAGGACGATCTTTTCATCCTCTGTTCAGATGGTTTGAACGATATGATCTCAGATGAACAGATTTTTCAAATTGGAACGGAAACCGAAGATCTGGATGAAATGTGCGAAAAAATGATAGCTGCAGCCAATGAAGCTGGGGGAGAGGATAATATTACAGTTATTGCAGTAAGAATTGAAAAAGAAGAGTAGTTTCAGTTGTTTTTTTGTTGTTGTTGTTGTTGTTGTTGGGCAAAGCCGAGTGCCCACTTGTCAGTTTTATCAGGTAAAGCAATTAAAGGAGCAATTAAAGGGGATTATTTCTGAGCAAGCCAGTAGTAGTAAATTTTATTGTCTCCCTTTTTTGCATATAAAATCAAGGAGAAATCGCATTTTTTCTTGTTTTCCAACTTTTCTTCTTCCAGGGGAGTCAGGGAAAAAATGTAATAATTTCCAGCCTCGGATCCACATTCAATTTTGTTGGCATACTTGGGAAAAGCTTTCTTGGCGGCTGTGGCAGCTTTGGTGAGATTGTTGATTTGGCAGGAACTTTCCCTTGACATTCCGGGCATCTGGTCTGCAACCAGTTTTTCAAATCTGTTTCTGGTTTCGGGGGGCATGGTTGAGGATTTGAAAGTGTTTTCGGAGCAGGAAACCAGGTTGAATAATAGCAGTATAGTTATAGTTGCAAAAATTAATTTCATTTTATTTCTCCTTGTCAGTTTCCATCTCAAAAAGGAATTTCCCTTTAAAAATAAAAAACAGCAATTAGATTTTATCGAACCATTCTGGCAAAGTACCTTTTCTGATTAATTTTTTATCTTTGGGATAATGGCAAATTTTATATTTTTTCCCACTACCGCAGGGGCAGGGACCATTGCGAGGTATTCTTTTGATTAATTGTCGCAATTCAACTTTGGAAATTTTTTCCTTTTGACCCTTGCTTTCGTTAACACCACTGGTAATTGTGGCATTCTCATTCATCTGTTTATGTTCATATTCGGGAAGTTCTTCCTGTTCTTCTTCCTCAACTTCCATTTCAAAGATCCGTTTGGTTACATCCCTTTTAATGTCGTTGGTCATGAAGTTGAAGAGGTTGTAGCCTTCTTTTTTGTATTCAAGTTTTGGATCTTTCTGGGCGTATCCTCTGAGTCCGATTCCTTCCCTCAAATGGTCCATGCGACGGAGATGTTCGATCCATTTTGAATCGATTTCATCAAGATAGAAATGGCGGGCAAAAAAGAGGAATTGTACAATTCCAACTTTTTCTTCCTTTTTTTCTATCTGTCCTTCCAGAACTTTGTAGATTTTTTTGGCAATGGAAACTGGATCCATCTGGATGTCTTCAAAATTGATTTTCTGGCTGAAAAGTTCTTTGATTTCAGTTTGAAGTCCTTCCATGTCCCAGTCTTCGGGATGATCCTGAGGAGGGCAGTGGGAGCCTACCATAATTCCAATCAATTCATCTATGAGATCAAGGATTCTTTCCCGCTGTTGAATCAAGGAGTCAGCTACAATTTCAATTGTTTTTTCGACAACTGTCTCGCGGGTTTCCCTGAGATGTTCGTCTATTTCGACAACGGCTCCGAAATGTCTGTAAAGCTCGTGTGTAAGTTCTTTGGCAGGTAAATCAAGATCTTTGAAATCCAACTTGTCGAGGTTGATATTTTCATCTTCTTTTGTAAGTTCTTCTTTGGCTTCATTAATGAAATAATCGATAATCTTTTCAACCCAGGGTTTGATTTCTTCGCTGATGGTCTCGCGGTTCCATTTTCCACTTTCTATGGGAACCTCAGGTTTTTTGCCGGCTTTTTGCTCTTCTTCAGTGAGTTCCTGGTAATAGTAGCCTTCCAGAACTTGTTTGCGCAGGTTATAGATGGCTTTGCGCTGATTGGACATGACATTGTCATATTCAAGCAGGTTTTTTCTGATGTCGAAGTTTTGGGCTTCTACCCGGCGCTGGGAATCTTCAATACTGCGGTTGACCAGACGGTGTTGAATCGGCTCGTCTTCTGGCATTTTGAGCCAATCCATCATTCTTTGTAATTTTTCGGCTCCAAAGATACGCATGAGGTCGTCTTCAAGACTGATGAAAAAGCGGGAAGATCCGGGATCACCCTGGCGACCGCTACGTCCGCGCAACTGATTGTCAATACGTCGTGATTCATGTCTTTCGGTACCCAGAATATGGAGACCACCGGCTTCGAGAACCTCAGCCTTTTCCTGTTCACACTGGCCTTTGTATTTTTTGTAAGCTTCAACATATTCGGGGGATTCTTCATCATCCACTTCCTGTTTAGCCATGAATTCGGGATTTCCACCCAGGATGATGTCTGTTCCGCGACCGGCCATATTGGTTGAAATAGTGATTGCTCCCTTGCGACCTGCCTGGGCGACAATATCAGCTTCCCTCCAGTGGTTTTTTGCATTGAGAACTTCGTGTTCGATATTTTCTTTGGTGAGAAGACGTGAGAGTACTTCTGTTTTTTCAACACTGATTGTTCCGACCAGAACCGGTTGTCCTCTTTTTCTGCAATCGTTGAGGCTTCTGATTACTGCTCTGAATTTCGCCATTTCATTTTTATAGATCAGATCGTCAAAGTCTTTGCGGATGACAGGACGGTTGGTGGGAATGACAGAAACTTCGATATTGTAAGTTTTCTGGAATTCCACAGCTTCAGTTTCGGCTGTACCGGTCATTCCTGCCAGTTTATTGTACATGCGGAAGAAATTCTGGTAGGTGATAGTAGCCAGAGTTTGATTTTCTTCTTCAATTTCAACATTTTCCTTGGCTTCTATTGCCTGGTGCAATCCGTCGGACCAGCGTCGTCCTTCCATTTTACGACCGGTAAATTCATCGATGATAACAACTTTCCCCTTTTCAACCAGATAGTTGACGTCTCTTTTGAAGAGAGTATGTGCTTTGAGGGCGGTATTAACATGATGCAGCCACTCAATATTGCGGGGATGGTAGAGATTGTCCAATTCGAGTTTTTCTTCAACAACAGAAACTCCCTGATCGGTAAGCATGGCGGAATTGGCCTTTTCATCCAGGGAAAAATCCACATCGCGTCTGAGGAAGGGAATTACTTTGTTTACTTTTACATACAGGTTGGCAGCGTCTTCTGCCGGTCCGGAAATAATCAGGGGAGTTCTGGATTCATCGATTAAAATAGAGTCTACCTCGTCAATGATGACGTAGTTCAATTCTTGCTGAACATATCTTTCGATGGAATCTTTCATGTTGTCCCGCAAATAATCAAATCCGAACTCACTGTTGGTTCCATAGCAGATGTCTTTTTTGTAGGCTTCTTGTTTTTCACTATCATTCATACCGTGGATAATTTTGCCTACACTGAGTCCGAGGAAATTATAGATTTTTCCCATCCAGTCGGCATCACGGGAAGCCAAATAGTCGTTGACGGTTACCAGGTGGGCGCTTTTGCCGGTAAGGGCGTTGAGGTACAGAGCCAAACTGGCTACCAGGGTTTTACCTTCCCCTGTTTTCATTTCGGCGATATTGCCGTTGTGCAGAACTATGCCACCGATGAGCTGTACATCGAAATGCCGCATCCCTGTGGTTCTGATGGAAGCTTCCCGCACTACAGCGAAGGCTTCAGTAAGCAAATCATCAAGGGTTTCCCCCTGCTTGAGTCTGGTTTTGAATTCGTCGGTTTTAGCTTTCAATTGGCTGTCAGAGAGTTTGCGAATTTCAAATTCCCAGGAATTAATCTTGTCCACCAGGGGCTGCAACTTGATCATTTTGCGCTCATGAGCGGTTCCAAATATTTCTTTGACTCCCATAGAAATCTCCTAAATCTATTCACATCCGAACAACTTTATAACTGCACAATATTACCTGAAAAGAAAAAAAAATCAAAAGTGCCGCCAAGCTTGTAAAACCTGGTGAAAAAGTTGCTGTTTTAACTGGTATTATGTTATTATCAACTGCAAATTATGATTACTCAGTCAATAAACCCCGTTCTGAGACGGGAACTAGTTAAGGAACTAATTAAGAATTAATCAACTAAGCATTTATCATTTATGGACTAACTTTTAAAGATAATTATCCAATCATCTCTTATTGGCTCCAATCTCCTTTACAAACAGGTGATTGGCAACTTAAACATAATCCTTTTCCTTTTTTGTATTATCAACTGTTATCAACCCTCAAATCAACTCTTTCATGAATCCTGAAAAAATCATTTCTTCTTCAATAAAACTCACGGGCAGGATCTGGTTTTTTCTGGGTTTGTTAAGTCAACTTCTGTTTGTTTATCTAATAGTTGTTTTTATGCGTAATACTTTGATTTTTGCCCGTCTTGGTGCTCTTTTATTTTCCATTCCCCTGTTTTTTACAAGTCTTAAATTGCTTTTTGAGGGAGGAAAACTGCTGTTCTTCCCCAAATCAACTTTTTATCAACAACTGACCGGGTCTATAAATGATTTAAAGTGGATTTACAAGTTGGAAGCCAAACTAAAAAAAGGGGGGGCGTATCCCAGGAAAAAAATGAAAACCGTAATTATCGCAGATAAAAATGGAAGAAGAAGAGCTCTGTTGATAAAAAGAGAAAACTTGGAAGATTTTTTTGCTTTCCTCAAAAAGAATAATCCTCAACTTGTTTTCGGCTATACTCTTCAAAAAGAAAAGACGTACAAAAAGGATCCCCTTTCCTTATAAGTTCATCATCATTCTGAGTAATTGGGCAAAACTCCAATTCTCTTTCAATGCTTGCAAAAGCAGCAAAGCTCCCTTTTCTTTTGTTGTATCCAGATAATATTCAAAAGCAGCGGCTTTCCAGGAAACAGGTTTGATCTCCACCTTTCCTCTCAGTTCTTTCTGGATATATTTGAGTTTTTGCTTAATTTCCTTTTTGGAACTGAAGGTGGAATTTTCCAGAGGAGTTGCAGGTTTGGGAACAAAAGGAGAAATTGTCATTACCAAGGGAAGGATTGACGAAAGTTCCTTGCCAAGTTCACACAATTCCTCCAGATCTTCTGCCGTTTCATTCGGAAGTACTACCATTTGGAAGAGCTTGATTCTGTTGATACTGAATTGTTTGGCAAGTTTTGTTGCTTTGATCAGGTGTTTTGCGAAAATTCCCTTGGAAATCAGATTGCGAATACGCTGGGAAGAGCCGTCCGCGGCAATGGTAAGAGTTTTATAACCGCTGTGGGCCAGAAGTTCCACAAATTCCTGGTCGAGTCTGTCAGCTCTCAGGCTGGAAAGGCTGGTATCTACTTTATTTGCAGTCAGGTATCGCAGGATTTCTTTGATTTGGGGATGATCACTGACTGCAGGGCCCACCAGACCAACAGCCTTGGGAAGGGGTTGCAAAGCTGCAAATATTTTTTCAGCGGGAATGGCTTCCATCTTTTTGCCTGTTGCTCGCCGGCTCATTACACAAAAACCGCAGTTGCGAGAACAACCCTTGACTGTTTCCACCAGAATCCGCTTGCCAAATTGAGCCGCGGGAGTTGAAATTGCAGTTATAGCAGGTGAGTTGCGGGGATAAAATGATGTTGGAGGTGGTTTGTTGTCCAGTAAAGGTGCCCAAACATCGTTGTGGCGCCGGGAAGCCCACTGGAGAATTTCTTTTTTCCCATGTAATTCAGGGTAGGTCTCCAAAAAATCGATAAAAGCGTCCTCGTTATCAACCGGAAAAACAAGATCAAAAAAAGGAGCCAGGGAGAAGGGGGCAATTCTGCTGAGAACTCCCCCGGCAATGAGCAGGGGGGCGTTTTCATCACGTTTGGCCGCCACCGGTTCTATTCCTGATGAAATCAACATTGATAGCAATTGAGCCAGTTCATATTCCCAGGATAGGCTTGCTCCCACCAGAGGAAAGCTGTTGATGGGGGTGAGACTTTCGTAACTTCTTACGGGAAAGGCAACGTTTTTGCCGAATTTGAATTTACGAAGATAGTCGGGCCAGAAAGCTCTTTCACAGCGGTAGGTTTTGAGGGAATTGATTCTGGAATGAAGATGGAGAAATCCGCAGGACGCCATACCCACTCCGTAATGGGCAGGATAGATGAGCACCATGGGAATGTCGCCGGAAAGGGCCTGATTTCCTGTTTCTTTTTGCAGTCTTAAATTAATTACCTTTTCCCGTGCGAAAGACATAGTAAATCAATCCAGTCGGATGAGAACGGACTTCAGGTAACTGCCTTCCGAGAAGAAAGGCAGATCGGGATAATCTTCAGGAAGGTAGATTCTGCGTAAAATGCGCATGCTGCGTCCGGGCATACTTTTGGCGATGAGTCTTTCAAAATCTTCCATGGAAATTTTGAAACTGTTGATGGCCAGCAGCAGATAAGCTCCTGGTTCCATGATGTATCTCATATTGTTCAATAAACCGGTATAACTTTTTTGCACCGACCAGTTGGTTTTTTTGCCCCGGCTGAAGGTTGGCGGATCAACTACAGCCAGATCAAAACTACTTTCTCGTTTGCGCAGAAGTTCCACTCCCCGGAAAACATCCTCGGTGATAAAATCGTCGGAGTTGTCAATATCAAGATTGTTGTTACGATAATTACGTCTCAGTATTTCCATGTAACGACCGGAATTGTCGATGTTGACTACTCTGGTCGCTCCGGCACTGAGTGCGGAAACGGAGAAAGCTCCGGTATGGGAGAACATGTTTACCATTTTTCTGCCGGGAGCTAATTTGCGAATAAGTCGACGTCCTTCTCTGAAATCGGGAAAGAATCCCACACCCATGGGAGCACTGAGATCTACCAGATATTTGCATCCGTCTTCATTGATTTTAAAATCAAGGGGAAAGTCTTCTCCCCAGAATTTTTCAGCCCGATCAATATTAAAATCGTTATCGCCGGAAGGTCGAAAGCGTTTTTGGAGGAATACGGATTTGGCATCAAGCATTGCAGCCAGTTCGGGAAGGGCGATTTTTACAATCCAGTCTATGGAGGGGGTATATTGGACAGCCAGCAGGTAATCACCAAACACCGTCACTGTTAGACCCGGAAGACCGTCACTTTCTCCGTTGATAATTCTGTAGGCATTGGTGTTCTGGATGAGCAGTTCTTTTCTCAATGTAACAGCGTTGAAAACGGCTTTTTTTACAAATTCTTCATTGATGTCAAGGTGCTTATTGCGAGTGAGAATGCGGAAAGCAATGGCTCCTTCCTCTTCAAAATAACCGGTAGCCAGATAGTAGCTGTCTTCGTCATGCAAAGCTACTATATCACCGGCTTTATGGTTTATGTCTCTATTGGCTATTCCGTTTCTGAAAATCCAGGGATGTCCGTCACGCACTGCTCTGGAAGCCGCTCTGGTAAGTTGGATTTTCTTTTTGCGGGAAAAGGCACTTTTAGAACTCTTGTCTTTGTTTTTATTGTTCATAACTTCATCCTGTTCTAATGGGAACTATTCAGGAACTTTATCTGGTTTGAAACATAAACCGATACTAATCACCCTAATAATTATTGACTACACCACATTTTAACTGTTATCAAAAGAAAAATTCATTTAGTTCTTTTACGGATCACTCAAGTGTTCTAGTTGTGGTCTGAATCTCTTTGGCTCATTACAGAGGTTTTTATGCAGCATCTTTCTATAAATGGTCATGATTTGACATTAAAAGACGTTATTTCAGTTGCCCGCAGTCGGCAACGGGTTGAACTTTCCCCAGAAAGCTTCAGACTTACGGCCAGATGCAGAAGTGTTGTTGATATTCTGGTTCATAACAATATTCCTGTGTATGGACTTACTACAGGTTTTGGTTCCAAGCGCAACGTGTTTATTGACCGCGAGGATACCAAAACCCTGCAACACAACCTGATTATGTCACATGCCAGTGGTATCGGCACTCCTCTTCCTGAAGACGTTATCAGAGCGGCCCTGCTTTTGCGCGCCAATGCTCTGGCTCGTGGTCATTCCGGCATCCGGACGATTTTGCTGGAAAAGATAATTGCCTTGCTGAATCTGGATATTTTTCCCTGGGTTCCTGATCAGGGCAGTGTTTCAGCTTCGGGAGATCTGGCTCCTCTTTCCCACATAGCTCTTGTGCTGGTTGGAGATCCCGGTGGCAAAATATATAATCCCGAAAAATTGGATAGAACCAACAATTCTGATTACGTGGAAGCTCCCTCAGAAAATGATTTTATCCCTTCTACAGCTGAAAACCTCAAAAAGTACTATGGCTATGAGGCGGTACAACTGGAAGCAAAAGAAGGATTGGCTTTGACCAACGGGGTTCAGGTCACCTGTGCCATGGGTTTGATTAATGCCTGGGATACAATTTCTCTGGTGAAACATGCAGATCTGTCCTGTGCTCTTTCCCTGGAGGCCCTCAAGGGAATTCCGGCTGCCTTTGATTCGGCGATTGCCCGGGCGCGACCTTATCGCGGACAGACTGAAAGCGCATCTAATATCAGAGAATTAATTGAAAACTCCTTTGTGCTTTCAATACCTCTCAACACAGCTATTTTAACCAGGGCTCAAAATCTCATATCCGACAGTCTTTCCCTGGTTTCAGATGCACAAAACATTAGCAAACTCAAACAAATAGGTGCCCAGTTAAACGAAATACTCCAAGATCCCATGTCAAGTCTGGCAGTCATGGAAGAACAGAACGAAGTGCAAAAAGGTTTTTTCAGTGCTGGCGATTCCCAGACCTTGTCTTTGCGTGAAAAAATCAAGCCGATTCAGATTCAGGTACAGAAATTGATTCAGCAAATTCTTGCTCCAGGTGAAGAAACTCCTAAAATTTCTCATCTGCGGGAAAATTTGGTTATTATTTCAGAAATGCTGGAAAAAGCTGTTCCTAAAATTCCTTCAGTGCAAAATGATTATTCTTTTCGCTGTGCCTCCCAGGTACACGGAGCTGTGAGAAACACCCTCCAGCATGTAATTGAGCTTTTAATCATTGAAGCCAATTCTTCCACTGACAACCCTCTTATCTTTCCTCCGGATGGTCCGGAAGATCTAAAAGCATACAAAACTTCCCTTTCTATAGAGAAGTGTCGTAAGGCTGTACTTTCAGGTGGAAATTTTCACGGAGAACCCATTGCTTTGCCCATGGACTATCTGACTCTGGCTGTCAGTGAATTGGGTTCTATTTCCGAACGTCGCATTGCCAAAATCATTGATGGCAAGCACAACAACGGGTTGCCCTCTTTATTGATCAATAAAAGCGGACTCAACTCCGGTTTCATGATTCCGCAGTATACAGCAGCTTCCCTGGTTTCTGAAAATAAAAGCCTGGCATATCCGGCTTCCGCCGACTCCATTCCCACTTGTGAGAATACTGAAGATCATGTTTCCATGGGATTGATTGCTGCCCGTAAAACCAGAACCGTAATTAAAAACACCACTAAAATAATTGCCATTGAATTGCTGGTAGCTTTCCAGGGACTTCATTTTCGCAAACCTTTTCTCAGCAAGCTCGGCAAAGGTACTCAGAAGATCTTCGATGAAATGCAAAATACAGATGGCATTGAGTTTGTTGAAAGGGACAGAATTTTGGCCCCTCTTATTTCCAAGGTGCTGGAGCTAGTGGAAAATCGCACCTTGCTCAATAAAATTCATTATTTGGATTAGATCAGGATAAAAATTATGAAAAAATTATTATTAGTAGTTTTGATGGTTTCCATTTTACCTGAATTTGCCAGGGCTGATGAAAAAATGGATTTTGTGTCAGACAAACCAAAATCAGTTCTGGAAAGCAAAAAAAAGAAAAAAGCAAAATACGGTTGGGATGGTTTGTTAAAAACTTCCGGAAGCATTTCCTGGGCCCACAGCGACAATGTAATGGGACAGACAGATGGTGCTACTTGGAATATCGGATATATTCTCAATGGCAAACTTGCCTATCTCAGCAAAAAAGGCCACGAATGGTCCAACAATCTGAATTGGCAGCTCAATTATTTAAAAACCCCCCTCCTTGATGAATTTGCCAAAGGCATGGACAATTTTGAAATCAGTTCGGCTTATCTTTTCCATATTCCCGATTATGAATGGATGGGACCCTTTGCTCAATTGGGATTAAAAACTGCGATCATGGATGGTTATTATCTGGCTGCAACTCCTATGAATGTTGAATATCGCAATCCCAAGGGAGAACCCATTGAAACAGTTGCTTTTGCCACTCAGGAAAGAATCGATCTTACCAAGTTTTTTTCACCCTTAGTAATCAAACAGAGTTTGGGTTATTTTTTAAAACCTTTGACTAAAAAACAGGCCAAAGTTTTTATTCAGGCAGGTGGTGGTGCTTGGGAGATTTTCGGTCGTAACGGCTGGGCAGTCCGTGATGATGCAGCTACAACCGATACCTTGGAAGTACAAAAAATAGAAGATACTTTCCAGGTAGGGGCTGAACTCAGTGTTGGAATCGAGGGAGTTATCAGAAAAAATTTTAACTATGAATTAAAAGCCAACCTGCTGTATCCTTTTTACCATAATTCCGAAACAGATATGACGGGAATGGATCTGCTCAATATGGATTTTGAAGTCAAAGCAGGTTTGAAACTTAACAAATATGTTTCCATCAACTACAGCTTTAAAGCAGTCAAGATGCCACTGGTATCAGAAGAATGGCAGATTCAGAACGGAGTTGTTCTTTCCTTCAATATGACTCTGCTTGAACCAAAAAAACCCAAGAAGAAAAAGAAAGAAGAAAAGAAAAAGTAGTCATGGAGCGGGAGTTATGGCGATAATCCTGTCTTCCCACAGATCATAAGGCCAATTGACATCAGGGGAGGAGCAGACATCTTCCAGAATAATTCTGAGGTTGAAACAGGTGGCGATGCCAGACTGCCAGCATCCGCATTTGCCGTTGGCCTGTCCGCAGCCGGTATAGGGAGTGAGGGTAATCGTATTAGTGGGAGTGTAATTTCCTTGGGCATAATCCAGGGGAGCCCAGCAGCGTATTTGGTAAGTAGTTGCCTTTACCTCATCTATGAAGATTTCCCGGGCATCAAACTCGGTAGTGGCAGGACAAGTATTGGTGTTTGGATTGCATCTTTGGTAATCTTGGATCAGGTAGAGCAGAAACTGATTGGCAGCTTCGTTTCCTATGGTTGAATAAGAGGTGCATTGACCAAGGTTGTCATCGTAATTGAGACAGCGGGCGTTACTGGTAGCGACGAGACCGATTCCACATTGATCGCCAATGGTACAAACGGATTTTTGAATTATATCTCCGGAACTGTTTTTAACCCAGGCTTTGATGCCACCTGCGGTTTCCACCTGCTTCATGGTCAGGTTACGAAGGTTGAAACCCCATTTGTAATCCAAAAAAGTGTGGATATGAACTCCAAGGTTAACAAAACCCTGGAGTGTGTTCAGAAATTCGTCAGGCATTCCATATCTTGAAGAGCCTTCGCCACCGGTGTAAGGCCAGCGGAGAGTAAAGCCCGAATCGCCGGAAGCAAAAGCAGAGAGGGAAACCATTCTGAAGTAGGTTTGATCAGGATTCTGGTAAAGTTCTTCAGCCAAGAGGGGACCCCATTCAGTAGTGAAAATGGGAATATTCTGATCTTGGGGATTGAAGATTCTTGAGGAGCAGGCGCTGTTTGAACACCAGCCCAGACCGGTATCTGTTTTGAGCAGGTGGGTTCCGATGGCATCGGAGATGTGGATCTGAGATTCAAGTATATTGGTGAGATAGTTGAGGCCTTGACCGGATGAGTGCCAGTAAAAATGGGGACTGATCAGATCGGTATAAACAGTGCCGTTTTGATTGTGGGCAATGGAATTTTCTTGAATAACAGCGTTGTCAATCCAGGAAGCATATAAAATAGAAGGGGAAAGGCCGATGCGATTTTCCAATTCGCGGAAATATGAACGCATTTCCACCAGCCAGTTACTTAATATCTGGGCATCAATTTCCCAGTAGTTGTTGATTTCGTTCATTAAATCGACTGCGGCAATTTTGTTCCAGTAATTTTCGCCGTTGTCGGTGGTGCCATCGGCATATAAAGCGCCGTGGATATTGCCGGTAACCAGATCGATAAAACGTTTTATGCGTGCTTTAGTTCTTGTTTTGGCGCATTCATTGCTGAAAATATCGCTCCACTGATTAAGAGAACAAGCAGAAGTCAGAGGGAATTCGTTGAAATATCCCAATTCCGGGTGGGCAATCCAGAAATTGTCATAGAGGGAAACCACGATGACTCCGGAGAAGTATTTTAAGAAAGTGCGGAACTGCATCTCGAATTCTTCATCGAATTGCCACTTGTTACCATCATATCTTTCGTAAAAACGGTGGAGGCCTGAAGCGCAACTGTCAGGAGGCTGGGTACCGTCCAAGCATTCCTGTGGTACTCCCAAAAAGAGGTGAATGGTATTGATATTGTGGTCTATCCAGCGGTTGATTTCGGCTTGCATGTCCCTATGGGCAGGATCGTGGTAAAAGGGCATATTGTACCAGTTGAAGTGGTAGTTAAATCCCGTTGGAATTCCGAAGACGCAGGTTTCCGACTGGTTATAGTCGGGAGAGTTGATATCGGTACAGTCTTGTGGCCATTTGTCGTAGTCGCTTATGACCCAGAATCTTCGATCAGCATTAGTGATGGCGACTTTTATCTGGGTTTCTTCGTTGCAGATTCTGTCTTCCCCACTGCAGTCAGTGTCTCCTGAAGAGGTACAGTCATCGATGACGCCGGGATTGATATTTTCGTTGTCGTCATTGCAGTCGCTGCCTCCGCAAGTGAGGGTTGTATAGCCGTCGTCATCTTTGTCGGCCAGCAGTTCGCAGCCGTTTTCGGGATCGCTGTCGCCATCGCAATAATCGGATTCACATTCCCAGCCGCAGAATCCTTCTTCGTTGCAGGTTGCAACTGAATTGGGAGGTGGTTCACAAAGGTCGCATTCAACCTGTGCTCCGCAGCCGTCACTCCAGGTGCCACATTCTTTGCCAAGTTCTTCACAGGTGCGGGGAGTGCAATTGTTGCCCCCATCAGCGCAATCCATGGGACAACTGTCTCTTTCCCCGATATCGCAGAATCCATCTCCGCAGATGGGATCATCACCTGAGGCACAGCTTTGGTAAAAGAAAAGGGATGCAACAAGTGCTAGGAACAAAAGCCAATTTGTTTGTCGGTTCGAATTGAATATGGAAACTTGAACTTTTATATCCATAATTTTGAACTCCAGAAACCTGTGTTGCGAATTATTTGGTATGTTTTTTATGTTGATAATATGGATTATTTATTTGCTGCTGCTGATGAGTAGCATTATAGAGCACAATCATAATTTAACAAGCCTTTTAGGAAGGAAATAAAGAAAGTAGTTCAGAAAATACCGGGGGAAAATCGACTGCAGTCTCAACCGATAACCCCCCATATCAGAATTGGGAAAAGAGGGGGGAAAAGGAAATTTAAATTTTTTGCGAATGATTGGAGTAATTCCACTGATTCCAAATTAACAAAAGTTTGTTTATAATAACTCCTGAAGCCATAAATTTAATCATTTGGAACAAGCAAAAAGAAAACAGTCAACTATTGCTTGTTTGCCCTGTTGGTTTTTATTGTACTTTTTATGGAACTAAGCAGTTTTCAAATAGACTTTGTTTCAGAATTTGATAATGAGGTGAGTCTGGATTGTTTGGGCAAATTTAGGTTCGGCGGCAAAGCTGCCGTAAATCGATTCGGGATGATCCATGGCGTTGAGGGGATAGAAAATACCATAGTAAAGACCGAATTTGAAACTGTTGTCTTTGGAAGTGAAATTGAGAAAGCCGTCGAGCTCGGCTCCGTATAACCTGCTGTTACCAGGAGTTGCAACTGGTTCGTTGGCCATAGGAAGGATGCCATCAATTCCAAAGTTCCATCTTCCGGTTTTGTATTTGAAGCTTAATTTGGCGTAAGAAGAGTTGTAAACAGTGCCCATTAACTCTCGGAAAAAGAGCATATCAACGTGGTAGGAAGGATGGAATAAAAAGAGGTTATTGTATTTATCGTTGGGATTAACAGGGTAGGCTGGCAAATTGGAGTAATGAGTGGATCCTTTGTTTTCAATATTTTCATATTGGTCATCACCTGAAGCATAGCCAAATTCAACTCCCAGGGTTACTTCTTTGCTGTAGCGGTAATTCATGCGCATGACACCGCCAAGAGACAAAATATTCATATCATTGCCTTCTTTGCTCATGCCGTCGACTTCATTTAATTTGGTAATCCAACCGTATTTTCCAACTACTTCCATTTCAAACCTGAAATTGCCTTTGGCGTAGAGCATCCAGAAATCAGGAACAGTGTAAAATGCATATCGGGGAGTAATATAACTTGCCAGTTCTGATAATTCATTGTCTGAACTGATAGTGGGAGAATTGAGAGGACTGTATCCCATAGCAGGCATGCCGTAGCGATGTCGGTTGAAACCAACATTGAGTCCGTAGTTGAAAATATGATTTCCGGATTTCAATTTTCTAGCTGCTTTGACAGGTGAATATTTTTTCATCAAGTAGACGGTCCAGCGGGTAGAATCGTCCATGTCGTCCATATCTTTAGGTTGGCCCTGGTCGGCCTGAGGATCAACAATATTTGAACTGAATCCTTGGGAGGAAAAATCCCAACTGGCACCCAATTGAAGCTCGAAAGCAGGAATAACCGATGAAATTTGAATACGATCTACGGAATCGCCGTAATCGGCATCAAGACCAAAACCATTGTTGTGGTAAAGACCCATTCCAAAGTGATTGGGCATACGACCGAAAGAAAGATCAAAAAGTTGCAGATCGACTTTTCCCCAGAGATTCTTTACTCTGATAGCATCCCAGTTTGAATTGGAGCCATCCTGATATACGGACTGGTTGGCTGAGAAACCGGCGTAGGGAAGGTGGCTGGAAGAGCCGTACTGATAATTCATTCCGTAAGGAGTGGAGCCCATAACCAGATTGTCAAGAACATCCAAAGTTGAGTAGATAGCCACAGATTCACTGGGTCGCAAAACCGGATTAATGCCTAAACACATATTGGGGGTTGTTACATCCCCCCATAATGGATTACGCCATTATCCGGGTTTTCGACC
>JAQICJ010000055.1 GCA_027858615.1 Deltaproteobacteria bacterium
CGCTTGAAGAAGTGGATTATTTTAAAAATTCAAATAATTGACAATACCTTTTATCTTGGAAAAATCTCTGGTTGAAGATTTCAGTCTCCAGATAATTCCGCACATTATTGAATTGAAAGCTGCTGAAACAAGGGGTGGCCAGAGGATACGGAAATTGAATTGTTCAGCCTTGATGTAAACACCGATTAATCCTGCAATAATGAGCAGCAGAAAAACCAGGGCTGCATAGAAAGGTGCCGTTGATTTTTTGCGAAGACGGTCAATAAGATTTATGCCAACAGCAGCACCTACGAGACAACCCATGGCTGAAGAAAAATAAATCAGGCGAGAGAGATTATTACCAACAAAAACATAGGCAGTAAGCCCGAAAGCAGTAGCCATAATCAAGCCGAGAAATGAAAATCCCATGGTTATTTGTTGGGTTTTCAGCAGAATGATCTTAGTTTTGACAAGTTCTTCATTATCCAGAATAACTTCCAGAGTTTTTTGATCTATTTTGTTGTTGTTATTTTTCATATTAGAAAGACGTAATTTCCAATTCTTCCAATCCTAATTTTAATTGGATGGGAAGAGAAAACTCTTTAGTGTCGGAAAGTTTGTAAAATACTTTATTCTGCCCGGCTTTCAAGTAGGTTCTGTTATCTTTGTGATAGAGGATTGTTTCAGATTCGAGTCCCGGGAAAAACCTTTTGCCAATGTCCTGTTCGTTATCAAACAGGAGCCAGGTTCCATAAGTTATACCAATAGACGAAAAGAGCCGAAGTCTACCCCAGGGATTCAATTCCCGCAGACTTCCCATCAATTTTACACCTTCCTGCCAGATACTGTTGAGTGAGCGTTCTTTGGATTCCATTTTTTCTACCTGCATAAGGAGATCATTTAACAGAAAAGGAGTATCGAAAAAGATTTCTTCTTTGCCGGTAACTCGATAGTAAACACCGTTGACATTGGAAAGATTGGATACTTTAATTCCCTTTCTGGTAGTTGCTATTGAAAGGTGTCGAGCATCCAGATAGTCATCAGAATCAAGGTTAATATCACCGTTTGTTTTCCCGAAAGTAAGGGAGCGGGTAAAAGAAAATTTTTCACCTTTTCTGCTGCCATTGATGATTTTAATAGTTCTACCCGGCTTTTTGTTTTTGTTATCAGTTGGAACCTGGATAATGGTTTTATTTACCTGCTTTTTTCCTGCAGGAGGGGAAGTTAATGGTTGTTCTTTAGATGCCGGTTGTTTTTTTAACTTGGAAGTTTTGCTCGTTTGTTGTTCAATAATTTTTTTGTTATCAAAAGATTGAGTTGATTCTATACTTTTTGAACTGTCCTCTTGCTTGACTTTGTCAACTGGAGCTTTGACTGCTTCCAGACCGGCAGGTGGAGTAGGGCTGCGGAAATTATTGGTTTTAGCTCCACAATTGGGGCAGAATTTGTCATTATTACCTACTAGGGCGTTACAACGCTGACAATTTTCTGAGTCGTTGTTTACTGGTTTCAACCCCTGTCCACACATTTTGCAAAAGGAATCTGAAGTGGAATTGTCAACTCCACAGAGGGGACAAGGTATGGTGTTTTGAGGTTGCTCTGTTGGGTTTGGTTGCTTAACAGGTTTTTCAGGTTTAGACTTGGGAGCAGATGCAGGTGGTTGTTGCATACTGGACATGATTTCAGTTTTAACCTGGAGTTTTTGACCGCACTCCATGCAGAAAAGGGAGGTATTCTCGTTGTCAGCACCACAATTGGGACATCTCATATATTTATTATTCTCCTTGAAAACAATTTAAATTTCGGATTCTAAGATTATTGGTTCAAGCAAGTTTTTTCAACAATAAAATACAAAAGTTTTTAGATAGTTCCCGTCCCAGAATGGGGGTTATTGGCTGGGACTGAAGTTGGATTGAGATGCGCCCAGTAACTTCGCAGACATAGTTGATGCTATTTCAAGAAGTTACGACAAAGCAGATCAATACAACTTCCGAGTTCCAGCCGGCAACCTTCCTTTTTGAGACGGGAACTAGTTTCCATCTACGTTTTCTCGGACTTTCTTCGTGAAATTCAGATGTTTGGTTTTATGTATTTACATGAGCCTTTATATAAGTTAAACATTTAGCAAACAAGTATCTTTCTTGATATTCCGTTATTAGTTATTCCTGCAAATATGCGGTGGCAAAACATGAAACATGAAAAATTATCCACATTTCTCCAGTCAATTTTTCCCATACTCCTGATGTTTATGTCAGGCTGTGCCAGCCAGATTGGTACTACCTCAACAGCTACACTTGATAAAAATGAAAAAAATCTGCCCGATTACAATTTTAACAGATCTCCTGATTCAGTAAGACCAGGCTGTTTTGCCGGTCCATTTATGGGTATTGTCAGGAACAAAGGTTCAAAATATCCTGTAAAAGATGCCCGTATTGATTTTTATTACTATTTCACCTTAAATGGACAATATCTGGAAAGTCGCAGAAAGACTACAATTACAGATCAAAACGGCAAATACAATATTCCCCGGCTTCAGGATTATCCGATATGGCGTCCCGGCTTGAAATTGGCATCCGTAGAAATTGTAATCAGCAAAAAGAATTACCAGACCTGGGTGTTTACCAATTCCAACAAAAATCTCTACCAATACAACAATCTCGTCATGCTGGAACCTCAAAACTTTTCCGATGGATTCAACAAAAAACTGATTTCAAATCAAGAGATTATTCTTAATCTCCAAAAAACTTCAGGCAATTTTTACCAGGCTGACAGTGAACTTGATAACCTTGAACCGGAGAGATTGAATACAAGTGGATTGTTGATTCCTGAAAAAGTTCAAAAATTATTGAAACAAAATTCCCTGCCTCTGCTTAAAAAATTGAATATTCAGTTAGAGCAGGGTGGATACAGCCTCACTTTTGATGATGGAACTTTTGTAAGCTGGTATGTATGGGATGGTTTGGAATGGAATATCAAGAATCGCTTGGGAAGTTATCTTAAATCTCTTGAGAGTGTCCAAATGAAAAAAGACTTTTTGTCACAATACAAAGTCTGGTTTGGTCAAGATGACCGGCTTAGAATCGCCTTGATAAAAGTCAATAACCAGGGTCGGCTTCTCACGTTGGGTTGTTCCAAAAAATTATGCGACCCAAAGGACATGATTAGCTTGCTCAAAATGGTTCTCGAAAGAATTGACGTAATAATTTACATGTAAAAACCAAAATTTCAGTTTTCTGACAAGAAGGAGTTATTCCTTGATCTATTTAATTTTATCTTCCTGGCTTCTTTTAAGCAATAATTGTCTCGACAACAAAAATACCAGGAAAATTGCCGAAGCAGCAGTTAACAGAGATTTTCATACATATCTTAAAGTTTCTCATCAATTGCCCCTGGGTATTTATGAAAAATTTGATTTGAGCAATTATCCCATTCTCCTCAGGATATCCAACGCAATGCCTCCGGTTATAGCAGCTAAGCCGGATAAAAATAATAAAATCCGTGCCATCGGACTGATTGTAAATGGTGCATATTATGCCAGTCGCTGTGCTCTTGTTCATAATTATTTCAAGACTGAATTAACTATGGAACAATTGATCAATTTTTACAAAGAAGCAGTACAAAAAAGATCCCCCTATCTCAGAAAAGCCTATCTTGCCTATACCTTGTTCAGAACCGGAATCTGGTTAGCCGGTGTCAATCAAAAAGAAGGTCCGGCAACCAGGATGCAGGCTTTTGTAAACAGAGTAAAAACTCCGAAAAAATTCAATATACTCCGAGGCATTATTCTGGCAGAAAATCCTCAAGGATTGCGCTATCAGGTTAATTCCCCAAATATATTTAATAAAATCAGAGCTCAAAAAATAATTATTGTCTCTGCAACTGGTTCGCATGTTAAAACTCTGTCCTGGCCACCCCAAGTTAATCATCTTAATCATTATCCAGCTTTTCTGGTTAGAGATAAAATTAAAACGTTGGTAAAAGGCGAACGCCATGCTCAAAGGAGTTTCCCCTCAGCAGCAATTCATTTTCCTATTGTTGATAAAACCAGAAATTTATTCTTCCCAAGACACAGCTCAAACCCTTTTTAAATGGCAAAACAAAGAATTATTGAAAAAAAAGTTCTTGGTGAAATTGTTGAAGCTAACAGAAACTATAATCTCATCAGGCCAGGGGATGAAATCCTCATAGCGGTAAGCGGAGGGAAAGATTCTCTTGTTCTGGCCTATCTTCTGGAAAAACTGAGAAGACGAGTTCCTTTTGTTTTTGGGGTAAGTGCTGTAACTCTCGATATGAATTTTTCCAGCAAACAGAAAAAGCAACTTTCTTCCTGGATGGAGAAACAACAGATCCAATATTCAATCCAATCCAATAATATTCTGACAACAGTAGAAAATGTTGTTCCCCCTGACAAAATTCCCTGTTCAGCTTGTGCCCGTTTCAGGAGAGGGGTTTTATACAACCATGCTTTTGAGCAGAAAAAAGTTTTAGCTTTGGGACATCATGCTGACGATGCTATTGAAACCCTGTTGATGAATATTTTCTTTTCAGGCAAAATTCAGGCTTTGCCTCCGGTTCTTATTTCAAATGACAAGCGCAACCGCCTGATCAGACCACTGATCCTGGTCAGAGAAAGTTCAATTGTGGAATTGCAGAAAACCCTCGAACTACCCGTTGTTTCTGATTGTGATTGTCCAGGTACAGAATTTTTAAAGCAGGGGGCCAGAAAGAAGATGAAAAATATCCTGGCTGAAATAGAAAAATTTGCTGATGATACCGGAAATCATTTCATCAACAGCATGCAAAACATCAAAATATCCAATATGATGGACAGCAATTATTTTGATTACAGCAGTTTGAATGCAAGTTGGGAGCAGGAGAAAAAACAGGGTCCTTTATGGAAAGGAGATCTTGAAGGAGACGATTGTTCTTCAACCAGTTTTGAATCCAAATGAACAAAATTGCTAAATTTAATTACAAACAGATTGAAAATCCCCAGACCATTTCTTCCAGTGATAATGGCACAGTCATGGTTGGTTTTATTGGTTCAGAACAAAAAATAATCAAGTTTCCTTTTAAAAAATCACCGGAATTTGAAATCTATGAACAACTTGGAGAACTTCCAGCAATAATACCTCTTGAGGGAATAGTAGAGAAAAATGATAAAGACATTGCTCTGGTTTTCCCTGTGGCCGCATACGATCTGAAATTCTTTTTGCAACAGGAAAACAAGTTAATGCTCAAAGACTTGTTTCCCCTGGCAGATACTCTTGATAAAATTCACAAAAATAAGTTTCTGTATCGTGATATTCATCCTGCAAATATTCTTTATTACAACGGGCTCTGGTGTTTTACAGATTTTGGTCTGGCAAGAAAACTTGATGCAGAAGGTAATTTCCCAGGAGACAATTCTTGTCCTCTGATGCGCTATGCTTCTCCCGCCCAAATAAAAAGCAGTGCTGAAACAATTTATGATGATCTCTATTCCTTTATTTTGCTGCTCAACGAATTAATTACAGGATGTCGTCCCTGGCAAAACCTTGGCGGGCCCTTTCTGCTGATGCAGAAAAACAAAGATCCCTTTCCCCCGGAATTGGATAAAGAACTGAAAGTATTTATTCAAAAGACGATAGACATGGATCCCCGGATGAGTGCAACCCGAATTCTGCAGGAGCTAAGTAGTTCCCGTCCCAAAAATGGATGTAATTGTCTGGCGACGGAATTTTGATTAATCTGCTTTGTCATAACTTCTTGAAATAGTGTCAACTATGTCTGCGAAGTTATTCCGCGCATCTCAATCCAACTTCAGGTCCATCCAAAAACCCCACTTCTGGGACGGGAACTAAGTAATATCAGTTGAAAATGGCTCGCAGCATTATTTCATCAATTTCACCAAGATTGTTTACCACCAAATCACAACCGGATTCAAGCAGATCCTTTACAGAATCTTCTCCTACTCCGGTGGTTACTCCCATAACTCTAATGCCGGCTTCTTTCCCTGCAGCAGCATCGTGAATGGTATCCCCAATTAACAGAACTCTGAATTTTTCAGTAAATTCATTTCTGATCATAGCTTTTTCTACAAGTCTGGTTCGATGAGGGGCATCACAACCATAGCCCCCTTTTTCAAAATCAAAAAAAGAATCCAAACCCGTTGCCTTTAATTTGATTTGGGCACCATTTTTAAAATTGCCTGTAACCAACCCGATACAAAATTCATTTCTTTTTTGCAGAAATTGAAGAAAAGATCGTGCATGAGGTATAGCCATTTGAATTCTGCTTTCAGCGGGCATTAAATCCTGCAGATATTGGATATAGGTTTTTTTGAATTTTTCTATTCCTTGTTCCTTGAGAAGTGGATAAATTTCAGAAATTGAATTGAAAATTGCATAATCTGTGTTTCCCTGAAATCTTATCTCATCAAGATTGGTGAAATCAATGAGTAACTTTTTCAAAGCCATTTCCATGGCTTCTTTCCCATCCCCGCCGGTATTAAGCAAAGTACCGTCAATATCAAATAAAATAAGTTTTTTACAGTTTCTGGTATTCATAAAGATGACCTTAGTTAGTTCCCGTCCCAGAATGGGTTTTTTTTTGAATTAATTTTTACATTAAAACAATTTTCTGAAACAAGATGAGTAGACAGTTTTGCAACTTTGCAATTGTTCTAGCAATAAAAATGTTGATGAGTTGTAAACAACCCTTTATAAAACTGTTACAATTGTCCAAGTTTACGTTTTAATAATCCCAATCACCAGATTGGGGTCGCTACTTGAGTTCCGTAATTTGAATTGATCACCTTTCTCAAAAGTTACTTTGGGTAATTCAATTTCCGCTCTTGGGAGACAAACCCATTGAGTGACAGGTAATCAATCCAGAACACTATTCAACAAGAGGTTGTTATGAAAAAGTTGATATTGGGAATAGTCTTCCTGCTTGCAGGTGTTGGTGGTGCCGGCTATTGTATCTACCTGCTTAATTCCGGAAATTTTAATCAAGAAAAAAAGAATGAGCAGATTTCAGAAGATTCTTCCTCCCAATCTCTTCAGTGCCAACGGTCTCTTGAAAAGCTCAAAAATTTGAATTCCCTTCAGCAAAAGAACAATCAAAAGCTGCTTAAAGAAATTGAGCAATTAAAAAAAGAAAAAGTTGCAGTTGCTACTTCCGACTCACAACAAAAAAATGAAAATAC
>JAQICJ010000098.1 GCA_027858615.1 Deltaproteobacteria bacterium
AAAGAAAAGACAGAAAAAAAGACCGAGGAAAAATCAGAAAAGAAAAAAGAGAAAAAAGAAAAATCCTCCAAGAAAGAGGGAAAAACAGAAAAGAAAAAAGAGAAAAAAGAAAAAAGTGACGAACTTCTCTATGAAGATGAAATCCAGGAAAAAGAGATAGATGAAGAACCTGCAGCTGCTTTGTCCATGTCTGCAATAGTTCCCATAGTAATTTGCTTTTTTGTTCTGGGTTTGATTCTGGGTGGTTTTTTCTTGAAACTTGGTAACAAAGGCGAGGTTAAACAATGTCCTGAAGCTTCCCAGTCTGACAAAAAAACCAAAGTTGATGTCGAGGACATAAAGAGAGTAAAATATAGAATTCCCCGTTCTGCACCTTATGTAGGTCCAAAACATGCACCTGTAACTATTGCTGTATTTGATGATTTTCAATGCCCTTATTGCAGCAAGTTTTCAAAAGTCTTGAAGAATGTTATGGGTACCAATAAAGGGAAAATTAAATTTGTTTTGGTTAATTTCCCCCTTTCAAGAATTCACAAAGAAGCTCAAATGGCAGCTGAAGCTGGAATGGAAGCTTTTGAACAGGGTAAATTCCTGGAACTCCATAACCTGATATTTGACAATCAACGAGATATCAATCGAGAAAATGTTGAAAAGTGGGCCAAAAAGATAGGTATGGACGTAGATAAGCTTAAAAAAGCTCTGGATGAGAATAAATATGCCCAGCAGGTTAAAAAACAGATGATCTCCGGTCGGATGATAGGTGTTCGAGGTACTCCCACCGTACTTGTTAATGGCAGAAGATTCCGCATGTCAAGAAATCTGAAACAGGCTGAAACCTCATTGAGAAACATGGTCAAACAGGAAATACAAATTGTAAAGAAACGCAATTTGTCTCCACAGAAAGCCTATGCCGCTCTTACAGCCAATGGAGTCAAAAATCTGAGAGAACTCAGAAAGAAACCCAAAAGAAACGCCAGAAAGAAAAAACGTAGAACCAGAAAAGTTGTTGATCCAAATCAGGTGTATCAAGTTACTTATACTGATAAAGATCCATGGAAAGGTGGAGAAAAACCTCTGGTTACTATTGTTGAATTCAGCGATTACCAATGTCCATATTGTGGCAGAGTAGAGCCAACCATCAAACAGGTTCTTGATACTTATAAAGATGATGTCAAACTGGTTTATTTGCAGAATGCTCTTGGTTTCCACAAACTGGCCAAGCCTGCCGCCAATGCTGCTTTTGAAGTGCTTGAGCAAAAAGGACTTGACGGTTTTTGGAAGTTCCACAAGCATCTTTTTGAAAACCGCAAAGAAATAAGTATGGAAAATTTGGAAAAATGGGCCAAAGAGGTATCCGGACTCAACATGGCAAAATTCAAAGAAGCCATGAAAACCAATAAACATATGGCTGAAATTGAAAGAGCTCAAAAACTGGCTGCCAAATTCGGCGCTAGAGGCACCCCTGCCTTTTTCATCAATGGTCGCTTCTTTTCAGGAGCCAGACCTTTTCAATCCTTTAAAACAATCATAGACCAAGAAATTGCCAAGGCAAAGAAAACTATTGAAGAAGGCAAGGCCACCAGGGACAATTATTATGAGTTCATCATGAAAACAGCTCTTCCCAAAGCCAAATATATCACCCAAAAAATTCCAAATCGCAAAAAGCGTCCACCTCGTCCCCAATTGGATCGTTCCAAAGTTTACAAAACTCCCACTGAAGGACTTCCCTTCTTTGGTGATCCTGATGGTCATGTTGTATTTGTTCTTGGTTTCGATGTACAATGTCCTTATTGTACAAGAATTATGGAAATTCTTACAACTGTCTACAAAGGTGGCAAAACTAAAAATGGTTCCGAAGTTGAGCCCGTTGGCAAGGGTGTAAAATTCGTAATTATGCACTTCCCCCTCAGATTCCACAAACAGGCTATGAAAGCCCAGCAGGCGATGCAGGAAGTATTTGAACAGAAGGGTCATGAATCCTTTTTCAAATATCTCACTATCCTTAGCAAAAACCGCAAGGATCTTGGTGAGGAAAAATTGCTTGAGTATGCTAAACAAGTTGGAGCTAATATTCCCAAGCTCAAAAAAGCTCTGGCAGAGAATAAACACAAGGAACTTATTCAAAAGACCATGAAAGCCGCTAAGGCTATCGGTGTTAGAGGGACTCCCGCTGTTTATCTCAATGGTAAAAGTCTCAGAGGTCGCAGTGTCCGGCTTTATCATAAATATATTGAACAGGCACGCAAAGAAGCTGAGGAATACATCAAGCAGAACGATGGCGTCAACAAGAAAAACTATTTTGACACCATCATGAAATCAGCTCTTCCCAAAGCTGTTTACAAAAAACCTCCACAAGGAGGTAAAGTCCGAAGAGGTGGCAGAGCTCGCGGAGCCAAAAGACTGAAGCGGAAGCAATTAATGAAAAGACTTCGTAGAGTTCGCGGTGGCAAGAGAAGACCTATGGGTCGAAAAGCCAAAGGAATGAAGCGCAAACTCAAAGTCAGAAAAGTAAATCCGGCTCCCAAGAAAAATTAACACTTAAAGCC
>JAQICJ010000311.1 GCA_027858615.1 Deltaproteobacteria bacterium
CTTCAGGTTTGACTAGTTTGCCGTTTTCCATGACGGGAATTTCGATCTCTTTGACTTTATCCCAGTTTTCTTCCACTTCAACTCCGCCTTGTTCGGAAAAATAAACTACGTCTTTGTCGCGAAAAGCGCGAATTGCTACATAGTATTCCTCTTTGTGGGGAACAAAGGGTTCTACCAGGAAATGGGTAAGCTTTCCTTTGACTCCGGAAATAGTTACCTCTTCTTTACGTTTTTTTTCAATCCATGCTTTAACTTCATCCCAAGTGGAATCAAGCTTCAGCAGATTGTTTTTGCCACGTTTGCCAAAGAGCATATCCGGTTTTGCCACTAATTTTGTGTTTTTGAGCCAGGAATGTTCTTTGGGACAATTTGCCAGATCGGTTTCGGGTGCCACCAGCAAATAGTTGTTGTTAATTTTGACTGTATCATCGCAATACTTGTCAAGATTTGAGGCCATGAGATTTTTGCCGTCATATTCTCTAATACCTCTGATAGCCATTCGGGTTCTCCTTTATTAAAAAGTTAATAAATAATTTAGTTTCCATCCCAAGAAGGAAGGTCATCCAAAAACCTCGATTCTGGGATGGAAACTATTTCAGGACCGGCCGGGAGTTTTTGCTCCTGACCGGATCGTTGTTAGCAATTCAAAATTCAGTTATTCATGCAAAGATTTTGTGTAAGCCAGCAATCCGCCTTTGAAGAGTATATCGAGATCCCTCTTGCCCAGGGTAACTTTGAGCTTGATTTCTTTGCCTTTGGTAAGATTTTGTCCGACCAATTTACCTTTGGGAAGATCAGCCAGATTATCCACCTTGATTTTGTCGCCCATATCAATTTGATCGGTATCAGTTTCAAAAGGAACGATTCCGGCATTGATAAGATTGGCTTTGTGGATACGGGCATAACTTTTGGCAAAAACTGCTTTGATATTCAGTTGCCAAGGAGCCAGAGCAGCATGTTCCCGAGAGGAACCCTGTCCGTAATTTTCGCCGCCGACAATATAGCCCCCACCTTTTTCCTCAGCTCGAGAAGCAAAATCCTTGTCAATATAATGATAGGTGTATTTGGCAATCTCGGGAAGATTGGAACGCAGGTGCTGGGTAAGTGATCCGGCAGGTAGAATGTCATCTGTTGAAATGCCGTCACCAACTTTAAGCAATACTTCTTCTTCAAAACTTTCAGGCAACTTAACCTGTGGTTCCATGGCAACAATGTTGGGCGCACGCTTGATTTCTACCCGGGCTGCATCTGGTTGGGCTACAGGAGGGATGATCAGAGCATCGTCAATAACATTCATGTTGTAGAGTTCTTCTTCTTCCCAGTCCACTTTGCGGGGATCTGCCAATTTGCCTGCCAGGGCGCTGGCAATTGCAGTTTCCACACTGGAAAGTATGATTCTGGCGTCTTTTGAACCGCCTCGTCCAAACCAGTTGCGATTAACGGTTCTGACAGAGTGATGGTGATAGCCGGGGACATAACCCATGCCGATGCAGGCATGGCAACCGGGTTCGATAGTTCTTACACCGGCATTGACATAAGTTTCAAAAAAACCGTCAGCCAACAGAGTTTGTTCAACCTGTCTGGATCCGGGTGAGAGAATTGTCTCAATTTCTTTGCTGACTTCTTTGCCTTCAAGCATCATGGCTCCGAGGGCCAGATCATCGTAGGAACCGTTGGTGCAGGAACCTATGTAGACTTGGGTAATTTCGGTGCCTTCTACTTCGCTGATGGGTTTGATGTTGTCGGGCATGCCCGGCATTGCTACCAGTGGTTCCAATTCGGAAAGATTGATTTCCAGGGTTTTGTCATATTTGGCATCGGGATCGGCTTTGAGTTCGATCCAATCTCTTTCCCGGAATTGTGCTTTCAGGAAATCTTTGGTGATCTCATCGGAAGGAAAGACGGAGGTAGTAGCTCCGGTTTCAGCTCCCATGTTGGTGATTGTAGCTCTTTGGGGAACGCTGAGAGTTTCGACTCCGGGGCCGGTATATTCGAGGATATAGCCAACTCCACCCTTGACGCTGATTTTTCTGAGTACTTCGAGAATTACGTCTTTGGCGCTGACTCCCTTGTTGAGTTCGCCGGTGAGTTTAATCTGCATGATTTTGGGAACTCTCATATAAAAATAACCACCGCCCATGGCAACGGCAACATCGGCACCACCAGCACCAATGGCTATCATGCCCAGAGATGAAGAGGTGGGAGTGTGGGAATCGCTGCCCAACAGTGTTTTGCCGGGAGCGGCAAATCGTTCGTAGTGAACTTGATGGCAGACACCATTTCCAGCTTTTGAACAATAAGCCCCATATTTTTTGGCAATTGTTTGCAGAAAAAGATGATCATCAGAAGATTCACCTCTGAAAGCGAGAGAAGTGTGATCAATATAAGATACGGCAGTTTCGCATTGAACTTTTGGCAAACCGAGAGTTTCAAACTGCAACCAGGCCATTGTTCCGGTTGAGTCCTGGGTGAGACATTGGTCAATTTTCAGACCTATAACCTTTCCCTTTTCGAGTTTTCCTTCACCAATATGAGTAGATAAGATCTTTTCTGTTACAGTAAGCCCCATATTTTTCCTCCTTGTTTTCAGATTGTAAAAAATTAATAACTGGTTTTTCTTTGAATTGGTTAGTTGATAAATTATATAGCAAAACTTTTTTTCATTTTTATGGCAAAACTTTGTTATTCAGTTTTCAAATATAAATGAAAGTAAATGGTTTTTCAAAACCTGCTTTCCAAGAAGTTATGACAAAGCAGATGAAGTAAAATTCCATATTCATGCGATGATCTCCCTTTTGGGGATCGGAACTAAATATAACTGAACTGGATAGAATGACAACAGTAACAATGGAAAAATTAAAAAAAATTTAATTGACCAGAATTAAATATGCTCTAAGTTATGCTTGTGATGAGTTTTTAACGCATTTTATTCTACAAGAAAAAGGAATTTTTTTTCTTGTTTCCGGTTTTGATAAAGTGGATTGACAGTTGGGTTTGGCAAAATAATCTGTCATTATTATCAACAGTTGCAACTTTGGATATTTAAAATGCTTCAATAACTGTCTGTTTTGTACTTTAATATTTCTCTAAATAGTTTCCGTCGCCACGACGATGACATCCATTTTTGGGACGGGAACTAAATAAGGCTTAATAAATAAATGAATTTAAAAAATATTACTTTTATATTTCCTTTAATTGTTGTGTTGTTTGCTTGGGGCTGTGAAGCAAAAATCGGAGACGATTGTTCCACCGATTCTGATTGTTCATCCAGCGGAGGCAGAACTTGCGACAAAACTCTTCCGGGTGGATATTGCACCATAAAAAACTGTTCCCGGGGAGATTGTCCCGAAGGATCCCGTTGTATTGCTTTTTATCCTAATTGGATAGTAAGTAATGAATGTGAGCCGGCAACAGAAGACAACTTGAAAATTGCAGATCATACAGACGATTGTACTCAGGATGAAGTTTGTCTTTCCTCAGGTTATTGTGCTCCTCTGATGTTTGAAACCAGATATTGCATGCAAAAGTGTTCTTCCGGAGGTGATTGCAGAGACAAGTATGAATGTATCAGTTCCGAAGGTATCAATTATACTCTTATGCCTGATTCGCAGCATAATTACAGCAATGTTGTCCAGACCGAATTCTGCTCTCCCAAATAACCAACTAACGGCAGGTTCAATGTGTATATCAATAAATTTTATTTGCTTTTGCTTTTTACTTTTTCGGTTTCCTGTACCCAACCTGCAAATGACTCACAAAAATCAACTCCTGACAGCGAAACCAATAACAAAAAGAAAGCTGTTTCCAGATTAATTTTCACTGAAGCCAGCAATTTTTACGGAGAAAGACCCGGCTACCTCAAGAATCACCAAGAATTTGAAAAGCTCATTAAAAATGATTGGGAAAATGATTTTGCTTTTCCCCAATATCGCATGAACCTTTCAATTCTGGCCAGGCATTTACAAAGTTTTCAGGGTGAAGCCGTTTCTTCTGGTTCATTAATGAAATTCAGTCCCAAAGTTGGTTTATTCAACCCTTGGGTAATTCAAAGTTATTTTGCCGCCAACGGCTATGGCGAAAAAGATTTTGCTATATGGGCTCGCAAGGTTTTGGGTAAACACATGGAAACCCATAAAATCAATTCCTATGGATTTACCAGGTTTAAAGGAAAAAACGGCGAAGATATTTTGATTTTGCTGATGCAGCGACGAAGAATCACTCTCAATCCTTTTCCCAAATGGATAGAACTTTCCCAACCTTTGATTTTTATTGGTCAGGTTCAGGAAGATCTGAGCGATTTGAAAGCGCTGGTAACTTTGCCTGACGGTAAGGTTGTTCAGACAGGTGTTGCTCTCAGAAAAGACAAAAAATTCAAATTTTCAGTTCGCATCTGCGAAAAAAATAAAGACAAGGGGAACTATCATTTTGAATTTATGGCTCAGGACAAACATGGTCCTGCTGTTTTGGCAATGTTTAATATAGCCTGCGGGAAAGAAAATTGGCAAAAACCAAAACCTCTTCAGGTATGGGAGAAACCCCAAAAGATCAACACCGACAAATTCGTGGAACAGGTAATTTCCAGGATTAACAAGTATAGAAAAACTCTGGGATATAAAGATTTAAAGCTGCACAATAAATTGAACACCGCATCTGCTAACCACTCTCAGGATATGTGTAAACTCGATAAACTCATGCACATTTCACCAAATTCCGGCTCTCCCGATAAGAGGGTAGAAAAATTGGGGTTAAAACCTCAGTTGCTGGCAGAAAATGTCGCAGTAGGCTCTTCCCCCAAAGAAATAGTCAACGGGTGGATAACCAGTGAAGGCCATCGACTCAATCTGCAATTACAAGACATAACCCACGCCGGAATAGGAGTTTGTCGCAAAGAACTCGAAGGCGGCTCCATCATCTACTACGCAACTCTCCTCCTGGCAAAACTGTAAACTCCGCCGATCCTGTACTCAACTATTTTTCACCACCGAACAAAAATTACCACAGATGCAATGTAGGGGAAGGGTCCTGTGCCCACAATTTTTGATAATCAACAGTTGGCAAATTTGTCGGCAGGGGGGAGTAATTTGGGTTCAACTTGACCGAACGGTTGATTTTGTTTAAGTTCCTACAATTGATATTTTCTAGCCGGGAGGTTTTTCTAGCGTATGGCAATTTTAGACTATATAATCTTTTTTATTTACATGTCTCTTGTTTTTGGAGTTGGTGTTTATTTTTTCAGAAAAAATAAAGACAGCACAGATTATTTTCTGGCTAACAGGGATTTGCATTATTCCCATGTGGGACTTTCAATTGCCGCAACTGATGTCGGGGGTGGTTTTTCCATTGGTTTGGGGGGACTTGGTTTCACCATGGGTCTTTCGGGTAGTTGGCTGCTTTTTACAGGTTTAATCGGGGCGTGGCTCTCAGCGGTGTTTATTATTCCCAAAATCAAGAAGATTGACAAAAAGGAGAATTTTTATACTTTTCCCGATTTTTTATCTTACAAATACAATAAGAAAGTTGCTATTATTGCAGCTATTATCTCGGGTATCGGTTATATCGGTTTTACAGGTGCCCAAATCCTGGCCGGGGCAACTTTGGCTTCCCAAACTGTTTTTGCCGATATCTCAACCGGTATATCTCCAATTAAGTTTTCAATTCTGCTGATCAGTGCGATAACTATCGGCTATACAGTTTTGGGAGGTCTTAAAGCTGTTATCTATACTGATACAATTCAATGGATAATTTTAATAATCGGGCTTGTTTTTGTGACAATTCCGGCAGCTATTTACAAACTTGGAGGCATGAGTGAGATCAGGGCAAGTTTGCCTCCGGGATATTTCAGTCTTACTAATATATCACCGATAAGATTCATCAACTGGATGATTACGATTATACCAATCTGGGTTATTGGCATGACTTTATATCAGCGTATGTTTGCTTGCAGAAATGAAAAGGAAGCAAAAAAGGCCTGGTATATTGCAGGATTGTTTGAATATCCCGTCATGGCTTTTACCGGGGTTTTTCTTGGTATGTGCGGGAGAGTAATTTTTCCCCTGGTTCAACCGGAAATGGGAATTCCCTTGATGATAAGATATGCTCTTCCGGTGGGAGTAACGGGCATTGTAGTAGCAGCTTATTTTTCGGTGATCATGTCTACGGCTGATTCTTGTCTTATTGCTGCTTCGGGACATCTTGTCAATGATCTCGTTGCCAGAACGCCTGAAAAAAGAAAATCTGATAAGACAATGAAGTTGTCTTTGCTGTTTACTTTGGGTTTGGGTGTTTTTGCGGTAATTTTGGCTCTCAGTTTTTCAAATGTGCTGAATGCCATGCTGTATACTTATTCTTTTATGGTATCCGGTTTGTTTATTCCAACCCTGGGTGCCTACTTCTGGAAAAAATCCGGCAGTACGGGAGCAATTGCCGGGATGTTGGGAGGTGGAACAGTGACTGTTTTGCTGTTGACCAATATTGTAAAACTTCCTTCCTTTCTGGAGAGTATAGGTCTACATCCCACTTTTTACGGGATTTTGGCTTCCTTGATTTTATTTCTTGCCGGTTCAATTCTATTCCCTGATAAAAAATAATATATTCAAACAGGATCTGATTTCAAAAATAGGGGAGTTGTATTTTTAATGATGTTAGTGAATTCAGAAGAGGGAAGGCACAGGACCCTCCCTCTTTTGAAATGAGTGTGAATATTTTTTATTTTTTCTTACTGCTGGAGGATTTTTTACTACCCCTGGATTTTTTACTACCCCTGGACTTCTTACTGCTGTTGGATTTGTTAGCAGAGGAAGACTTTTTACTACCCCTGGATTTCTTACTACCGCTGGACTTCTTGCTACCACTGGTCTTCTTGCTACTGGAGGATTTGTTACTACCCCCGGACTTCTTACTACCACCAGTTTTCTTACTACCACTGGCTTTCTTGCTACCACTGGTCTTCTTACTGCTGTTGGACTTGTTAGCAGAGGAAGACTTTTTACTACCACTGGCTTTCTTACTACCACTGGTCTTCTTACTACCAGTGGTCTTCTTGCTACCACTGGTCTTCTTGCTACTGGAGGACTTGTTACTACCCCCAGCTTTCTTACTACCACTGGCCTTCTTACTGCTGTTGGCTTTCTTGCTACCACTGGCTTTCTTACTACCCCCGGACTTCTTACTACCACTGGTCTTCTTACTACCAGTGGTCTTCTTACTACCACTGGCCTTCTTGCTACCACTGGTCTTCTTGCTACCACTGGTCTTCTTGCTACCACTGGTCTTCTTACTACCACTGGTCTTCTTCTTACTGCTGGAGGATTTTTTTCTGGCACTTACTTTTTTGGCTGCTTTGCCGGTTTTTTTCTGGCGTGATTTAACAGATTTGGCTGTTTTGTTTTCTTTTTCTTCGACAGTGAGATCTTCATAAGATTCATCCACATTAAAGCTGGTTCCGACATAATTGATATTGGTCGGTTTGAATTCAGCTTTCTCGAATTCGTCATCAGGGTGATCAATTTCAATATCACTTAATTTGGAAGAGCGTTTATCACTGGAGAAATCAAGGTCTTCCCCGTTGTATTTCAACTGGATGGAAGAAGCAGGTTCTGGTATTTTATCACCCTTTTTGTTGGTGTTGTAATTATCTTTTTCATCTTCATCGTCATCATCCAAATCGTCACCATTGGAATAATCTTTGTCTTTGACTGCTTTGGCAGCTGTTTCTCCAACAACTGGTTCATCTCCAACTCTGACCATGGGGATTCCCTTTTTAACAGCTTCAATTTCAAGTAAGGAGAGAATTCTGTTTTTCTTGTCCAGATTTCTTTGCATGTTTTCTATTTCTCTGGTAGCTGCAGCTTGACCTTCTCTTGCTTCAGAAAGAGCGTTGTCTCTTTCTTCCAGCAAATAGTGCAATTTTGCTTTTTGTTCGTTCCAAGTTTCTTTTTCATCCCTCATTTTCTTTTTCAGACTATTATCAACATTTTTTAGTTGGTTTTCTTTGTTTTTTACTTCATTTTCTTTCGCTTGCAGTCTGTTTTTCAGTTTTTTATAATTATTTTTTAAATCTTCAAGTTCTCGATTTTTCTTTTTCAGAGCAAATTTCATATCATTGAATTTTTCATTTTCTCTTTTATGAGTGGCTTTAACTTTGCCAATTGCAAATTTTGATTCTAAAGTTCGTTTTTCTTCATCTTTCAACTTGTTGGTTAATTTAACGATCTGTTCACGAAGTTCCGCATTTCTTTCGTTGAGTCTTTTGACTTCGTTCTGGCGTTTTTGATCAGCACCAGCCAGGCGACACTTCACATAGTCCAGTTCTTTTTCCAGTTTATCCGTATTTTGATTATTGGAGTTCTCAACAGGTTGAGTGCTTTTTTTGAAAAAATTGTTGCGATTGATATCAGGTTTGCTGGTATTACTATTGTCAAGTTTAGCTTTGATAGAATCTGCCAGGGAAGCCCTTATCTGTTCATCTTTATTTTGAGACTGCTTGTTGGTTTCTGGTAGAGAAACCCGCGCTTGGTTTGGAGTTGCCTCTCGAGGTTCTTCAGGTTCTACCTTATTGGTAAAATAACTAACGATTCCTGCCAGAACATCTTCGTGGGTGAGAATTTCTTCCAAACTGACGTTTTTAGTAAGAATCCATTTAAGAACTTCTACTGTCCATTGAGCCTGAAAAGGGAGATTTTCTTTCATAGTGCAACCTTTCTAGTTCAAATCTGGTTTAAAAAATAATGAACTGAAAATATAGAACTGATTAAAACTGAAAGAGATAAGTCAGCCTTATCCTCTTTTTTAGATTTATTCAAATTTATCAAGCAGATTGTAATCCCGGTTGTTAATTACTGCAATTTGAAACGGGAACTAACAATATTGGTCAAGTAATATTGAGTGTTTCATAACTTTTTGGAAATCCGGTCAGGTAACTCTTGAAAAGGGGGTAAGGGTGGGGGAACCGGTTAGAAGAAAAAGTGATATTGAGGTATTATTTCAAATTGGGAAAAAACCAAGTGAGATTAAATTATCACCTTGAATTTTACAATAATTCCACTTTTATGATTTGGCAACAAAATTTTTCATTTTCTGTAAAATTACGTCAATTTAATATTGTCAATAAGGCGGGTTTTCCCAAAAAATACAGCTGCTGCCAGCACCGTAGAATTTTCAAAGTTATTGACTTCATGAAGATTGTCAGCACTTAAGCACTGGATGTAATCAATTTTGGCACAGTTTGAATTTTGTTTGATAATATTTTTTGCCCTGGTTTCAACCTCAGAAGGAGTGGTAATCTGTTTTTGAGCCACCAGCTCTTTAACTCGCCTCAGAGCCTTGACAATTACAGGTGCTTCTTTCCTCTGCTTGCCGGTGAGATATTGATTTCTTGATGAAAGTGCCAGACCGTCGCTTTCTCTGATTGTAGGACAGCTTTCAATTTTCAGATTAAAATCGAGATCTTTAACCATCCTCTTGATTACAGCCAGTTGCTGAAAGTCCTTTTCTCCAAAAACTGCAAAATCGGGATTGATGATGTTGAATAATTTACTGACTATGGTAGTGACTCCATCAAAGTGACCGGGTCTTCTGGCTCCACAAAGAGGAGCAGTCAGTTTGTCAACATGGATTGTAGTCACAAAACCCTCAGAGTACATTTCCTTGTCGGAAGGAGTAAAAACAAGATCAACATTAAAAGTTGCCAGTTTTTCCAAATCCTGGTCAAGATTTCTGGGATATTCCTGAAAATCTTCATTGGGCCCGAACTGAGTGGGATTAACATAGATGCTTACTACGGTGAGATCTGCCAGTTTATTTGCTTTTTCAACCAGAGCCAGATGACCTTTGTGCAGATAACCCATGGTGGGAACAAAAGCGATTGTTTTTCCTCTGAATTTGTTTTGAAGGATCCAGTTTCTGCTTATTTTTTTGTTTTTAATGACTTTTGGAAAAGAATTCATGTCTACTCTCAATTTTTTTGTTTTTAATATGGACTGCAGCCAAAAGTAGGAATTGAGTAAAAGTGAAACAACGTGTAGAGTATATACAAAGTTTGAGTTTATTTTCCAAGAAGAATAATTGATTTATTTTATCCTCATCGTGGAAATGTGTGAGTCAGAATGAAACAAAATCGCAGAGATCAATTTGAGACCAGAGCAAAATCAGTGTTTGTTGCCAGGATCATACTGGATTCACTGGGTATTTTGTTTTTATTGATTCCTACATGGGGACAATCACTGGTGGAATATTTGCCAAAGGGGCTGATAATCTACTTGTTTCTGCTTTTTGGGCATCTTTTTTCGTTTTTATGGATCGGGAAAAAATTTGATCGGCTTATTTATTTTATCACCCTTTGTTTTGACCTGATCGCCTTGGTTTTTGTGGTGGTGCTTACCGGGGGATTGTCTAGTCCCATCATGTCTGGGCATTTGCTTTATGCTGTATTCTTTGCAATTTTATACCCTCATCCTTTGGCAATATTGCCTGCTCTGCTGCTTTTACCCATTATTCCGAAAATAAGCACTTTGCTAGGTACTGCAGTTGGTGCCAGGGATCTGTTGCTGCTTTTATGGTATTCGGGGATTGATCTTATTGTAGTCTATGTAGTTGTTTACTTTGATTTGCAGGAAAATATGCGGTTCAGAAAAGCACTTGAACTGGAAGAAGATAAAAGAAAATTATCACTTCTTGATGAAAGGCAAAGGATTGCAAGGGAGATGCATGATGGTTTGGGAGCATTACTTTCAACCATCAAAATTCAGGCGGAATTTCTCAGCGAACTTTCCAAAAACAGCCCTGAAATTCAGAAGGAGGCTCAATTGCTTCAATCGCGTACTCAATCGGCGTTGGAGGAATTGAGAAGAACAGTCAGAATTATGAGAGAAAAATTTGAACTTCTGCCGGCTCTTGAAGAATTAATTCAGAACATGCAGGAACTTTACGATTATAAAATTTCTTTTGTTTATTCCCTGCAGCAGAGTTTTGACAACAATTATGGACTGCATATGTATAGGATTATTCAGGAAAGTTTAACTAATACAGGTAAACATGCCGGAGCCTCTGAGGTTGAAATCCATCTTGAAGATGAGCGAGAGTTGCCTTGTCAGATCAAAGAAGTAGATCTTCCTGCCGATTTAGAACCGCAGAAAACAAAAGCTGGTTCTTTTGGCAGTTCTGGAGTATTACTTGAAATTAAAGATGATGGCTGTGGTTTTTCCACTTCCAAAAAAAACGAGGGTCATTTTGGCTTGCTTCATATCAAGGAAAGAGTTGAGGAAATGAATGGAAAGATCAAGATAACTTCGATTCCTGATGAAGGTACAGATATTGAAATCTGGTTTCCTCTGGAAGAATAAATTTTGGTTGAACAATATGAATAAATTTGCTGCAAAAATTCTGATATTTTCTATTTTTTTGTTATGGCCTACTTGGGTCATGGCCGATTCTTTTCTGCCCCTTTACATAGGTGGAGTTGATCCCGGCATTACTACCATGCCCGTTACTACTGGGATCATCAATAATCCTGCTGTTATCGGCAAGATAGAAAATACCAGATTTTCAATGTATTTTTCTCCTGTATTTCAATTTCTGGACGTAAATAGGGCTACCATTTCTTCAGTTACTGGATTACCTTCTCCCGGTGGAGATCTGGTTTTCGATGAAGTTGGTTATTCTAACAATATTTATGATTATTTTGTAGGGATGACTACCGATTTTGGCTATGACAGAATTACTTTGGGGCTAGCCATATATTCTCCCTTCAGACAGGAATTCAAGCAATTACCCTCTCCTTTGCGCTATCATCTGAGTGATCGCAATTTTTTCAATCTTTTCATCACTCCGGTAGTATCCATGAAATTGCATCGCAAGTTCTATTTCGGCTTCGGGTTAAGCTACATCTATTCGAGATTTCGCCTGGGTCTGGTGCGAGACAGATATTTGAGAGCTGATCTTCCCGAAAGTGCCGAAGAAAGATTTGAAGCCAAAGGTATTGCCAATGAAAAAATAACCGTGGATTCCAGTGACAATAATTTCGGTTTCAGTTTTGGTTTTTATTATCTTCCCAAAAAATGGCTGGAATTTGGCGGAACATACAGATCAAAAATTCGCAGTCTGGACAGTGCTTCGGTTGAAACCCATGGTAAAGGATACATAACCAGGTATTTTGATGGAGAAGGTTACAAGACCCTTGAAGGCAACTCGAAAATGGAAACCACCTTTCCCGATATTATATCTCTGGGCGCTAAAATTAAGCTTTCCCGCAACTGGTGGGGTGACTTTACCCTTTCCTGGATCAGGTGGAGTTCACATCAGAAGTTGCAGGTTCTGTTGACAGGCAGTGATTTTACCAATGTGGCTCTGCGCAACTGGGATCTTAATATTTCAAGTTATCGAGGTTTTCAGGATGTTTTAACCCCTCAATTCACTTTCATGTATAAACCTCACAAAGGCTTCAATTTCAATACTGCCATCAGATATCTGCCTCCTGCAACACCTGAAAAATGGGTTAATCCCGCAGCAGTTGACAATCATTCTCTGACTCTGCAGTTTACTGCATCTTTTGAAGTATTTGAATTTGTCAATTTGAAAGTAGGATATGGAATTGACTGGATGATTCCTCTTAATGTTGAAAATTCGGGATATGATCCCAACCTCGCCAGAATCTGCATTGAGAATCATATAGATGTAGTTTGGTGTTCAGAATGCCAGGATACTTATCAGGGCAAAGCAGTTTCTTCTGGAAATGGAAATTATAAGAGGATAACCCACCAGGTTGGTATTGGGGTTGATTTCAACTTCTAGTTCTTCATTTAAAATGGATATCGCTGAAAATCTGCAGTTTGTGCAGATTAAAATCAATAAAGTTATTTTTTTCACGGTTAATAAACTCTACACTAATTCTTTTTATAAAGTTTACACAGGCTGGTTTTGCTGGTTTTTCCACTGGGTACATTCTGATTTCCAAGAAGATATCCCTTGACGTCCTGAAAAAGGTTGGTAAATTCAGCTGAAGAAGTAACAAGTTTTACTTAGATTTTTTTTGAGAAATTCAATTGTTTCTCCAGAAGAAATGTTTTATTAATTTTTAAATCGGGTGAATTATGGCGAAAGAAGAACAAATAGAACTTGAAGGCGAAGTAGTTGAAGTATTGGCAGGTGGTCGATTCAGAGTTAAAACAGACAACGGGCTTGTTGTCCTGTCTCATCTTTCAGGTAAAATGAGACGATTCAGGATCAGAGTTGTGTTGGGAGACAGAGTTACAGTTGAAGTTTCTCCCTATGATCCCACTCGAGGCCGCATTACTTACAGACCCAGATAGAACATTTGTTCCCCCCAATCAAAACAAATAGAACTAAATAAGTCATAATTTCCCATGTAGGTGGGATTTCTGTTTGTGGCTCGTCAATAACAATAAATACCGACCGGTGCTTGTTTGTTATTCGGCTCCAGTTCGTAATGCCCATTCTGATATTGGAACCATTGTTCTTTGGTTCCGGTCAAAACAATTCCTTAGGTTGGCAGGAGTCTGTAAAGTTCAATCCATCCAACCCCCTGTCAAAAACCCCTTTTATCAAATTTTTTTGCCCTTCTTTTCTTTTTCAGTCGGGCAAGTTAAAACCAAAAAACCATCTTGGAGGAAATAATGGAATTAAAAGGAAACAAATTTGGAACTCATCGTGTAATTGAACCTGAGGGAGTATTACCTCAACCAGCTCTCAGAGTAGATAACGATATGACCAAAGAGTTTGATAACGAAATAGTTTGCGATGTTATCACCCTCAATGTCGACAGTGCCAGTTTTACTCAGATCAAACAGGAAGCCGGGGGCGATCCGGAAAAGATCAAACAAACCATGCTTTCCATTGTTGATAAATTTGGAAAACACAAAAATCCTGTTACCGGTTCCGGTGGAATGTTTATTGGAAAAGTAAAACGTATCGGATCCGCTCTCCAGGGTAAAATTAACCTTGAAGTGGGAGACAAAATAGCATCTTTGGTTTCATTGAGTCTTACTCCTCTCCAAATAGACAAGATTAAAAAAATCCATATTGATACAGATCAGGTAGATATTGACGGAACAGCAGTATTGTTTGAATCGGCTATCTGGTCCAAATTGCCCAAGGATATGGATGAAAAACTGGCGCTGGCAGTTCTTGATGTTGCAGGCGCTCCTGCTCAGACCGCAAACCTGGTGAGACCGGGACAGCGAGTTCTGGTAGTGGGAGCCAGTGGAAAAAGTGGACTTCTTTGTTCATATGTTGCCAAGAAATTTGCCGGAGTAACCGGTCAGGTTATAGGAACAGCTTCTTCCGAAAAAGGTGAAAACTTTTTGAAGGAAGTTCCTTTTCTTGATGGATATTTTCGGGCGGATGCTTCAGATGCTCTTGATATGTACCAGAAAACCAGTGAGTTGACCGATGGCAAGATGGCCGATCTGGTTATCTCCTGTGTGAGCAGACCAAATTGTGAAATGGGAGCAATTTTAGCCTGTAAAGATGGTGGTACAGTTTATTATTTCAGTATGGCAACCAGTTTTACCAAAGCTGCTTTGGGAGCTGAAGGTGTTGGCATGGATGTTACCATGCTCATAGGTAACGGGTACACCAAAGATCATGCAAAAATTGCTCTGGAATTTTTGCGAGAAAGTCCATATATCAAAGAAATTTACGAAAAAAGATATATGTAGCATGTAATTCTCCTCTAAAAAACCAGCACCCTTCTAGTGGGTATTTGCTGTCGGTTCTCAAAGATCCGAACTGTTAATTCCTGCAACGCGGCTTTTTTTCCTTTTATTTGAAAATTATAATAATTTGGGGTATGACCTTTATCGTCAGTCACTAGGGTTTTTAATAGTTCCCGTTTTAAAACTCGAACTAATTGGAACTAACTTAGATGTTGGAGGTAGCTAATGAGAGATTACAGAGATATTCCTTCCTGGAAAGATGTTACTAAAGAACAATGGCTTGATTGGAAATGGCAACTGAGGAATTCGATCCATGATACAAAAATCCTCAATGATGTTTTCAAACTCGATTCTGAAGAGTTGCGGGAAGTCAAAGCTGTATTGCAGGAATTTCCCATGTCGGTAACACCTTATTATCTCTCATTGATCGACCCTGAAAACGAAAATGATCCAGTTAAACAACAGGCTATCCCAACCATTAAAGAAATGAACGTCAGCAAAGGCGATTTGCTTGATCCTCTTGATGAAGATGTTGATTCTCCTGTTGAAGGGATAACCCATCGCTATCCGGATCGGGTTTTAATGCTGGTAACCCATGTTTGCAGCATGTATTGTCGCCATTGTACTCGTCGTCGCAAGGTAGGTGAAGTTGATCGTCACATAGGGGGAGATCTGCTTGATAAACAAATTGAATATATCAAAAATACTCCCTCCGTCAGAGATGTTTTAATTTCAGGGGGAGATCCGCTGATGCTTTCCACTGCCCAACTGGAAAAGATTATCAGCAGAGTTTATGAAATTCCCCACGTGGAGATTATCAGATTGGGATCCCGAATGCCGGTAGTACTTCCCATGAGAATAGATGATGAACTGGTGAATATGCTCAAGAAATACCATCCGGTTTATATTAACACCCACTTCAACCATCCTAATGAGATTACCAAATATTCTGCTGCAGCCTGTGACAAATTGAATAATGCCGGAGTTCCTCTTGGAAATCAGACAGTATTACTCAGAGGAGTAAACGACTGTCCCCACGTTATGAAAAAATTAATGCATAAATTACTTCAGATCAGGGTCAAGCCTTATTACATGTATCAATGTGATGCTTCCCGTGGTATTTCTCATTTCCGTACTTCCATCGGCAAAGGAATTGAAATTATTGAATCACTTCGGGGTCATACTACCGGAATGGCAGTTCCCGTATATGTAGTGGATGCTCCCGGAGGCGGGGGAAAAATCCCCATTTCACCCCAGTATCTGATTTCCCGCTCCCAAGATCATACAATTCTCAGAAATTTTGAGGGAGTAATTACTGTATACCATGATAATTGCAAGGGTCACTCAGTTTGTGGTAAAGATGAAGCCTGCTCCGATCCCAAATACAAAATAAAAAAAGGAGTGGCACATATTTTTGCCAATCCCGAAGAAATCATCGAACCTTCCCACAAACCCAGAAAATTACATTAAGTTAATGTATTATTTTCGTCTTCTCTTCATCATTTTTCTGGTAAATGTCTTTTCAGGTTGCAAAGAACAAGCTGCGGAATCTGAACCTCCTCCTTTGCAGAAAATAAAAAAAAGATACCCTGAGAAATTCAAGGATTTTAAAACCGGCAGGTCTCTTCCCTCCAAGCCGCTCAAATTTCCAGATACAATTTGTGGTAGAATTGTTAAAAAAATACGGGAATGTGAATTGGAAAAAACCAAAAAAAGCAAGAAACTTAAAGAGGAATTGAAGAGTTCTATTTTAAGCTACAAGCAAAGAAAATTCCGGGAAAACTTGGATAAATATATTAAACATTGTCAAGGAGTTACAAAAAATATCCCTGCCAGTGAACTTGATAAATGCCTGAGTATGAATTGTGTTGAAATGGACCGGTGTCTCAAAAAAAATTACGAGAGCAAAAAAAGTTCTGGTAAAAACTACCAATAGCAACTAAATAAATTGTATATTGGAGGTAATTAATATGGCTAAAGATAAAAGTGAAAATGAAGACCTTAATATTTTAAAGGAAAATATTTCCAAAGACGGCAAAATAATTCTGAAAGACGATGTTTACATCATTGTAACTCAGGCTTTTTGTCCGAATGGTCACAACCTGGTAGGTTGTGGCAAGGAAGATTTCGACGGCTACCCTGGAATTTGCGTAAAAGTTGCAAATGACGAAAAAGAAGGTATGCTAGAATTAAGTCCTTTTCAGGGCGACCATTCCAAAAGGGGAGTTACATTTCCACAGGGAACCAAGGTCAAAATAAAATGCCCCACCTGCGGGGTTGAATTTCCGGTGGTTGGAAGATGCAAGTGTGAAGACGGACATCTTCATAAAATTTATTTGAACCCCAAATTAAACGATGCCCACATGATAGTCGTTTGCGACGCATGGGGCTGTTATTTTTCCCGACTCATCGACGACAACGAGCTCTTTTCTGAATTTATCGATGAGGAATAACTCAGAGGTAATGCCATGTTGAACAAAAAAATATTTTTGCTGGTTTTCGGGTTGGTCTTATTCCAATTAAATCCGGCTCAGGCACAGGAAACAAAAGATAATAAGAAATTCGGACTGGGGATCAGCGGATCTTACCACTATGTTCCCGAATTTTTCCTCCATATTGGTCTCAAGGGTGCTCACGATGTAAAAGCCCAGCAGACCGGGCTCAGGCTTTTGTATCGCACTACCAATGTTGATGTTGCCGTGCAGTTTCAATATATGCAGATCAATGCTCCCGACGGCAACTGGTTGGGCATTAACCATGACTGGGATGAAACCGACTATGTCGAATTCGATAATCTCGCTTTTGCCTTTGTCGAAATTTCAGCTACTTGGAACACTCCAATTATCGAAAACCTCTATTTTATCTATGGAGCCGGAATTGGAGGAGGTCTTGTTCTGGGTGATGTCTATACCACACCCACCATGGGTTGTACTTCGGATAATTGGGACGATACCGATCAATGTACTCACCTTCCAGGTGATGTTAGACGTGAAAAAGAAGAAATACCCAGGGGAATGGGTATGATCGAAGCTATTGTCGGTTTGAGATACGATATTATAGAAAATATTTCTCTCAAAGTTGAAACAGGGTTTTTCCTCCCCGGTTTTTTCAAAACCACAATTTCAGCTGAATTCTACTACTAAAAACCCGACTGTCAAAATACATCTGAATACCACAAATATACAGGGGAAAAAACAGAGAGTATGGTTTGCCGGTTTTGGGGAAATTAGAATAATTTCAGTTTACAGGGGAGAAAAACAGGGAGGATAGTTTGGCAGGCCTTGATTTTAATGGTCAGGCTACAAAATAATAAAAGATCAAAAGATGTTCTGGGTGCTGAAGATTCCGGAAAAACCTATGCCCACATTATTGACACCGCAGCGCATGATGTTGCAATGGTGGGAAAGATCTGGACAATGAGGTTCGCTAGGACCGGTCATGTACATATCCATTTGTCCTTCCGGAGTACTGCCGTAAGCACAATTTTGGGACATGGGATAATCGTCGTGAAAGAGTCCACCCTGTTCTTCCATTTGAATGGAGTGATTGCGTCCGTGGGCAGCCCACAGTATGCTCCAGAGCAGGGGACGATGGCATTCAGGTGCGTCTTCGGGATCATGAGTTGCTCTGACTCTGTTGAAGGCCTCATATTGGAGACATTCGTTGGCGTTGGGATCAAACCAGGAATCATTGATGCCATCATAGTCGTAATCGTAATCAATTGCTCCTCCGATACAGACCAGATCGAGGGGAATACAATCCATTCCGTGTCTTCCCGAAGGCACATAACCGTTGTCACAATTACAGACTGCAGTATCGGTCCACTCCAGACATTGTCCGTTGCCGCTGCAAGTTACTCCATCACATGTCACAACCCCGTTATCCGGGAAACATTCCAGAAGATCAATGCCGCCGGCTGTATATCCGTTGTCACAAGTACAAACGGCTGTACCTTCTTCCACATTGCAAGTTCCATATCCGGAACATTCAACTCCTCCACAGGGATTTTCAAGACATTCAAGACCGGAAGCAACATAGCCGGTATCGCAATCACAGAAGGGCTGAACATTTTCATCTACCTGGCAAGTACCGTGGGAACTGCATTCTACCCCCTCGCAGGGATCTGTGTTGTTAACATTGTTGGTATTGTTAGTGTTATTAGTGTTATTAGTGTTGTTGGTGTTGTTGGTGTTGTTGGTGTTGTTGACGTTGTTGACATTGTTGGTGTTATTCGAATCAGAATCGGGTGAACAATTTGAGAAAAAAATTGAAAGTACCAGGGGAATGATAAATTTGTGAGTGGTTTGCATAAAACCTCCAGAAAAAAATGTGTAAAAAAACAAGAAAAACTAATGGTTTAATGGTTGTTGACAGTTAAAATATTAATAAAGGAATTTTGTTGAAGTTTAGCACAAGATCTGCATTAAATCCATAATCACCACCAGAACATATTTCCAACTAAGGGTTGACAATCAACTCCAACATCTATTTATTAGGAATTAAAGGAGAAGATCCATATGTTAAAAAGATCTGTTATTTTGTTTTTGGTTATTTTTTCATTTTCTTTAGTTATCGGTTGTAATGAAGATAATTCAGGCGGCAAACAGGAAATCTGCGACAACGAAATTGATGATAACGGCAATGGTCTGACTGATTGTGAAGATGATGATTGTGAAGGTTATCTGGTTTGTAATCAGGAAATCTGCAATAATGAAATTGATGATGATGGCAATGGTCATATTGATTGTGACGATCAGGACTGCTTTGCTTCAGATCTGTGCAACGAACTGGAAGAGATCTGCAACAATGGAATAGACGACAATGGCAATGGCGATGTTGATTGTGATGATTCTGCCTGTTCAGAACATACTGCCTGCCAGACACCTGCTGAAATTTGCGACAACGAAATTGATGATGATGGCGATGGTCATGTTGATTGTGACGATCAGGACTGTTTTGAATTTTCTGAGTGTATTGATATAGCCGAAATTTGTGACAATGAGATTGATGATGACGAAGATGGATTTGCCGATTGTTTTGATATTGACTGTCTTGGTGATTCTGCCTGCAATATTACCGGGGAAGATTGCGATAACGGACTCGACGATGATAGCGACGGTGATACAGATTGTGATGATTCCGATTGTAGTTACGCCCCCAATTGCCTGTTGGGGATAGAATGCGATCCTGTTTCGGATTTTGGTTGCAGTATTATGCCCGGTTCTGATGAAAGCTGCTACTTCAATGAAACCACCATGGAGGGATATTGTTATTCCTCACTTGGTACTGTTGCTCCGGGAGATTCCTGCACCGATACAGTGGAGTGTGTTCCTGGATATGTCTGTTTTGCTGATTTTCTGGGTAACAGTACCTGTAAAAAACTGTGCCATCTCGCAGCTCAGGGGGAATGTGAAGTTTTATGCTATGACGCATACGGCAGCCCTGATTATGGTATTTGCCTTCCCTGATCTATTACCATTCTTAATCCGGAAAAACTTCTGGACAATTCATATTATTTTACTAACATTCGTTTAGCTGAAGGGAGTTCAAATCACTTGAAATCTCTTCAATACTTAGGCTGAAACTAGCAGTTTCTGTCTTTTGCATAAAAATATGTTGATTTTTTTAAATAATCAGGTAGTAAGATTTTTCAGTTGTTTTTCAATTGAGGTCAGCTATCTGTTAAGCCTCAACATAGAGCAGATTATTTTTAGAGGAGAACAAAATGTCCAGAGTTAATCCTGTCCTTGGTAAAATAGAAGAAAAATACAGCAGACAAGATCTTCCTGATTTCAGAGTAGGGGATACCCTGCGCGTACATGCCAAAATCAAAGAAGGCAACAGAGAAAGAATTCAGGTTTTTGAAGGTGTTTGTATTCGTAAAAGAAACAGAGGCATCAGTTCCACTTTTACCGTAAGAAAAATGTCTTATGGTATCGGTGTTGAAAAAATCTTTCCTGTACATTCTCCAGTTATTGATACCATCGAAATCAGAATGCGCGGTAAAGTAAGAAGAGCCAAACTCTATTATTTGAGACAAAGAAGAGGACGCTCAGCTCGAATCAAATCCAAAAAATACTAGGATTTTCTCCTCCATTCTGAAACGTGGACTAACTTAGTCCCACATAGCAAACCATCCCCCCAGGTTACCCCAATAAAAATCCAGGAATCTTTCTACCGGTGCAATCTTGAAGAAAAGTCAACTCAGGTTTTTTCTTTTGTTTGAGATATTTTCAGGTACAATTTCAAAGTCCAGTTTTTGCCACTTAAGTGAAAATTGAAAAATCCCTTTTCCAATAAAAAAGGTTAAATTTGTTGCAAGCATCTGATTATCTACTCAAAAAAAAGCATATTATCCTGCCATTACTTATTTTTTGTACAACTTTCGGGATTTTTTCCCTAGTTTCTTACAAAAGAATTCTCCATCCATCTTCTAATAATCATTATGCCTATATGGCCGATTCCTGGTTGCAAGGAAGATTGGATCTTGTCCATAAACCACCCCACGGGAATGATTGGGTTCGGGTTGATATTTTACAATTACAAAATGGAAAAACTCTCAAAGGGACCTGGTTTCGAAGTAAGGGAAAAGGGGTTTTCAAAACTCTGGACGGCACATTTCACCAGATTAAATCTCGAGAGATTAAAAAAAGAACTTATCTGCATTATGTTTCTTTTCCTCCTCTGCCTGCGGTACTCATGCTTCCACTGGTAGCCAAGTGGGGAATTAATTTTAATGATGTTTTGTTTACTGTTTTTTTTGCAGCCTTGAATGCTGTTTTTCTCTGGTTTCTGTTAATTAAACTCAGGAAAAAAAAGATTATCATGCGTACGGATGGGGAGTTGATCAGTCTGGTTACTCTGTTTTGTTTTGGTACTGTCTATTTTTTTTCGGCTGTGAGAGGAGAGGTCTGGTATACAGCCCATATAATCGGTATTACCTTTCTTCTGCTCTATTTGCTGGCTCTTTATTCTGAAAGCTGGTTCTGGGCAGGTTTGGCTCTGGGAGCGGCTTTTGCCACCAGACCTGCCATGAGTTTGAGCGGATTTGTTTTTTTGTGGCATATTTATAAAAAGTATAAAGACAGGGAATGGAAGGACGCAATTCTTCCTTGTGTTCGGTTTGCCGTGCCGGCCCTGATTTTTATCCTGCTTGTTGCCTTGCACAACTGGCTTCGTTTTAAAAATCCTTTTGAGTTCGGGCATTCTTATCTGAATATTCGCTGGAAATACCGAATTGAAAAATACGGTCTCTTTTCTTTGGAATATCTTTCTCGCAATTTGTCAGTTGCCTTGACTTTACTTCCCCGCTTCAAGCTTTCCCAGCCTTTTGTTCAGATCTCACCCCACGGGATGGCTTTGTGGCTGACAACCCCTCTTTTGTTCAAAGTCTTCTGGCAAAAGTTCCGCAACGAACATTTTATTCCCCTGGCTGTCAGCGCTGCCACGATCTTTCTTTTTGTTCTTTGCTATCAGAATTCGGGTTTTGTACAATTCGGATATAGATTCAGTCTTGATTTTACCCCCTTTGTAATTTTACTTCTGGCCTTAGCTTCCGAAAAATACGGCAAAGCATTCTATTTTTTGCTCGGTTACAGTGTGCTGGTTAATCTATTTGGAGCTATCACCTTTGGACGTTATCACCAATTTTATCCCCCAGGCAGCTTCATCTTTTTTGTTAGTTGAATAATCAGATCATTGGCAGTTGTCATATTCCCAGAAACATCTTCTTGGATTACAGGTAATTTCTCCGGAAGTCCAATCACCGGCACCGGTTATGGACCCATGGGTGGCACAATCTGATACGGTACCCAATTGACTGCCGTCACATTGCTCCCCAAATTCAATTACGCCATTGCCACAAACAGGGTTGTGATTTCCATTTAAATTTTCTTGTAATTCCTCAAAGGTTATCCATATGGGGGAGGGTGGATCCAAAAAATCACCACAAAAATAAAAATATAAAATCTTAATGCAATATG
>JAQICJ010000183.1 GCA_027858615.1 Deltaproteobacteria bacterium
ACCAGGGGCAAGTTTCCTGCAGCTCCGATTGTCTTTCTGTTGATACTGCTCAATGCACAGGTTTTTGCGGCGATGGCATTCTCAACGGCAGAGAAGTCTGTGATGGCAAAAACTTTGCATTTACCAGCAGCTGCCTTTCAGGTTACAGTTCCCTTTCCGGGGGGATCCATTGTGATTCCAACTGCCTGCTGAATTATGAACAATGCAAAATCAGTGAATGGGAAGAAATATTGTTTGATGTCCAGGATAAATGGCTTTCTTCAATCTGGGGATTACAGGAAAATTATATTTTTGCCGCCGGCCAGGACGGTACCATCTTCCATTTTAACGGCAGCAACTGGAGTACCATGAATACTCCTGTTTCATCCTGGCTCAACGCTGTTTGGGGAAATAGCTACAATCAGATCTGGGCGGTGGGGAATGAAGGCGTCATAATTTTTTACGACGGCAACAACTGGAGCCTTATAAATTCGGGGACCTCAAACAACCTGCTGTCAATTCACGGTTCAGAAAGCAATAATATTTTTGCAGTGGGTGAAAACGGAATTATTCTTCATTTCAACGGCAATGACTGGAGCGAATCAGTTTCGCCGACAACTTCCTCCCTGACTTCAATCTGGGGTAATAGTGCCGACAATATCTATGCCACCGGGTTCAATGGAATTATTCTCCATTTCAACGGGATTAACTGGCAACAATTGCCGCAACTTACCGAACTTCATTTAAGAAGCATCTGGGGCTCTGACAGCGACAATATTTTTGCGGTGGGGTTTAAGATGCTCTCCGACGGCTATTCCAGCATAATTCTTCATCATAACGGGTCCAATTGGTCAATAATGGAAGAACGTCATTCCCAAAGACTCTATTCCGTTTACGGTCTGGGACCCGATGATATCTTTGCCGTAGGTGGCGAAGGTGCTATTTTCCATTTTGATGGCAATATCTGGGCAGAAATGCCGACTCGAACCAATTTGATTTTCAGAACCATCTGGGGAAAAGACAGTGATAATCTCTATGCTGCCGGATATTCAGATACCCCGGACGGAGACAACCACATCTGGCAGTTCAATCCTTCCTGGCAAAACAAAAAGAAACTGCCCGCCTCAAACTTGATGTCCCTCCACGGCACAGGAGATAACAATCTTTATGCTGCCGGCCTTGAAGGCCAGATTCTTCACTATAACGGCAGCACCTGGCAAATCATGTCCGTGCCCACTCTTTCTGATCTCACCAGCATCAGAGTAGTCGATCAGAACAATGTATTTGCAGTGGGGGAAGGTTATCCCGGCTCAAATTCTGTCCTTCTCAAATATGACGGCAATAACTGGTCCCAGATCAACATGCCCGCAGAATCACCTTTGCTGACTATCTGGGCTTACGATGCTGAAAACATCTTTGCTTCCGGATATGACGGCACCATAATATACTATGACGGCAATAACTGGGAACTGATGCCAACTCCTCCTGCCTCCAACTACTTTCAAGCTATCTGGGGCAGTTCTCCCACCAATGTCTATGCCGCCGGAGGAGTTGATACAGCTATCCATTACAACGGACAACAATGGCAGGAAATAGAAATCAGCCCTTATAATGCCATTTACTCTCTCTGGGGCAGCAGTGCCAATGATATTTTCGCCGCAGGATGGAAAGGTGTAATTCATCATTTTGACGGAACTCACTGGACTGAAATGAATTCGGGAACTTCAGTTTCACTGAATGCCATTTGGGGGACAGGTCCGAATAATGTTTATGCAGTAGGAAGAAGTGGGACTTTACTCCATTATGACGGAATCAACTGGAATCCCATGAATTCAAAAACTGAAGAAGATCTGGTTGCGGTCTGGGGAACAGGTCCCCACAAAATTTACGTCCTCAGCCATGGAGGCAAATTGATTGAGATAGATTCAACAACCTTTCCTGCCATTAATGGAGGGTTTTGCCATCAACCCCATCCTGTTTATTGTAACCAGACTTTTCAAGGAGATACCGCTTCAGGTCAAATCACTCTGAATCTTCAAGCAGAACCTGTTTTTGATTCTTATCCCCAATGCAGTTCTTCTGTTGATAACTCGGGACCGGAAAATTTTTATTTTCTGGACAGCCCGATAACTGGAGAAATTTCCATTCGACTCATTCCTTTGGAGGGAAACTCCGATCTGATTGCTCTAAGTGCCAAAGAAGATGAAACCGAATGCAACTATCAAGCTGCCTGCCTGGGAATTTCCACAAATGAAGATCTTGTGCCTGAACAGATCAACTTTTCAGCTTCCCGTGGTTCACGTTATTATTTTATTGCAGACAGCCGCAATTTACAAACCAACTCCTATCAGATTCAAATCACCTGCACCAAAAATTCTTTTTCAAAATGACAAAGAAAATAAAATCGAACCCTGATTGACTGATAATCTGGGAATAATTGCAATTTTCGATTTGGTTTCTTTTTTATTTGGAAATTTTATCTTCCTGAAACCAAAATAAGTTAAAACCGCTCCTCCCAATGCTAAAACTCCTCCCGCCAGAAAATAATATTTGGCCAGATTTGAATATTTCTGATATTTATCATAATCATTCTCAATTTGAGACCACTGGGTTCCCGGAGCAGCAGATTCAATATCCTGATAGTACTTGTGACTTAAAATTTCTAGCACAACTCCTCCCGCCAGAAAAACCCCGGAAAGAGCCATCGTGCCGTACCCGCCCCAGCGAAAATTCTTCTGTCGTTTTTTTAATTTCTGATAATTGGCCAGACGTTCTTTTAGCAATTTCATCTCGGCTGTTTTTTTCATTTTTTCGATTTTTTGCCGATCCAATTGTGCTTTCTTAAAAAGTTGACTTTTTCTGATCAACTCTCTGGGGGTCAACAACTTGGCTTTCCTGGTATAAATTTTACCCTTTTCGGCATTTTTGATGATTATTGAATGGGTAACAAAACCTTTCTTGGTAACAACTATTCGATTATAACCAGGTTTTAACCATATTTTTTTCTCAATAGGTGTCTTGACTGCTTTATTAGAATCATTTCGCAAAATAATCCCGTTGACCGCAATTTCAGCACCTTTGATATCAGTTTGCAACTTGAGAGAAGCCAAATTTTTCTCCAGTTTTTTAAACTGTTTTTTTGCATCTATGAGCAAATATTCCTTGATGGTGGTAACTTTCCAATTTTTGGCCTGATTCAGAAAATCCGCAAATTTTTTATGAGCTTCAACCACTTTTCCAAATTTAAGATTTGATTTTGCTATCCAGTAAAGAATTGCCGGACTTGGAAAAATCCGCCAAGAACGCTTGAAAATAAAGATGGAATCACCATAATCCCCCTGATTATAGAGCTTTATCCCGAGCATTGTATGTTTCAGCGCCCTGATAAAAGCTTCAGCCTTGAAATTATGTTTGCGCAGATTGGAAACTATATCAGAACGCCCCTGTTTAAGAATTTTTTGTTCATATTTGTTGCGGGGTTTAAGGGGTTCCTGTTTATGAGAGTTATCCCCGGCAAAGGCAATATTTACCTGAAACCACAGCAAAATAAAGGCAAAAAGAACTTTTTTCATAATTGAACCCTATTTCAAAATTTGAAATTATTGCTTTTGCTTGTCTTTTATCTGCCTGATTACGTTTTTGGAATTGGAGTCAAGACTGGAATCAATAGTTTTACCTGCAAAATCGAAAACAAAATAGATAATCCCGCCAGTAAAAAGAAAAATAACCAAAACAATAATCAGAATAAAACACCCAATTTTTTTGGCTACGGTTTTATCTGCTTTGGAAAATTCCTCCTGACCTTGGGAAGAATCATCTTCATCTGTTTTTTCCAAAACAAAACTGCTACCGCAATAATCGCATAAAGCCTGCTCTTTTTGCAGATTAACCTTAATTGAAGCTCCACAATTAGGACATTTGGTGGCTTTTAACAAAAAACCTCCTTTGGCTGGACAATTACAGTCTGAAAACAGAAAAGAACTGTCATTGAACCAGCTTTGCCAAATATGCAAAAGTTAGCGTTCAAAATCGAATTCCTTTTGAAAAAGATTTTTTAATTCGCGGGCTGTTTCATTTTCCTTAGGACCATCTACCAGAATTTTTATTTCACTTCCTTTTGTCAACCCTAAAGTAAGCAATACCAAAGAAGTAAGTTCTTTTGGTTTCTGGTGTTTCAACTTGAGTAACACCCTGCCTTCATATTTGTTGACTACTTCACTTATGATTTTGGCAGGTCGGAGATGAATTCCATCCCTGTTTTTTACTGTGGCTTTCTTGGTAATCATGACCAATCAACTTTCATGACCAATCAACTTTAGAAAAGAAGGAGAAGGGGTAATTATGGTGGTAAAAGATTAGCGCAGAGCTTTACCCATCATGGGACCGGCCATTTTCATAACCTTTTTGAGATCGTCTTCGCTTAAATCAGTTTTAACTTTAATGCTTTTTCCTGACTGACTGAAATCGATTTTTTCAATGAGTTTTTTGATCTCAGGTTTGCCTGCCATCATGGCTTTACCCATTTCAAACTGTTTGGCCATTTTTTCGGCTGCTTTAACTTCTTTCATTTCAACTGCAACATCAGCTTTGAGTCCACTGGAAAAATCAACATAACCGGAAACTGCAGAGAACTTGTCATCAACTCCTTTTACATTGAAAGAAAGAGATTTGGAGCCCACAAATTTGGAAATATCACCTTTACCGAAAGTACCTTCTCCGGGTTTGACATTTTTGCCAGCTTCACCTGTAACAACTACAACATTTTTGGCACTACCCTTGAAAACAAAGGTTTTTTGGCCATCTTCTTCAATGATCATGGCTTCTTTGCCTTTGAATTTACCCATCTTTTGCTTGTCCTTGCCTTCTTTCTGGGCACATTTCATGAGCTTGTCGGCATCAACTCCTGCGATGGCGGCGTAAACAGAGGGTTTTCCCTTGCCTTTAAAATCTCTTCCAACAAAGAAAATTTTGCTAATATCGTTGATCAGTTCTTTGGCACATTCAACTTTGATTTTTTTCATGATCTGTTTTTTGAAGAGGCCATAGAAAGGTGTTTTTTTGAGGGAAGCCATATTAACAGAAACTGTTACCTGCGGATCAAAACCCAAATCTTTTTTAACTGAGGCAGCAGCTTTTTTGGTGCCTCCAGAAGAGTCATCACTTTTTTTCTTGCAACCTGCAAAAGCGGTTAATAACACTGCAACATAAATAAACGATAATTTTTTCATTTCGATTCTCCTTGGTTTATAAGATATTAACTTATGGATATTATTCGGACGATTCAACTTATTGGTATAACCAGCTCTATAAGGAACAAAAAAAACTCAGGCAGCGCCTTTGGAAATCGACTGAAAAGTCAAATTTGTCAAATCGTTGCCGGTTATAAAAACAGACACTTAAAAATTGGAACTGATTAAAATATGCTTGAAAAATGTTTTTAGAATATTCTGAAGAAATTATCAAGCTGAATATTCTGGGTTTAAACTCTTCAAATGATTTAATCTGCTGAAAGATTTTTTTTGAGGAGAAAAACCAAAAAACAACTTCCACTCAAAGTTGCCCACCACAGAGTTGCCAATCTCAATAAAAAGATTACCAAAACAACCTGTGATTTAATTGCCAGAGGAGCCAGCAAAAAGACAAGCATTCCTTCCATTCCCCCAAGGCCACCAGGAAATACAATTCCCGCCAGAGTTGAAATTGAGAAAATAAAAACTGCCTGCCACCAGGAAATCGGAATTCCCGCACCCAAAGCAAGATAATATAGGGCCAGAGCTTCCAATCCCCATCCTATCATACCCATAACCAGATAAAAAAAGACTTTGGGCTGGCGTGAAAATTGTTTTATCTGAGTTAACAGTGCTTTTATCTGAACTTGAAAACGTTGAAAGAAGGCTATTTTCCTGAAAAAATAAAGAAGGATGCGATGCCCCAACCTGGTACTGGAAAAGAAAAAAACAAAAAACACCAGTAAAACAGAGAAAAAAAAAGCCAGATAGCCTTTGGCATGGAAAGGAAGTCCTATTCCAGCAAGCAGCAAGACCGCAATCAAATCAGAATATCTTTCCATAAAAACTACAGAGAGAGTTTTAACAACTGAATAACCTTTTTTCTTGAGAAAATAACTCTTGACTGCTTCTCCTGCTTTGCCTGGAGTCATGGTAAAAGCCAGTCCCGAAAAAAATACAGGCAAATTGATTTTATGGGGAATTTCAAAGTTTACATCTTTCAACATGAAGACCCAGCGGAAATAGCGGAGAATGAAATTGAGGGAGCTCAATCCCAGAGCGAGAAAAAACCACTTCAGATCATAATTGGCAAAAGCTTGTCTTAAATTTTCCCGTCCACTCCAGATCAATAAAGAAAAATAAACTGTCACTGCAAAGAACAAAACCAGGATCAGTTTAAGCCCCATATTTTTTTTGCCGGTTATTTTCTTTAAAATGCCCATTATTATATTGATGATCCAGTTGGTTCCCTTCCCAGAATGGGAGTTATTGGCTGAGAAAGAAGTTTGCTTCAGATACTCGTAGAAACTTCGCAGATATAGTTTCCACTATTTCAAAAAGTTACAACAAAGCAGATGAAGTAAAATTCCGTGCTCAGACGGCGACCTTCATTTTGGGAACTGGAAACAGTTAAATTTATTGATGTGAAACAATTGCACTCACCTCAGGGACACCTCCTCCAATTTTGGCTGCGGGTTTGGTGATCACTACCTGAGCACTTTTTATGGTTTGGTCCAAGGCAAAAAGTCTGGTAGCACAATTTTCTGCCAGACTTTCCAGCATATTAAAATGTCTTTCCCTGACAACTTCTTTGATCTCTTGAGTAATTTTGCGATAATCAATTGTCCGGGCAAGATGATCCATTTTGGTGTCTGTTCCAAAAAACAACTCTGTTTGCAAATTAATATCAATAATTATCCTGCTGCTCTTACCCTTTTCCTGGGGAAGACAACCTACCATTGCATCGATTTCGATTTGTTTTATTTCAATTTGATTTATCATAAAAATAATTATCCAAAGAGTTCAAGAGGAAAATAAAGTCTTAAATTTTGTGAACAGCCTCACCATATAAATCTCGAGCTGCTTCCATCATGGATTCACCCAAAGTTGGATGGGCATGGATAGTCTCTCCGAGAGCACGAGCTCCAAGTTTGTTTTCTATTGCCAAAGCCGCTTCATGAATTAATTCAGATGCTTCACTGCTGACAATTTCGGCCCCCAGCAGAACATCATTATTATCAGATATTAACTTGATAAAACCTTCAGTATTAGTTGAAGCCATGGCTCTTCCCGATGATTTGAAGGAAATTTGTCCTGTTTTTATGTCCTGACCCTTTTGGCGAGCTTCCTGTTCAGACAAACCCACCGTTGCAATTTCAGGCCAGGTATAACAGACAGCCGGAATCGCAGCCGGCTGAAACTTTCTGGCTTTGCCGGCAATGTTGTCAACTGCCACCTCGGCCTGAGCCGAAGCTTTATGAGCTAAAAGAGGATTTCCGGCAACGTCTCCGGCAGCATAAATGTGCTCGAGATTGGTACGACAATACTCATCAACAACAATAAATCCATTTTTGGTTTTCAAACCTAATTTTTCCGCCTGGGGGAAAAAGGGGGTTCGGCCCACAGTAACCAGAACCTTGCTACAATTTACAATCTTTTTATTGTCACCTTGTTTGAACTGTACTTCCAGCCCTGCGGATGAATTTTCCACCTTCTCAACCAGAGATGAGTTGTTGATTTCAATTTTCATTTTTTTGAGTTTTTTAGTCAGTACCTTGACCAGCTGGGGTTCCACTCCCGGCAATACCTGAGATTCAGCCTCAATAATTATAACCTTGGAATCAGCCATGGCGTAAAATTGACCAAGCTCCAGACCAATTACTCCTCCACCGATAATAACCAGCTTTTCAGGAGGTGATTCCAGTGCAAGAGCTTCCTTGGAACCAATAATATCAGGATTATTCATATCAATAAAAGGCAAAGTGGCCGGTTTGGAACCTGTAGCGATGAGACAGTTTTCAAACTCTACTTCCAGTTTTTCTTTATCGTTCTCAACCAGCAGATGGTGTTCATCAATAAAAACCGCTTCCCCGGAAAGCAATTTAGTATTATTGGCTTTGAGCAATTGAGTAACGCCACGGGAAAGTTTTTTGACAACCTTGTTTTTATATTTCTGCAAGATTTCCAAATCCAGGCTGAGCTCACCATCGAGTTTGATTCCGTACTTTTTGCCTTTGAGCACCTCCCAATATTTGCGAGCTCCACTGATTAAAACTTTGGAGGGAATACAACCCCAGTTGAGACATACCCCACCCGGATTTTCGCGTTCTATGACGGCGGCTTTGATTCCCAGTTGTCCCAATCTGATTCCGGCAACATAACCTGCCGGTCCCGACCCAATCACAACAGTATTGAATTTCATCTTTTTCATTATAATCATTGCCTCCAGTCAATCAAAAATGTAATTCCCTGCGGTCGATCCCTTTGTAATACAATTTGAGCCATTTGCAAAGCAGCATCCCCTGAATATTTGAAATTTCCAGTTGTTTTATCAACTCTTCTTTTATATTGTGGAATAAGAAAGTAAAAAACAAAACTCGAAATTATTATCCAAACACCCTTAACTAAATTCAGGAAAAGGATCCTTGAGAAATGTCGAAACTATTAGAAACAATGACCTGTACCAATTGCGGAGCAGCTGTTGAAGTAGATGACAACCAAACCAAAGCTCAATGCGGCTATTGTCAGAGTACCTTTAGGGTAACCAGTGAAAAAAAACAAACGCAAACCGACAAAACAGCAAAAACACCACCTGTTCAATTTGGATTTGAAAAAGTTGAAAAAACTACCCGCCAGCAAAAACATGGTCACGATCCCCGTGATTTTTTAAAACAAAACCATAAATATAACCCGCAGGTTATGGCAAATACCAAAAACTCAGCGGCGACGGGCATTATTATCACAATAGTAATTCTCCTCTTTTCCGGCGGGATCACTGTATTCTCAATTTTCATGAGCAAAAATCAAGCTACAAACAGAGCCCGCAAATTTGCAAGACAAGCACGTCAGAGAAAATTGGATCTTGAACGCAAGCAGTGGAATAGCTTCAAAAACAGTTATTCTTCCAAGCTCATTGCTAAAGATAAAAAAGCTCTGCATAAATTGATCAAAGATTTGAAACTGCCCATTCTCGGCTCTCCCAAAGCTGCCAAAACCATTGTAGTTACCCACACCTACAATACTTCCAGCAGTTACTTGAAAAAATTTAAAAATTTTCAAAAGAAAGTTCTGGATAAATACCCCTCAAAATTTAATTTTGTTATTGTTCCCCTGCCTCGTAAAAATTTTAAAAAATACCGGGAAGTGGAATTTTTGTTTGAAGCCCGGCTGCAACAAGGGGATAAGATGTATTTCAAAGCCCATGACAAATTGGTCAGAGCCAACAAAAGTGAGATGTATTATCTCAAATTTTACAAAAAACTGGCAAAATATCTGAAGATCGATGAAAAAGAAGTAATGAAAGCATTAAAAAAAGAAGTTCATCGAGAAAAAATAAACCGTCTCGATAAATTGATCTTTGAACTTGATCTGGACCGCTATTATCCAAATCTCATTATCGACAATCTTGTCTACAAAGGTTCATTGGTCAGTTCCCGCTTTGAACTCATCGCCCGCCATGCTCTGGATATTGAGATAGACTGATTTTTCCAATCTGGGTTTCTGGTTTCATCCCCCCTTCCGGGATAGTTATGGGAAGATAATTATAGGAATCGGGATCAAATCCGGGTTCGCGAATTGAATTATCAGGCTTGTATTCACCAAATTGAACTCGAGCTTTGGCATGACAAACATGGGTGGACATCCTCAAGATTACGGGCATTTCCAATTGTTTGGAAAGATAGGCCAGATGGCGATTATCCTGTTCATTCTGGGAAGAATTGGCACCGGAATCTTCGCCGATAACAACCACCATTCCCCCTTTGAGTTTCATGTGGGAAAGTTGCACAAAAGCTTCTGCTGCCACATTCAAGCCAACACTTTTAAAAAATACAGTGGAAAAATGTCCGTTGATGGAAGCTCCAAAAGTCACCTCCGTCGCAACTTTCTCATTAGTGGAAAATTCAAAATAAAAAGGTCTTTTTTCGGTTGGAACTGCTTTGATGGCATTAGCTATCTCAGAAGTTGGAGACCCCGGATAAGACTTGACTACCTTGACTCGAGCTTCAACCATAGCTCTTACCAGAGCATGATTTCCCATCACTATCGCTGAAAAAGATTTTGTTCCAAGAATTTGATTGCTGAAACTCATTTTTTTGCTTCATACTGTTGACAACATTAAAATGGTTATTAAATGGGTATTATATCAAACTACTGGTTATCTAGTTCCCAAAATGGAAGTTAATTATAAGTTTTTTTAATTTTTATATACAGTTTAATTAACTCAAATCCGTATTTTTTTAATCAACTGACGGAAATTTAATTCTATCGAATTCCCGTCGACAATCAAATTCAAAGGAGAAATCTTAATGACGAAAAAAATGGAAGTTTATAAATGTGAAAAGTGTGGGAATATTGTGGAAATGACCCATGGTGGAATAGGCCAACTGGTCTGTTGTGATCAAAAAATGACTAAAATGGAAGAACAAACTGCCGATTATAAGACTGAGAAACATGTACCAATTTTTGGAGATTCTGAAAAAGGTGTAAAAGTTGTAGTTGGTTCAACTGCTCATCCCATGACGGAAGAACACTACATCGAATGGATCGAAGTTATCAATGGCAATTATGTTAACCGCAAATATCTCAAACCAGGAGACAAGCCGGAAGCTCAATTTTATGTGCCCAAACAAAATAGCCTCATCCTCAGAGATTATTGCAACGTCCATGGTCTATGGAAAAACGAACAATAATTCTTTTCCTTCAGCCTTCCAACTTCTTCCCCCAACCTTTTTCACCTCCGCAACCTTGAGGAGTTGAACTAACCATGACAGCAAATCCTAGTAAAAAAGCAAGTTATTTTTATCACTTGGACCGGGATAATAAATTATGCTGGCTTGGTGACAACTGGAACAAATTTGCCATTGAAAACAAAGGAGGGGAAAAAGTTTTGGCTGAAAACCTCAAAGGCAAGAGTTTGTGGTCACAGATTAAAGATGATGAAACCCGCCAGATTTATCTGGATCTGGTCAACAAAGTCAGAAAAACCGGAAATTCTCTTCGTGTTAAGGCCTATTGTGATACTCCGGCACTCAAAAGAGAATTGAAAATCATCATTTCTCCCCTACCGGAAGATGGGATCAGATTTGAAAGTATTTTTATCAAATTAACTCCCCGTAAACGGCTGGCTATTTTAGATAAAGATGTACCCCGTTCTGAAAACTTCATCAAAATATGCAGTTTCTGCAAAGATATTAAGATAAAAGAAAACCAATGGAAAACTACGGAAAAGGCGGTTGACCATCTCGATCTGTTCAACCAGAAAATTCTGCCCCAACTAACCCACAGTATCTGTCCCAGCTGTTACAAAAATTTAATCTGAATTTATTTCCTTTTTTTGCAAAATATGTATATTAACGTTTCCAGATGGACTCTGTCCCCACCTGCATCTGATTATTTCAGAATGGCTTAATCAATATTATATCTCAAATTAAAGGTTAGTTCTTGAAAGGCAAAAACGATCTCACTAAAGGCAAAGTAAGCCGAAATATCATTTCTCTTACTTGGCCGATGATATTCGGAGTGATGGGGATTATCATCTTCAATCTGGTTGACACCTTCTATGTCAGTCTTTTGGGAACCGATGAACTTGCCGCCATCTCCTTCACCTTCCCTGTTGTCCTCGTAATCAACAGTATTGCCATCGGTATGGGCAAAGGTACCGCAACTCTGGTTTCCCACGCTTTTGGCATGAATGACTACGATAAGACTCGTTCCATAGCCTCCAATGCTCTCTTACTGTCTTTGCTCGTGGTTGTTATTGTTGCTGCCCTGGGTCTGCTGTTTCTCGATCCTATTTTTAACCTCCTCAACGCTCCACCTAAACTACATCCTCTGATCAAGTCCTACATGCTAATCTGGTTTCCCGGAATTATTTTCGTGGTTTTCCCCATGGTTGGCAACAATATCATCAGAGCCCTGGGAGATTCCAGAACTCCATCCACTGTCATGATTATTGCCGCTATTACTAACTCCATTCTGGATCCCCTTTTGATTTTTGGCCTGGGTCCCTTTCCGGCAATGGGATTAAAGGGAGCTGCTCTGGCAACAGTTTTATCCCGCTCCATTACCTTCTCTATCGCCCTGTGGATTCTGATCAAAAGAGAAAAACTTATTTCATACAAAGGTCTGAAATTTATTAAACTTATCAGATCCTGGATGTCCATTCTTTACGTGGGTATCCCCAATGCCCTGGCAAAAATGGCTCAACCTCTTTCTGCCGGTTTGATAACAGCTATTATGGCTCAATTCGGCAAAGAAGCCGTCGCCGGTTATGGCGTCGCCGCCAAACTGGAAGTTTTCGCCCTCATCCTGGTAAAAGCAATCGCCTCAATCATGATCCCTTTCACGGGCCAGAATCTGGGAGGAAATAGACTTGATCGCATCAAACAAGCCATTCGTTTTGTTGAAATTATTTCCCTGCTGTCCGGTCTGCTTATCTTCTTGCTTCTTTTTATTCTGCGATTCCCGTTGGCTTCCTTGTTTTCTTCCAACCAAACAGTTGTAAAAACCATCACGACCTATATCTGTCTGGTTCCCCCCGGTTATCTTTTTTACGGAATAACCCTCAATCTTACAGCAATCCTCAACGGCCTCAAAAAACCACTGCATGCATCTTTACTGCATCTGCTCCAGGTTTTTGCCGTCATGCTCCCCCTGGCTTTTCTGGGGGCCCGCTATTTATCATTTAAAGGTGTATTTCTGGCTATAACCGTGGCCTATATTACCGGAGGAATTGCCAGTCATTTTCTGACCAACCATGTACTTGCCAAAATAAAAGAAGCTTCCCAAAATTCCTGAAAACCTGTCAAGTCAGTCTACCTCCAGAGGCACGCCAGGCTCCCATGGAGCCCGCAAAAACTTCCACATCAACAAAACCTTGACTCAATAAAAAAGAAGCTCCTACTACGGCTCTTACTCCACTGCCACACATTACCGTATATTTTGATGTTTTGTCGAGCTGGTGCAATTTATTTTTCAAACCGGAAAGAGGAAAAGATAAAGAACCGGCAATTTTTTCTGTTTCATATTCTTCTTTTTCCCTGATATCAAGCAAATCCCAGTCATCAGACTTTTTTTGCAACCGGGCGGCAATTTCATTTACTCCCACCCCGGTCAGATTGCACCACCGGCCTCCGGCAGCTACCCAAAGCATAAAAGAAACAGCCAGATAACCGCGCAAATTGTGGAATCCCATCTGCCACAATAATTTGGATACTTCCCGAACTTGGGAAGAAGAATCGGCAATGAGCAGCAAAGACTGCTGAGTATCAAAACAGCAACTGACAAAATCCGAAATTCTTTCCGGGGGGATTGCCAGTGAACTCGGATAATGACAGCCTAGAAAAGATGAGGTTGAACGGGTATCAATAATTATAGACTCCGGGGCCAGCTTTTTGAAATCTCCAACAGGAAGGGGAGAAAGAAAGTCTAACCCACCTGATTCTGTATATCCTTGAGAGTTCAATTTTTCCATTTTAGTGAAATATGCAGGTTTCCCTTTTGATAACTTGATTTTTTCTGCAGCAAACTCTTCATAATTATTAAATTTCATCCAGGGATTATTTTGTAATTCAATTCCAAGAGTGGAAATCTCCCGGAGGGAAATATTGTTGCCACAGGCTGAACCGGCACCATGAGCTGGATAAATAACTGCCTGGCTTCCCAACTCTTTCAACTTCTGCAGACTTTCAAACTGAACTTGAGCCATTTCCTTTTCCCGACCCGGATAAAAATCAGTTCGACCAACGTCTCCGCTGAAAAGCAGATCTCCGGTGAAAACGGCCACAGGCAAATTAGAACTATTTTCATACAAAACCAGGCAGATACTGTCGAGAGTATGCCCGGGAGCAGCAAAAATCTTGAGTTTTAACTCACCAATTTCAAAGGAGTCTCCCGGTGCAACTTCTCTGGCATAAACTATGGGACTATCGGATTTCTCGCCATGATAGACAGGAGCTCCAACAACTCCGGCAAGGCGGGCAGCACCGGAAATAAAATCTTCATGACGGTGGGTCTCGAAAACAGCGGAGATTGTACAGGAATTTTCCTCGGCAACTTTCAGATATTTGTCAATATCGATCCCGGGATCAATTACTGCTGCTTCATTTCCACTGATTAAAAGGTATGACAGATGAGCAAGACCCGAAGACTTGAATTTCTTTACAATCATTATTCCTCCCTAAGTATTTCCCATCCCAGAATGGGGGTTATTGACTGAATGAGAATTTTGCCTCAGATGCGCCCAGTAACTTCGCCGACATAGTTGCCACTATATCAAGAAGTTGCGACAAAGCAGATGAGGCAAAATTCCGCATTCAGGCGATGACCTTCCTTTTTTGGGGCTGGCAAATTCGAACTTAAACTTGGTATTTGAAAAACTTTATGGTTTGAACTCCAAACTTTCATGAATTATGATAACCTGATAATAACAGAACAGCCTGTTTTATTCCAAGCTCGAAATTGGACACTAATTATGAAAATTTATTTTTTACTATCTCTTTGTTTAATCCAGATAGCATTTTATTGCGGTTGCCAGCCTGCCGGGGAAACAATAAACAACGATGCCGGCAAACACGATGCAGATGTTGATGCAGATGTTGACTCTGAAGATGGCAACTTTGATTTTCAGGATAATCTTGATATCGAAGACGGCGATACCAATTCGGATATTCAGGATGGAGCCAGTGATTACACCGATATCACCGACGGGGATATTGATATTGAACCAGATGGAGATGGTGCAGTCACAGATCCGACCCCGCTGACAGACGGAGCTGCCACTCCTTCCCCATCTTTCCACAGGGCTTTTAAAACCATCGATAAAGCAAGCCTTTCTCAAATTTTCACCAATAATGGCTATCAACCTCCTCCGGGAACTTATTTTCTCATTGGGAAAATAACAGCCGGGGTCAATTCTCCCTGGATTCACTGGTACTCATATAACGACACCGCTTTTACCTATTCATACAGCAATTACTGGCCTGCCTCCACCATCAAGTTAACGGCTGCCATAGGTGCTCTTGAATTGTTGCATCAATACAACCTGACTGCAGCCGCCAATGTTGAATTCACTGATGATGACGGCTATTACAACGGAACGGTCCAGGCTCTCATCAGTGATGCCCTTCGAATCAGCAGCAATACAGCCTATAACCGTCTCATGGAAATTGCGGGTTTTGAAGCTATTAATGAACAATTACTTGTGGAAAGCAACGGATATTCGCAAATGATTCTGCAAAGAAGATATACTCACCCTTATCCCGATTCCGACCTGCGTGATTCCCCTCCAATCAATTATACTGAGGGAACAAATTCCGGCACTATTCCGGCTCGAACTTCAACTCTATACTATCCTTCCTGTCCTGATGAATCCAACTGCATTACCCTTTTTGAACTTCTTGATGTTATGAGAAGAGTAATGCTACATGCCCAGCTGCCCCCTGTTGAGCTATTTCAATTGAACAGCAATGATATCAATGAGGTCCAGCTTGCACTCTTTGATTCACCAACTGCCATGTCTGCTGGAGCTCAGGCGGCTTTGGGATCCAACCTGGAAATTTACAATAAAACCGGTCATGTTTATAATTACGATCGCCTTGATCATGGTTATATTGTTCAAACTTCTTCTGACCAGCAATATCTGGTGGCGGCATCACTTCCTTACAATTCAACTTCGGATGCTGATATCAGTGAACTGGTCGAAAATGGCATCAACACCGTTAAAAACCATCTCCCTTCTCATCCTCCCCTCCAGATTACTCGCGGCAATCAAATTACAGTTCAACTGAAAGACGAGGGTCTGGAATCAGGTACGGGTTATCGCAAAATGAAGCTCGACTTCGAAGTTGAAAACAGTGATGAACTTGAAATCTGGGTTGACGGCTGGCAATTGCCACAACCTGCCCCCACAACAATTCCCAACCGCTATGAATTGGAATACTCCTTTTCCCTTTCCGGCATCAGAGAAATGGTTGTCATAGCTTTTTCCAACAATCAACCAACGGCATACAGAATTCTCACCGTATCCATTCCCTGATTTTTTCCGAAATATATCAACCATCAAATTGTGTAAAAAAAAGAACTTGTAAAATTTATTTTAAAATTAACTTATAATAAGTTATTCTCAGGCAAATGATGGTAAATTTGAACTTTATTTTTTGATGTAATATTTTAATATAACGGGTTCTCTTTCTTGTGCAAGGCTTCTAAAACCATCAGTATAACCTGCGGTTCCAAGAGGTAATTATGGATAATGGCAATGATCCTACCAATAACGATAAATCAACAACCAATGACCAAAATCTTTCGGATGGTAAAAAACCGGATAACGGCAAAGTAGAAATTCAAAATGAACCGGATAACAAAAACAATGAGGAATCATTCGACGAAAATGACGAAATTCTTGATTTCGACTTTGTAAACGATGACAACTCTGATGCAGAAACCGATCTGCCGGATGATGTTGATTTCGACTTTAACCTCGAGCAGAAGGACAATTCCGATTTCACCATGGAACTTCCTGCTGATGAGGAATTTGACTTCAATTTCGATCAAGAAGATACTCCCGTTTCAACTCCGGAAGAAATAAATATTTCCGCTGAACAAAATTCTGCCAGTGATTTTACAGATTCAATTCAAACCCCGGAGGATTCAGAAGATAAAACTGACGACAGTACTCTGCAGCGAGACAAGCTTTCATCCTTGCTTGATTCCATAGATAATGATGAACCGGACGAACCAGATGACGAAGTAGATATTGAACTGGATGTTCAATCAGATTATGATGATGAACCGGACGAACCAGATGACGAAGTAGATATTGAACTGGATGTTCAATCAGATGATGAAGAAGAACCGGACAAACCAGATGATGAAGTAGATATTGAACTGGATATGCAATCAGATGAAGATGAACCGGACGAACCAGATGACGAAGTAGATATTGAACTGGATGCACAATCAGATGATGAAGAAGAACTCGATGAGGAAGAGATCGTTGAACTGGACGATGATATGCTTCTGGAACTTGAAGAAAACGAAAATGACGACAAAGTTGGCCCGGTACCAGCCAGGTCCAAACCGCCTGCACCTCCCAAACCGCCGGCACCTCCCAAACCTCAGGCAAAAGCAAAAGAACCAGTTCCCAAAATTGACTACCAGAAAATTCCTGAACCGGATCAGGTTTATACTCTTCCCTTTACCAACCATCTAAAAGATTTCATCGCTGGTTTCAAAGAGGACATCTCCAGCAACAGATGGAAATTCTACACAGATTATTACGAAACCGACAATAATAATTCTGACAATAAAGTTTTATCATTTTATTTTTTCGATAAAGGACAACGTCTTGAACAAAAAGGCAAAAACACCTCTGCGCTTAATTCATATATCAAGGCACTAGATCTGAACAACCGCCTCAAATCCAACCTTTGGGCCTTGCAAAGGCAGCTTCACAAAAAAGGACTTCATCCTAAAATTGCCACTTTGTTACAAGTAGAGTCCGACAAAGAAAATGAACCCGAAAAAAAAGCTGTCGCCCTTTATTTCAAGGCTGTGGAAGAAGAACTATCCGGCAATCTTCAGGCTGCTGCTGACAACTATCTCGAAGTTGCACAGCTTGATGAAAAATTTCTTTCAGCCTATTTTGCTCTGATCAGAATCAACGAAATCCAGGGACATAATCAAGAAGCAGCAACTTATGCCAGAGTTGTAATGGACAAAGTGGAAGACGTAAACTTTAAATCCGCCCTGGAACTGTATTCTATTTTCCTTAAAAAAGAGCAGGGACAGGGATTCGAAGAATTGCAAGCTCAGTTGATGACTGCCCTGGGCACTTGTGTTGCTTACAGTCAGGAGATTTGGGATCTGCTGGACAGTCTGGTAATCAACACCGGCAACAAAGAATTGCAACTGGAATTGAAAAAAAGCAGATGCAACTGGTATTTTGACGTTGAACAGAAAGAAAAGGCTCTGCTGGAAGCTCTGGATATATCAATTTTTCTGGAAAGAGAATATGGCGATACCGTTGCAGCTTTCAACTATCTGGATGATATTTTTCATAATTCCGACAACGAAATCATCAAAAAACGCCTGGCTGACCTCGCCTGGAAAAACAGTGATTACAAATGGTTAGCCGAACATTCACCTGCAGGTTTCCTGAAATATTTTTCCAAGATTCGTCTGGAAGAAACCGAAATCCAACCCTCATCGGATGATCTTCAGGAACAATTGCTGCACGAATATCTCGAGCATAACTTTACCGGTTATGACAACTTGGAAACATTTTTTTCAACCGAACAAATTGAAGCATTTAAATTGCTGCTGGCATTTAAATACAGAACCACAGGTAGAGATTACCAAGACTTGACAGCCTCGCTGGCAAGTGGAAAAAACAGTTTTTCCGAGAAAATTTTATTTATTTACTGGGAGAAAATTCTGCAAAAACAATACAAGGAAGCTGCCGATTATCTTATTTCTGTATTTTCGGACCTTGATGAAGAACTTAAAAATTTTGCCGCTAAAGAAATTGCTTTTCTGCTTATTTTCCTGGACCAGCATTCCTCTTTTCTCCAATTTTATAATGACAACTCTAAGCTGTTTGCCTCAGATCAGACTGTTGCCCTACTCAGTGCTCTGGTGGCCGAATATACCGGCAACCAGACACAAGCAGCTCAACAGTTCCAGAATCTGGCAAACACTGCTGTCAATGAAACAGATCAGGTTGTTCTGGCTCTAATAGCTGCCAAAATACATTTCTTTACAGATCAAAAACAAAAAGTTGTAACCACCATAAGTGATTACAGTCATAATTCGACAATTCAAGAATGTCTTGAATTATGTGCCAGACTCGGACTGGAAGGAACTGAACTCACCGAAATTCTGCAAACCAAAGCCGATTCCGGTAATCCCCAAGCTCGTTTTGAACTGGCAATCCGCAACAAAGAAAAAGATCCTGAAAAAGCTGCTTACCTTCTGGCTAACCTTGATTTACCGGAAGCACGCTGGCAACTTCTTGATCTGGCTATCAAAAATAAAAATCTGGCCTCTTTTTCCTCAATTTTTCCAGAAACTGTAAATGATTACGAAGAAGACAAAGCCCAACTGTATCTCTGGGCAGGTCAAATTATGGAAAACCATTTTCAGGAAGATGGCTCTGAATATTATATTGAGGCAGCCCGTCATAACCACGGCAGTTATCTTGCCTGGCACTACCTTGCTCAAAAATCCCTGGTTGAAGAATCAGAGTTGGAGCTGCCACAGGTTGTTCCGGCTATGTCCGAAGGAGAAAGGGTTAACCTTCTCGCAGAAACACTTCTCCACAGACAGGACGAAGAAGAATTCAATCAATTGTTGTCAACTTTCAGTCTTGATGAAAAATATCTGGATTTTCTCAATCTGGTCCTCAGATATAATGCCCTTCAGCAAAACGAAAACAATAATTATCTTGATGTTCTGCCTCTGGGAATGGGCCTTGAAGAAGGACTGGGTCGCCGAGAATTGATTATTTGGCTGGAAGCACTCAAACACAATCAAGAGTTCGAAGACAGCCTTGATAATCCCTTCATTGAATCATTTCTGAAACCATGGAAAACCCTTACCGCCAATCTGGTGGAACTGCTACCTAATCAGGTGGTATCAGAACATTTTGCTTCCCTTGTCTCTTTGAACAAGGAGTTTAAAAACAAATACAACAAAGCTGTTAAAGCCAGAGTACTGGAAAAAGAAGACGATTATCTGCCCTGTTGCCTGCAATTTGCAAGAATTTTACGCACCATCGACAATAATGAAAAAGCAGCAATCTATTGTGCAAAAATTGTAGATGAACTGCCTGCAGGCCATCCTCGCCAAAAAGAAGAACTGCTTTTCATTCTCCAGTACAACCCAACTCCGGAAATGGAATTAAAAGCCCTTTACCGACTCTGGAAAAATTTCCCTGATGTCCCGGAAAGTGCGGCCAAACTGGCTGCAGTTCTAACCAAAATCGACCATGAAACCACAGTAAAACTAGTGATTTCCTTGATAAACCATGAATTTTCAGATGAAGAACTGTTGGAAATTCTTCAAAATCTTAAATTGGAAATAAATTCCGCAGAAATGGATAATTTTGTTGCTTTGGATGAACAGGATTATCCACCTTTGCTGCATCCAAAAACAAATCTGCTTGAACAAAAACCTCTGCTGCCTGAAATAGATAATAATGACTGGCCGGATATTCCTAAAGAAATCTGGACAAACGATGCCCGACTACTATCCCAGATCGGTTCTGACAAGGCAATAGAAGCATATATCATCGAAGCTGCCCGTCTTTATCTTATTTCTGACAATTTTGACCAGGCTCAAACTTGTTTATACGATTTGGAAACTGATTCTGTTTTCAAAGCACAATTACTGCTTTCCATCGCTCTTAACAACAATGATCTTGAATCTGCGCTGGAAAACGCCAACCTTCTGGGAACTTCAGAAGGTGGTCATTATTTGATGCTCAGTGCCGAACTCAGCCAGTTGATGGCTCGACAACCGCTTGAGCTTATAGCAAATAAATCCCCCAAATACGCGGTTGAACTCTTTTTTGATTTTTATGCCCGCACCGCTCAACTTGATCAACTCAAGGATTTTTATCGGGAAAATCAAGCGGAACTTACTAATGAACACAAATTAATCCAACTTTTCCTTTCTGACCAAACCCAGTTACCGGACAATCTGCTTGCCGAATTGAAAAATTCTGAATTTGGAGATCTGGCTCTGATCAGAGAAATTTCCCTGGCACAACAAAAAACAAACTCAACCATTTCCATCGATTTAATCAATGAAATCAATCAGAGAAATCCCCTTCTCTGGAGCATTCTCGAAGCAATTCAACATTCTGACTACAACCAACAACTTCCCCTTGACGCTGTTGTCAGAATGACGGCTTTTTACCAAGGCAAAATTAAACCACAGCAGGTAGTTGAATCTCTCTCCTCGCTGCAACTGAAAGCACGTCTGCTAATGAGTTCAGTGCTGGAAAAAGATTTTGAAGTTGAAACAGAATCCCTGGCACCTGAATCCCTGGAAAACGAAATTATATGGAAATTAAAACTGGAACAAATGTCACCGGAAAACAAAATTGACTTTTTAAGGGAAAATCCTCTCAACTCCTTGAGCTGCTGGTGGTTTAACACCGATATACGCGAAGATATTGATCCAGACTCAACAATAAAAATTCTTCAGGAGTATCAACATCTTGTGCAATCAGATTATAGTTCTGATCAGCCGATAGGCACCGAAATATCAAATTCAGACTTGAAATTTACCCAAGCCCTCAAACTGTTTACTCTTCTGAAAAACAAAGCTTCTGACCCTGATTCTTCCTTCCACCACGCCAACAGACTGGCATTAATTCAGAAAGATCAAAGGGAAGAGCTGCTTTCTCTGGTTCAACTGGAACTGGAATCCGCTCCCTCCCAAAGTCCCATCCACTATCTCGATTTGATGATTTCTTCCGAGCCCAGCCTTGGAGAATCAAGCTGGATAGCCGATGCAGTTCTACAGGAAATACAAGGAGAACTCCCCTACCAAGTCTGGCACAAAGTTATTGAAAACAATGATGACCAGGTTGGACTTCTGGCCTTCCGAACCAGCTTGATTCAGGAATTTCTTGATCAGGAAACGGCTGAGCAATTTCTGAAAAAATGTCCAAAGCAACTGGCAGAAAAAATTGAATTCAGGCAAGCCAACAAAAACAGAAATCGGGAAAAACTCATCTCTTTGCTAAAAAAAGATGAATTCCAAAATAAACTTGACCCCAATCTGTTTATTATTCTGCAAATGGTTCATGATGAATTTGTCCATTTTAAACCACAAGACAAAAAACCCACTCTCCTTGAACAAAACTTACTCTGGCATTTTAAAAAATGGCCCGAATTAATCCATTATCTGCTGGAAATGACTGAAGACGCCACTGCCGATCAAAAAAGTCGGCTTTATCGCCAGATGATCAGAATAGATGAATACGGCAAATTCGATCAGGACGGAGAATACCTCACCAGAGAAACTCTGCTGGAATTAGATCCCCTTAATTATTACAATTTACTGCGTTTAAACCATTATTACAGACTTCATCAACGCACCAGCAAAGAGATTCCCCTGTTCAAAAAATTGATGTCCAACTCTGAATTGCCCCAGATTGATCCTCAAATAATCTCTGAGCTCTACCGCTTGGAGATGCTGGAAGGATATCCTCTCCCTTCAGAAGAACAAATTACTGCCCAACTGCAGAAACAACCCGATTCAGGATATATTCTCAAGTGGGCTTTTCTGGTTCTGGGCTCCAAGATTCCCTGGGAATTGCTCGGAACTTATTTTGAAAATGATGAAAATACTTTATTCACCTGCAGGATGCAACAAATTCACAAGCTCATAAGATCCTCTTCCGATCTCCAGGAAATAATGGATACAATTTTGAGAACAACTGAACTTTGTAACCAATACCTTCCCCTCAACGAATCTGGAACTGCACTTTCCATAAATCTGAAAAAAACAGAATACTTTGGCAATTTCCTGCTGGCAAGAACTAAGCAATTCAAACTCGAACCCGAGCTTTATCTTGCCCTTTATATTTGTGGTTCAGCACTGGAAACCTGGGATGATAACAGCGAAAAGGCTTTTGATTATTATCTGGATTCCTGTCGTAACCACCCCGGGTTTAAAGATGCCTTCCTCAAAGCTTATCAGATTGCCACCAAGCTTGATGACAGCAAATCACAGCTTGAACTTCTGCAAATACAATTGGACCACGAGGAAAAAGCAGACTTCAAACTCAGATATCTTTTCGATCTGGCCAATCACTGTTTGGAACAGGAAAAGAAAGACGAAGCACTTGTTTATCTGCTTAAATTCCTGGAGATTGAAGCTTATCATCCCCAGGTTCTTGACCTGGCTATAGCTTTATTTGAAGAAAAAAACGAATGGGAAAAGGCGGCAAAATACCTGAAAAATTATCTGCGGGTAGCCGATTCCAAGGATAAATTGTGTGATATTCATACTCGCCTGGCTCGGGTTCATCATTATGGGCTGATGGAATTCAACAAAGCCTCAACCCATTATTTCAAAGCCTTGGAAAACCGACCCGACCGCAAAGAAATCTGGAAACACCTTTTCAAACTCTATAAAAGTAACAAAGAATACAATAAAGCTCTCAAGGCTATGTCCAAGTATCTGGCTCTGGAAAAAGATCCACAGCAAAAATCTCTAAATTATCTGGAATTGGGTAATATTTATGAAAATATCTTATCCCAACCCTCCAAAGCAAAAAAAGCCTTCCTGGAAGCGGTCAGAATATCCAAAGGCAGTATTGAAACAGTAAAAAGACTGGTTGAATATTTTAACAATCAAAACGATAAAGTAGGCAAAAACATCAACCTTGATAAGTTGATCACCATTCAACGCAAAAAAACAGTTGAAGAACTTGATGTCGAAAATCTCCTCAAAATTTCCCACTATTATCAGTTCAAGGGAGATAAAGTTTTTGCAGGAATAATGGCGGCTCTCGCGTCCGATCTGGGCAGCAGCGAAGACAAGCTCTCCATCAAGTCTGTCAGGCGCAACCTGCCTTTCAAGGCTTTCAGTAACAGCAAATTGTTCTCTTATCTTTTTGCCAACAGACAGAGTATTACTCTGAACAAGCTTTTCCACCTGTTCAAAGATAATATAGCTGAGGCTATGGATTCACATCTTGCAACCAAAATGCCATCTGATGCAGTCGAACTTGATGATTTACCTGAAAGTCTGACCGCTCTATCCAATAAAATTGCCGCAGAACACCAATTTTTTGTTTACAGTGGCAACGAAACCATTTATCTGCCTCTGCCCAAAAGAGCCATAATCATTCCCAAAAAATTCCTTGAAAATAAAGACAAAAAAGTTCTGCTTGCCAGCACAGGGCCCTTTAAAATTTTCGAAGATACCGGTCTCAGTCTTCCCAACATTCTTTCTCGCAAAGAATTGCTGCATCTTCTGGCTGCCCTCTGCGAAAAATTATTACCCTCAAGAAAGTTGAAAATAAAACTTGAACCGGAATTGCAGGATAAAGCTGTAAAATGGGCTGACAATCTGGTACCCGCAGGCAAAGAAAAAATTGCTTCCTCCTATTTAATTGAACTGGAAAAAATTGAACCGAAACTGGTTTCCAATTGCAAAGATGATCTGGATCTGCTTGCCTTTAAAATAGGTTATTTGATAACCGGAAGCCTGACTCCCATTAAAAAACAGCAGATAAGCGACTCTTTGTTCAAAAAACTGCTTGGATTTACGTTATCCAAAGAACATGAAAAAATTAGACATTTTTAGCTAGTGGAACTGGTTAGTTCAACCTGGAGGGGAAATACTCTATGGTTATAGATTTTAAACCTTAGAAATTAAGAGGTAAAAATGATCAAGATAAACAAATACAAATTTTATGGAATTCTGGATATTAGTTTTGGACTGTTATATCTCGGGGTATTTATTTTTATCCTCCCTGCCTACAACAATTTCACTCGATTTCTCACTATATTTTTTCCCCTTATTTTATTAGGTGGAGGAATTTATCTGGTTACCGAATCCAAATTTGCCCGCTATGTGGGACTCGGTCTAGCTTTTCTCTATCTTCTCCTGACAATTTTCATATTGATCGCCTTGGCTTTCACCCTGGGATATTTCAAGGGCATCTATGGTCCTTACGGTAAAGCCATTACGATTATCTCCTGGTTTTTCATGTTCATGGTAATCGAAATATTCGGGGTCTGGCCTTTTTTCCAACTGAAAGCTTTTTTCACTCTGCCCAAAAGATCCGGCAAAAGCAGGGAAAAAAAATTGCAAAAATGATCTTAAGGATGCACAAATTGATCTTCTGGAATCAATTCAAGTTAGTTCCCAAAGGAAATCTCATATGAACTGGAAAAAATATTTGTTTTTCACCCTGCCAGCTGTAATTTTTCTGCCTGCAACCGCCTGGATTATCGGTTATCTTTTTGCAGCTCACAGGCCAGTCACCAAACCCGACCAAACAGTTCAAACCTTTATGGTCAACCACTTCAAAAATATAATTAACGGGCGCAAAAACACAATTATCAAACATCCTCATTTAAATAAAAACTTTCCGGGACCTTTTTTTCTCAATGTTTACTGCCAGGGCAAATCTGTTTTCAGTTGCCAGGAAGAAGCTACCCCCCTGCAAAAAGCAATTCAAAAATGCACAGCCAAAATTAATGGAGTTGAATTTGGAGACGGTTGTCGAATCCGAGTTGATCTTACCCTTGCCCAAACCAGAATGATTGATTTTCCACTTATCAACGGATTATTGTTTTTACCAGGAATAGAAGGTCTGGCAGCCCAATCTCCCGATGGAGAAAGGGCTTATCTTCTTCCTGATGAAATGTTCCAACATAATTGGTTACGGGAAGGTAAAAATCCCCTCAAGTTCATCAAACAACTCAAAGTGGGAGTAGATCTCGAAACCATGACCCAGGAACTGGCAAATCGCCTGCAAAAACCTGTGATCGACATCTATCGGGTAAAGCTTTTATCTCTGGTGGATTCAGTAGAAGAAAAAGGCAAGGTAAAAGAAGTGCTCAGAGCCAACACAAAAAGCGCTCCTCCGGTAAATAAAAACAATATTTATCAGGCGGCCATAAGGGGTGGGGATTATATGCTCAACTCCATAGTTCCCAACCGCAGAAAAAAATATGATTGTGCCGGCATTGGCTGTCGTCGTAAAAATTTCTTCCGCACCGACAAAGGACAATTTCTCTATCAATACAATATTATAACCGACAAACTGGCCTATCAGAGTCGACGCTATTATAATCTTCCCCGTCATGCCGGCACCACTTACGCCCTTGCCAATCTCTACCGTCTCACCGGTCTGAAAAGGTTCAAAGAAGGTGCTTCCAAAGCCATCAGTTATCTTAAATTCATGGCTTCAGGAAAATGCAAAGGAGACGGATTCAGATGTGTAGCCAACGGAAACCGTGCAACTTTGGGTTCCTCTGCCCTGGCCCTGGTGGCAATAGCTGAATACCGGCTGGCAACAGATGATAAAACATATGATGAATTAGGCCGGGACTTGGCTGATTTCCTGGTTTTCATGCAACGTAAAGATGGCTCTTTTCGCCATATTTACCACGTAAAACAACAAAAACCTGATGAAGATGAAATATTGCTCTATTACTCCGGGGAAGCTTCATTTGCCTTGGCAAAATCATACAAAGCCTGGAACAAGAAAATATATCTTCAGACAGCTGAAAAGGGTGTAGATTGGCTCACAGGCCCCGGAGTCCAACCCCTGCCCTTCCACTTTGCTTTTGGCGAAGAACACTGGACCTGTCAAGCGGCCAGAGAATTGTGGCCCCAGGTCAAAAAAGAAAAATATCTGGATTTCTGTCTCAAGTTCGCTAAATACATCAAAAGGCAACAATGGGATCCGGGAGAATCAGCTTTTCCTGATTTTACAGGAATATACGGCTTTACTCCCTTTATTCCTCCTCATATCAATGGGGCGGGATCACGTTCGGAATCAAATGTTTCAGTATATGAACTGGCTCTTTTGCATGGCAAAAATGTTGAAGCTCTGAAAGCACAGATAAAACTTGCTCTTTCCAGCATTATCAGACATCAGAGAAGAGATGAAAATTGCTGGCTCTGCCCCGACAAAGACCAGGCCAGAGGTGCTGTTCCGGCAACCCCTGTTGATTTAACCACCAGAATCGATACGGTTCAACATACAACCAGTGGTTTGATCAGAGCCTGGAAAGCTCTTTATAAATAAAACTGCAAATAAACTGGCTCATCTGTAAAAACCAATACCAGAGAAAGTCTGGCAAAGCTATGAATAAAGAATCAAAATCAACTCTGACTGCAAAAAATAATATTCCCGGAAATTCCGAAAACAATCCCTTTGGAGGAAACTATTCGGGAATGATTTTGAACAACAAGTACAAGCTCACCAAAAAAATCGGTGGCGGCGGAATGGGAATGGTCTATCTGGGAATCCACGTTGTTCTCGAAAAGAATTTCGCCGTCAAAATACTGAAACCACAATTGAGCAGCAAAAAAGGTGTATCTGAACGTTTTCTGAGAGAAGCCAAAGCAGCCTCCAGCATTCAACATTCAACAATCATCAATGTATCCGATTATGGTCGTTCTGAACACGGACTTGTATATATTGTCATGGAATATGTAGACGGGGTTGAATTGAGTAATCTCATTGAAAAAGAGGGCAAACTACCCTGGGAAAGAGTCAAAAATATAGCCCTGCAAATCACCAGAGCCCTTGAAATAGCACATGATAAAGGAGTTATCCACCGAGATATAAAGCCGGCAAATATCTTTATTTTGAACGATGAAGAACACAAAGACGCTGTAAAAATTATCGATTTTGGCATTGCCAAAGTCAGGGATTTAAGCACCTGTGATCAGATGACCAAAACGGGCACCATCATGGGAACCCCTGAATATATGTCCCCAGAACAGGCAAACGGAGAGAAAATCACCTTCAGCACTGATATTTATTCCACCGGCATTATTATTTACGAAATGCTCACGGGACAAGTTCCCTTCAAGGCCGATTCCATCATGAAAGTCATGACCAAGCATATTATGGAAAAGCCAAAACAACCTTCCACTATAAACAAGGATAATTCCATAACTCAAGCCATGGATCACTTGATTTTGAAGGCACTTTCCAAAAAAGCCGAAAACCGTTATGCCAGCATGAAGGAATTCAGAGAACAGATCGAAACCATAAATGAACAAGGACATGGTCCCAAAGCTGTTTTACCTGAATACAAAAAGAACAAAGAAAAAAAAATACTACTGTCAATTGCTGTTGCTGTTGTTATTGGTTTGGCCTTCTTGTTATTGTATAGCTTTTTTAAAGATAACTCCAAACAAGAACTAAAAGAAAACAACAAAACTTTCTCTGCCAAAAAATCAATTAAAAACATCCCTGAACAAAAAAAAGAAGTTCCTGAACAAAAAACCAAAAAAATCAAAATTTCCATCAAAACAAATGCTCCCAAGGGAATAGTTAAAGTTTTCAGAGGTCAAATATCCATTGTCAGAGATAATAAAATAATAACTCTTGAGAAAGACGACCCGGCAGGGAACTTGCCTTTGCAGGAACAAGAATTCATTGCTTCGGATTCTCCCGTTATTTTCAGACTTTCAGCCCCCGGTTACAAACCAACCTTGTACAGTTTTGTTCCCAAAAATAATCTGAGTGTCGAAAAATTATTGGTTAAAATACCATCCACTGACCAAAACAAGAAATCTAAAAAGAAAAACCTAAACAAGAAAAAAAAGAAAATCTGATTGATCCCGAAAAAGAAGGACATGGAAACCATTATCAAAAAGAAAACCATGAAATCAGAAGACAAAATAATGAGAGGATTTGACAACAACAGAGAACTTATAGTTCCAGAAATTAACTAGTCCCAGAATGAATAATTTAAAATGAATAAAATCACCTCAATTACCCTGGTAGGGGTAGCGATAAATATTTCTCTCGGATTCATCAAGATTATTGTGGGCATTTTTGCTTCATCCCAAGCTCTGATAGCTGACGGCATCCACAGTTTTTCCGATCTGGTTTCCGATGCTGCCGTCATTATTGGAGCAAAATTCTGGACTTTGCCGGCGGATGACTCCCATCCTTACGGACACGGCAGAATTGAAACTCTGGTAAATATTTTTATCGGCTTGCTCATTTTAACAGTTGGCATCGGCATTGGATGGAATTCTCTCAAGGCAGTCAGTATCGACAAAAATCTAAATCCTCCCGGATGGAGCGCCCTGTTTGTCGCTTTACTTTCAGTCCTGGTCAAAGAAATTCTTTATCGCTGGAATGCCAAATGGGGCACAAAACTCAGAAGCAGAGCTCTTATTGCCAACGGCTGGCACCACCGCAGTGATGCTTTTAGTTCTTTGCCAGTAGCCGTGGCTGTTGTTGCCGGCCAGATCTTTCCCGGACTGGTTTATCTTGACCAGATAGCAGCCATGATAGTTGCAGTAATGATCATCTATGCCTCTTGGGGTGTAATGAGTCCATCCTTTAAAGAATTGCTGGAAGCTCGAGAAAGTGAAAACCTGGAAGCAGATATTATCGCCATGGGGGAAACTAACCCTGAAATCAGAGAAATCCACAAAATAAGAAGTCGCAGAATCGGAGGGGCTATTCTGATTGATTTTCATCTCCTGGTTCACCCCGAAATGAGTGTAGAGAAAGCTCATGATATTGCGGAAGATCTTAAAGATAAAATAAAAAAAGAAAAAGACGAAATTATTGATATTATTGTCCATGTGGAACCACACAAAAGTTAAACCTGCCTCAAATAACATTGTCAATCTGCCCTGAACCGATTAACTAGTTCCCATCCCAAAAATGGATGTCATCGTCTGGCGACGGAATTTTACCTCATCTGCTTTGTCATAACTTCTTGAAATAGTAACTACTTTGTCTGCGTAGTTATTTCGCGCATCTGAGGCAAACTTCTTCCCCAGCCAAAAACCCCACTTCTGGGATGGGAACTAACTAACTGCAATCTCTCCCTGAATTTGATAATTGTTAAAAATAATGATACGGGCGTTTAATACTAAACTTCTACTTTACTTTGCCTTTATAACGTCCCGAAGAATCATAAATGCGGCCGTCTTTAGTAATTTTGCCTTTATAACGACCCGAAGAATCATAGCGCCTGCCGTTTTTGGTGA
>JAQICJ010000312.1 GCA_027858615.1 Deltaproteobacteria bacterium
ATAAACTGGAAGAGGGCCCGCAAGGTTAATTGCTGTTTGCAAAGATTTGTATCCCTTTGTCTTGTATCCATTATCCCAATAAACCCTGGCACACCAATAATGAAAAGTATGTTCACCTCTGGACAGAACCGGGTTGTTGGAACATAACTGCAAAGCGGCTTTTTCTTTATTCATCAATCTGGAAGTCAACAAAATAAGAGTATGGATTTCAGGAGATTTATTAGCCTCCAGAGCTTTGACAAAATAATTACCACCTTCTTTAATCCTGCCTGTAAAAATATGTTTTACCCCCTGCAAAACAGCTATTCTCATATCTTTGACTGCTTCAACCTTATGGGCTTTCCCCTGGGATAAATTTAGAAAATAAACAGATGAGAGAACAAAAACAAAAAAATATTGTTTCATTTTAATACCTTAGATTTATTTCTGGAGCAGAGAAAAAGGAAAACGCATTCTTCGAGGAAGTTGAGTCCTTGATTTTCGGATCTCTTCCTCTTTGCTGATTCTGATAGTTCTGTCTGGATAGGAAAAACCAAGTTTAAAATTACTTAAATAAGTTCCGCCCAGCAGAGCATCTATTTGTCTTCCTGTTTCAGCATAAAGAGGAAAGAAAAACTGATCATCCATTACTGTTGTCAGAGTATTTTTGATATTTGTCTCCTGGGGCAATTGTTCAAAGGCAAGATCATGAATTTCTGTGAGAGGAGCTGAAATAATCCCATTTATGGTAACTATTTCAATACTTCCATGATCAGGCCTTTCCTGCCAGCCTAATTTATCCATCAGGCTCTGACTGACAACATTGAAAGAAGCTCCGGTATCAAGAAGACAAAGGACATTTTCTCCTTCCACCTTCATTTGAACCAGATGACGATTAGGACCTATATTGGTTTCATCTCCGTTAACAGCTCTGAATCTTCCTCCTCCGGCCAGTTCAAAATCTACCAGATCAGTTGTCTCATCGGTGAATTGTTCAATGAACAGAGTAATACTTTTACCGGGATAATCAATTTCCCAGTTGAAATGTTGCAAAAGATCAACTCCGATTATACCACCGATCAAATGAACATCATCTGTCCAATCTTCAAAAACCATTTTCAAACCGGGAAAGAAAAAACCCAATCCGGTTGCATCTACGGTTTCAATTCCTGCTTCACTGTCAAAATGACCAATATCAACCAGATTAATCGGGCTGCCCGTATCAACCACAAAGGAACCGCTACCGGGTTCCTTTGCAATTGCAAAAGGAATTACCGGAACATAGTCGTCAAAATTAAAGGGGATGGTTTCGCCCCCTTCTCCTTCATATTGAAAAATTATACGGTCTTCACTGCAGCTCAATCCGAAAAACAGAAAGATGCAAATTGCTGTGTAAATGATAGTTCGGAAGAACATGAATCAATCGACCATCCCGATGATGTTGCGCCGCTGGCGAGCCAATTGGAAGGCTTGTTTGATGTCTTTAAAGATCCTTTTGCCTGGAGGCAGACCTTCTAGTTCAAACTTGTGTGAATTATCTTCGGTACTGGGATCGGTGGTAGTAAGGATAATCCTGCTTACGCCCAGAATTCTGTCAAAAAAACTCTGATGGAATTCTATATCTCTTATTCTCCACATTTCCAGATTATGAACAGTTTTGGAAAAAACCCCGGATTCATATTCTAGGTTGAGGGAAGTAACTTTATAGCGTTCATTCCTTCGCTTTAATCTGATCCAGGCTATCATACCCAGCCCTGTAAAAAATACCACCAGGGGAAACAGAACCGTCAAGTATTTTGACAAATTGGGAAGATAGATCAACATGACAATCATCATTACTATTCCCGCAAGGGAAAGAAGAACGGATTTCATGATAAAGCCAAAATCAGCCTGCCATTTGGGGCATCCCTGCCAGATAAGTTTTTCTTCAGCGGGACTATCCTCACCGCCGGAAATAAGTGGACTGCTTTGTTCATTACTCATTATTTGCAACCTTCCTGAAACTGATAAAACAGTGTTTCCACCACCTGAGATCTGACAAAAACCGGTAGTGAAAAATTATAAAATGGTTTATTTTGAACCCAGGGCAGTCTGAAGACGCTTGAATACCATTTCTTTTCTTGAAGCCGGCAAGGTAACCCTGGTGGGCATTCCTCCTCCGATATCAAGAATATCAAGCAGATTTATGTTGGAATCAAAAGATACTGCTATAGTAATATTGCCAGAAAATTCAATAATTGCAACAGGAGTGATCTTTTGACCTTCCAGAAGCAAAGTGGTTTTATCGAATCTGGTACCGGCTTCAATTTTCAAATAAGCTATTTGTTTTTTTATTTGGAAAAACCTGCTCAATTCCTTGGATTTTTGAGCCAAAGGCAAAAATGCAGCTGCACTTGATTTTATTGCTTTCCATAAAAATGATTTTTTTGTTTCTGGATAAGTGACCAAAAACTGAATTATTCTGTTTTTAAGATCAAGATTTCTGTATTCGGCTCTGAGAGCATTGTCAATTGTGCAAGCGATTTTGCCAGCTTTGCCTGTTCTGGCATCTATAATTTCGGCATCTTTATCGAAACCCTGATAAATTTCTTCTCCCCCGTTAATCCATTTAGCAGCACAATAAAGACCATCCAAATCCCCATGACAGACTATGGTATCAACAGGACCAGCTTTTTGGACAAGTTGAGGAGTTATCATGGTAGTGCAGGCGGGATATTGCTGTTTTCCAGCAAGAAAAAAACGAGGATCACCTTTGAAATATTGATGGTAGGGATGATCGTGGTGATCTACCCACAAAGCCAGTCTGCCCCCAAGTTCATCAATAAAGGGTCCCGTCATCTTGGCGTAGGAAGGATTGAGGTTTTCAGAACAAAAGGCAAGATCCAATACAACTGTCTGGCCCTGCAGATTAAGTGGATCAGGTAAATTTCTGGGTGAGCTGTAATAAAGATGAGGAAACATGCAAAAAGGCAGTTATTCGACAATATAGGGGATTGTTGTGTTGCCAGCTCCCCAGAACTGCTGGTCTTGATAGGAATTCACCTCAGTGGATTCGCCAGTGTCGACATCGATGAGAATATATTCCCCTCCGGTGGTAAATCCGTAGACTTTGTCTCCCCAATAACCAAGGGCAAAGATCTGCGTATATCCAGTCTGTCCGATAAGACGGGCATCTCCAGTTTCGGGATCAATTTCAGCCAGCCAGTCTGAGTCACATCCTGTTTCATTGTAATTGCCACATTTGAGGGTAGCATATGTTTTGTAGGTGTTTGTTCCTGTCTGTACTGAAACAATATCTCCTGATGAAACATATTCATAAGCGGGATAATCATAATAACCCACATGGTGGAACATCTCATTGATAGTTTCGCCACTGGGGTTGATCATTACCCATTCTCCATCTTCGGCTGAAGCAGCCATCAATTCTTCTCTGTCGGGATTTTCGGGATCAAAAGCTTTAACATAGGACAGTGCGAAAAAATGAGGAGATCCCTCAGGAAACTGAACCAGTACTGTGCATTCGGCTGTTTCTTTATCGACAGTATATAAAGCATTTGCGGTAATTCCATACATTCTTTTACTGGAAGTAAGTGCGATATCATAAAAGCCGCTGTCATTGTCGACACAATTGCCGATGAAATCACCGATTTCAACCATATTATCACTTACTCCGGGATCAATATAAAAAAGAGTATCCTTGGTATGAACATAGATGCGACTGTCAGTGGGGGGAACCCAAGTATTGTTATTGTTGTTATTATTGTTATTGTTGTTGTTCTGGGGAATACACCAGTTGGTGATGTAGCCATTGCAATCATCCTGACAAACCAGAGTTCCTTCTGTATAATTGAAATCCTGACAGGTTTTCCCATTAAGATCATCACTGTCACAAACTTCATCACCTTCGATAATTCCGTTGCCACAACTACCGGAGTTGGAATTATTGTTGTCGTCAGAGTCAGATGAAACACAGGAAGAAAAAACAAAAATAAAACTTAAAAGAAAGGGATAGATAAATTTCATAAAATTCCTCAAAAACAAAAATTTTTAAATTATTGGATAAATTTTCCACTAAAAAGGTAAAAATACGGACATGTGAATTAAAAGATTTTAATGACAAATCCCAAATTATCACAGGAACAAAATAATATAGCATCTTGGGAAAAAAATAACATATTAAATTTTCGGTTTTCCGGTTTGTCTGCCAATTTATTCAATTTAAATTCCCCCAAAGAAGATGGTAACCTCCTATTTTTAAACGATGTCTTGTTTAAAGCACTTACATGGCATAGTCTTGTTTAAAACACTTACATAGCATATAATCATCGATTTGAAGTGATTTTGGTCACTGTTCTTATACCTCCAGGAAAAAATCATGTTTTTACAAATAAGGAAATTTCTAACTTATATCGCAATTTTCACTGTTTTCTGGTCAAGCTGCAAACCTACTACCAACGACAGCAAAAAACAAAAACAACCCAATAATTTCCCCAACACTGGTAACAAGAAAAAACTTCTACCTCCTGACTGCCCCAGAATAATTGCCATCGGAGATCTCCATGGAGATCTCGACGTTGCCAGACAGACCTTGCAATTAGCCGGAGCAATCAATAAATCCGGAAAGTGGATCGGGAAAAAGTTGATTGTGGTTCAAACCGGCGATATTCTTGATAAAGGGGATCAGGAAAAGAAAATAATAAATCTTTTTGCTCGACTCAAAAAAGAAGCAGCCCGCAAAGGAGGAGCTGTTTACACC
>JAQICJ010000232.1 GCA_027858615.1 Deltaproteobacteria bacterium
AACAACCGGAGGCTTTTCTTTCTTCCCTTCTTTTCTCTTTCCCTCTTTTATTTCCCTTTCCCTTCAAACCATCAATCCTTTTAAATAATTGATATTGCACTGTAGCTTTAGACAAAACACTGTTCATGTTTTGTTGATTAATTCCCCTGTTGCACAATTGCACTGTAAAATCAGAGGTTGACATTTCAACACAGGGGATTCCCCATTAAGAGTATTAAAACAAAGTTTTTTAAATCAGAGACAATATTTGTGACACTCTCAAAAAGGGAGCAGGTTATGAGGTCGAACGGGGAAGAATAACGATCGGGAAGAGAGTGGAAGGGAATGTTGATGTATACGAGACGGGGGGTTCAAAATAAGTTGTGGGGTAATTTAAACAAGAGTACTTGGAGAGTTGAGGGTAAGTAAAAAAAGAGTATCAGGTATTCAGGGAGGGAAAAGAGAGTAGTAACCGGTCAGAATGTATTATTCAACGATACCGGTATCAACTACAAATATTTCTACAAAATAGTAGAGAGGGGGGTTGCCGAAAACATCTGATTCGGCATGGAGATTAACTCCGTAATAGGACAAATAGAGCTTGGAGCCTTGAATTTCCATATCTGTATAAAAACCCATGCTGCCTTCATAAGGTTCTTCATTGCCTCTGAGGATGTTGACTTCCCACTGGGGATCAACTTCAGAAGAATCATATTCGGCAAAATACAATTCCTGGGTAGTGGCATCTTGCCAGCAGGCATAGATTTTGGGTCCGGTAGTTTTGATGCTGGTGTCAGCTCCAAAATAATGTTGAACCGGCATGGGCAGTCCTTCATTGTTAGTGCCATCTTCGGTGCGGAAACCGTCGTCTAGAATAAGTTCGCTGCCGTCAGTTGTATCAAGATGGTACAACTGATAGCGCAAGGTATGTTGCATATTGTCCTGATAGAGGAAGTGGATCAGATTTTCGTCTTCTTTGTCGATATCAAAGGAGGCAAAAAGACCCAGGGGACGATCGAATTCGTCTTTGGTGGCAATTTCGACCGGTTCAGCAAAGGAGCCGTCTGTTTCAATTTGATAGGAAAATTTAAGGGATCCTGAATATTGATCATACCAACTGAGGGCTACTCTGCCATCGGAGAAGCGGGCATGGGTAAGAAAAAGACCATTGCCTTCCGGCCAGTCACCCAGGGGTTCATCAGCTTCAGGATAGGGATATTCAACGGAGTCAACAACCTGGATGTCCCAGTCGGTGAAGGCCATTGGCTGGTCTGTTGTTGCCTGAGCAAAACGGAGTTCACTCATGAGGCTGTTTCCATTGGGAGAAGTTAGATTGTTAACCATGTAGGAAACAGCAGGGAAGCCGTCAGATTCGCGAATATGAAGATCATTGAAAAGGCCGGCATTGCCGAATTCTTGTCCGGCGGGATCGCCACCATCATCCATATCGTAGGAAATCCAGTCGGTTCCATCCAAGGTGAGGGTAATTCTCAAAGCTCCGTTATCATAGTTGTGATGAGCAATAATTGGTGTTTGAGTGTTGAGTCTGCCAATGGAGGTGTATTCGCCTACATCTTGACCTTTGGCCATGATTCCATTACGAACTTCACTTTGTTCCAGAACAACAGGGCCATCGGGAACACCATCAATAAAAGTCCATTCATGGGGTCTGATGACCACATAATCGTTATCTTTAGGGATAACCTTGCTGACCATGAGATCCCCATGAGTCATGTTATATGAAGATACCCAAACGTGTTGCCCCATCAGAGCAAGTGAAGAGTGAGGACCAGAAATGCCCCAGGGGACATCGTTAACACATTGACATTGTCCTTCGAGACAAACGGCAAATTCGTTGGAAGGACAGGAAACGCCGGCACAATCTTTGTCGTCAAGACAGACAACTTCATCGTTGTTTTGTTTGGAGCCACTGCCGTCTGCACAGGAGAAAAAACCAACTGTGGCTATAAGCAGGAGAGGAAGAATCAGGATTTTTTTTCTTTTGAAGTGAAAAAAGAGGCCCGCAATTCCGAGAATCAGGAAAAATGGAATTGTATTGTTGTTTGATTTGCTTGTTTGGCAGCCAAATCCTGAATCATCGGGTGAAGTGGAATTGACGGTGAACAATTTAGCGCTGTCAATTGAATATTGACTTATGTTGCCAGCTTTATCCCTTAACCTGACTTCGAAATAGCCTTTGTCATCAGAGATTGATTCGAGGTAACTGATAGATTTTTGGGAATCGAGATCCCATGGGGACCAAGTTTGATTTGCTTGTTTGAAACTTGCTTCAACGTTGTGTCCGGAGACGTAATCATAGGCGTTGAGGTGGAGTTTGCCATCTATAACCAGGGGAGCAATTTTGGGTGCAACTGAATCCATGGCTACTTTCAAAACAACCGGTTCTTTGGTGAGAGAGTAAGGATCGTTCTTAAATCTGCTTCTGATTCTGACAGTATGAACTCCCTGCATGAAAAGAGCCGGTTTGGCAATTTCAAGAAGTTCGGTACTTTGGAAGTTTGAATACAAACCGCCGTTAAGACTGTATTGGTATTCAGATTCACGATCATCACGGGTTGGTTGGAGCCTGATCTTGATTTTGGGAACAGCATTGTCCTGACCCATGAGAGTGGCTCGTAATCTTTCGGGTTCATAATTGATAACTTGAGCTATTGAAGCTGAGAATTCAGCTTTGGGCAGTTCAAGTTTTTTCTTTGAGCCTGGGGCAACAGAAACGAGGCTGGCGTTAATGAGAACAGCATCGTTGCTGACCGATGGTTTGAAAGACAACTTGTCCATCTTGACTATACGCCAAGTAAGATATTGACCTTGACTGTTAAGTTTGGTGATTTCGTATGTTGGCATGGGGAAGGGTTGTAATGCAGAAGTCAGCATGGGCATAATCATGTCAACAACAGAGGGAAAGATAGCTTCAATTTCAGAAGGTTCTTCTCTGATCAGATCAGAGTTGAAAACCTGAGCTGATATATTTTCGGTGCCGGCAGATCGAAGTACGGGCATTACAGTAAGATTGCCTTCTTCATTTACTTCCTGCATGAGATCCATCTGGAGGTGCATATCAAGTGCCAAGGTAAGAGCTCGGGCATATCTGCCGTTGACAAATGGATAGAGATCGATGCGGAAATCCTGAAGGTAAACATCGAGTAGTGCCGACTCTTCGGTGCCTTGACCGACCATGAATTTTATTGGTCTTTGAGGTCTTAAAACCAGTTTCAAGGGTGCATCACCGACTCTTCTGTCAATGATTTCGGCAAGAGAAGGAATCAAAATGGCGAACATGCCCACTTTGACCATTTCGCTCTGCTGTGTACCGAAGGTAAGACAAAGGGCTCCTGAATTTACCATGTGAAAACCGGCGAGATCGAGCATTTCAGTGGTAAGAGCAATACTGATATCAGCCGGAGAGCCGTCATCAAAGGTAAGATAAGCTTGATCCATGGTGCCGTCATATTCTGTAAGGATAGGACGGGTAAATGTTTTTTGACGATCATTGGTGGCACCTGCAACTCCACTTACGGTAGCCAAACCGCTCTGGACAAAGTCGAAGGTCTGAATAGGAGGTACACATTTGGCGTTTTCACTGTGAGCGATAACACCCCATTCATTAGCTGTTTCTCCACGGGTTTCGGAGTTGGAGTCCGAATTGAAACCGGTAATTATACCTGAGGTGATACCACCGTTTTTAATATCAACATAGCCACCAGTATACATTTTCATTTCCAGAAAAGATTCAAGTCCTTTGATTCCGGAATCGGCCATGAGACTGCCCAGGTTAATCTGACCGTCGGTGCCGGCTTCGGGAATAATATTGTCGATTGTAGGTTGCAGCAGAGGAATGATGAGGTTGTTGGCTATCCAGTCTACCAGAGCATCACCCACGAAAGCTTGAATCAGTTCAATATATTGACCTATGTTGTCGAGGATAAGAGCATTGAGGAAATCTTCGAGGATGGGGATGCAGTTTTCAAGGGAGATGCCCAGGCCGCTCAAATCAATATTGGTGATAGAGTTGATATCCATTCTCAATTGACCGTCGGAAGGCCGGGTGCGCAGACCCAGTGCGACTGTACCTTCAAATGCCTGGTTGTGGAAACCTATGTCTATTGAACAATCGTTGGTAATATTGTTGCCGGCAGCAAAAATATCAATGTCAAAGCCTATGTATATATTGGCTGCGACATCAACCCAGATTTCGTCACAGGCAGATTCAGCAAAAACTCCGTCGCGACATTGTTCGATATTGTTGGAGTCATCAACATTGTCCTTGACAGAAAATATCAGATCAACATTGCTGATATCGATCCCGCATTCGAGGGGACAGAAGTCGATTCCGTAATTGTGGTTGGAGTCGCCAACCCAGAAATTGGGAATAAAACCGAGGTGACCCAACTCCCCTTCAATAAATTGAGGCAGAATTTCTTTGATGGTGTCGAAACCATCTGTGGTGATGCGTATCTGCATTCCATTTTCAACGGTTTGAGAGGGAGGCAAAGGAGCCGGAGCCGGTTCTATTTGTTCACAACCTCCGCCGCCACTGCAACTGAAGGTAATGGAACCGATGACAAGAAACAAGATTGGAAAAAATTTTCTGATAGATGGCATAATCAACTCCATTAGGAAAAAATAACTCTTGGAATAATAAATATTTTGTGTCACAAATGCTGTAAAAATGTGTTATTTGTTGACAGAGACCAGCATGGAGTTTGTTAGTGAATTTAAAATCCCTTTACATAACTGTTTTTGAAGGGAGATTAACCTTCAAACTCGCATCCAAGCTTATAGATACTCTGAACTGAAAACCATTCTAACAAATAGTTGCGAAAAATTATAGCATATTATTAAGGAAATGCTGCAGCCAATTACAATTATTTTAATCGAATTAAAAAGACAGCCCTTTGTTTGCACTTGTTTTCCCATATCTTGATTTTCAATTCTGAATCATTGCTTATTTAAAAGAGGAAATTCCTATTATTTATGTTTGAAATCAGAGAAAAAAACAGATTATTTTTTATTATTGTTTCTATTCTGCTCTTCTTTTCAGGAGCTGCCGGTCTTATCTATGAGGGGATCTGGACCAGAATTCTCCATTATTCATTTGGCGGTACTCAGGCGGCGGCCTCCACTGTACTGGCAACTTTCATGGGAGGTATGGCCATAGGGGGTGCTTTGGGCGGCAAATTGGCGGAAAAATTTGACCGACCGCTACTGATATATGCAGTTTTACAACTGTTTATTGCCGTTTTTGGTCTCTTGTTCACTCCTTTACTTTACCATCTGGATTTCATCTACAATTTTACTTCTCCTTTTGTCAACAGGGGCATCCTGACAACTGTCAGGTTTTTTACCGGAGTCATTATCATGGGAGCTCCCACAATTGCCATGGGGGCAACCTTGCCTGTTATTGCTCGGGGTTTTGTAAGTAAAGGTACAAGCGGGAGAGGAGTCGGCATACTATATTTTGTAAATACTCTGGGAGCTGTTCTGGGTACTTTATTGGCCGGTTTTATTATTATTCCGGGGGACGGGTTGGATTACGGAATCAAGTTTGCTGCCGGCATTGGTATTTTTGTTGCCTTGATATCTCTTTTTGTTCAATTCAGGTTGAAACCCCAGGTAATGGAAGAAGTAACTTTGCCTTCAGAAAATAAACTTTCTTCTGCCGATCTGTTTTATTCCGATAAAATCCTTGAATGGTCTCCCTATTTAATCATGGTCTTTGCTTTCTTTACCGGTTTCATCTCTCTTTCCAACGAGATCCTGTGGTTCAAGCTTCTGGGGATTCTGCTAGATGGTACAATTTATGGATTTTCAGCTCTTCTGGCTTCTTTTCTGTTGGGACTTTCCCTTGGCTCTTTATGGATCTCCAAAAAAATTGATAAAAAAAAGGATCTGTGGAAACTTTTTGTAAAATTGCAAATTGGTGCAGGTATAGGGGCGGTTGTGACCATTGTGCTCATTCCTCTGATTCCTTTTTTTGCCTCCGGTTATATTGCAATGGGAACCAGAACTCCAGGTTCGGTTTTTGCTCTTAAGTTGTTTTTTGTTTTCTGTGCTATTCTGGCCCCCACTTTTTTCTATGGCGCTTCCTTTCCGGTATTGGCTAAAATTTCGAATTTGAGCAGCAGCGTAAGCAAAGCTGTGGGCAATGTTTATTCTTTCAACACATTGGGGTGTATTATCGGGGCTGTTCTTACCGGAATTTTCTTCATTCCCTGGCTTAAAGACTTGAATCTGCTATTACTGCTCCTGATCTATCTGACCTTTATTATGGCGTTTTTAGCTGTTTTTCTGGCGGGAGGCAGAGAAGAAGCCCGCTCTATAGATACAAAACTCAAATTGTTGGCTGTTGTTTCAGTATTACTGCTGGCTGTTACTGTTTTTAAACCCAGAGTTAATATTATTCGACTGGTTAATTCACGGTATTCCATCGAGGATTATAAAAACAGTTTTGGTTCCAGGATTTTAACTTTGTTCGGCAATAACACTTCTAAAGGCAAACAATTGGTCTTTGAGGCTGAAGGAGCAACCACCGTTGTGACAGTTCACAAAGACAAATACAACGGCTACAGGTTGAGAAACAACGGTTTGAACGAATCTTATCATTCTGTTCAAAAACCTTATTATGCTGCGGAGATTTTTTATTTGGGTGCATTGCCTTATCTGCTTCATCCTCATCCTGAGAGAGCCTTGCTCATTGGATTGGGAGGTGGGGGCACCCTTGATATTCTGGCTTCGAAACAGTTGAAAAAGATTTATGCTGTGGAATTGGAAAAAGAGGTAGTAAAAGCATCTCGCATAATGTTTGGTACCAGGGATCATCCTCTGGACAGAAAAAATGTCGATTTACTGGTCGATGATGGTCGCAATGCCCTCTTAAGAATGGCAAAATCAAATCCTGCTTCTTTGGATCTGATTGTTTCCCAACCTTCTCATCCTTGGTTGAGTGGTGCATCAAATTTGTATACCATTGAACATTTCAAGATAGTATCTGAAAATTTGAAACCTGGAGGAATTTTTTGTCAGTGGGTTAATTTGTTTAGAATGAATGAGGAAGGTTTCAGAAGTTTAATGAAGGCTTTTTCAACTTCTTTTGAATATGGGCATATTTTTCAGGTCGATGAAAGTTCTGTGTTTTTACTTGGTTCCAACCGCAAATTCAAGCTGGATGGCAACATTATAAAAAAACATCTGCAGGAAAAGCCTTATCAGGAATATGGTAAAGATTACGGAGTGGATCTGAATAAAATAATGGATTCTTATTTGCTGAATTATGAAGGAATATCCCGGATAGGCAAAAAAGGTCGGATGAATTCAGATCGTACACCCGTAATAGAAACTGTATTACCCTGGGTGTATCACAATACAACTTTCAATCTGTATTCCTTCTTCGAAAAAGAAACTATCCCCAGTGGATTAAAGCCTGGAATAATTGCAAATATATCTGCAGGAGAGTTGGAAAAATTTTTTAAAAGCAAGCTCAACAAGATAGATTTTCTGGGAAAAGAGAAAAAGGCGCTTGTAAGACAGATAAATGATTTCAAGGCAACTATTGACGGATGGGAGAATTTTCCCGGGTTTGACTTCAATCGAATAAAATCTTTGTTTTATGAGAAAATCAGAGATTATCCCTCGGCGATCAAGCAGATTCTTGCTTCCGATCACATTGTCAAAGGTAATCTTGCAAATCTGGCTCGGGTGGAATGGTTAAATGGTAATTATTTTCAGTCTTTATTCACAAATATTATTCTGATTTCCAGGGAAGAAACAAATTTCCTGGGGGCAGCTGCAGGACTTTTATTGAATGAGATTTTGCAAATACAATTGGTGAAAATTGATTTTACCCCGGAATCAGATGAGTTAAAAGCTCATCTGAATCTGGCAGAACGCTTGGAAAAAGTATTCGGATCAAAATCAGTTTTCAGTTTCTATGGCAAATTATTTGAACAACTGAAACAGAAAACAAAAATCGATGACAAAAAATTCTGGAAAGTCATAGCTTGGAGTGAGTTGCAGAAATCTGAACCCGAACAGATATTCCTGCAGAAATATTTGGATTATGGTGGTTCTGAGCATGTGTTACTCAAAGAAATCTTAATCTTTTATTCCCGAGCAGGAAATCGAGAGATGATCGATGAGTTAATTGAAATTCTCAAAATTACCGAAGAAAATATAGTTGAACAATGGTTGGTGGGAACAAAACTGGAAGCACTGCAACTTTATTCTGCAGCAGAAGGTATATTGGAAAAAGTGGAAAGAAAAAACAGGGGAAAAGATGAGGTTGAACAATTCAGACTCAATCAGAAGCTTGCCGAAATCAAGATCAGACTTGGCAAATTTGAACAGGCTCAGAGTTATATTGATTTGATGGAAGAAATGAAGATTAATGCTGAAGATGCGAAAATTATAAAGGAGACAGAAAAATTGCTTATTGAGACAAAGGCCAAGTGGAAATGATGGGAACCAGTTAGAACTAGTTAAGTCTTTCCAGGATAGATACAGTGGCAGTGGAGCTTGCCAGGGCCATTTCTCTTAATTTATCGGAATCAAACATGGCAAGATTTGATTCTTTGGTAACAACATATTCGCCCTCCATGGCAATACCGTGAAGAGCATCTCTCATGCCAATGAAGTGATCGGTGCCAAACACTATTTTACTGTCATCGGGCAAGCGATATTCTACCTCTCCTTTGACAACCAGAAAAACATTTTCCGGGACTTCACCAGCATCAAGAATAACATCTCCGGGGGTAGCCACAATAAAAGTCTTGATACAAGAAAGAAGTTCATCTCGAGTATTGACATCGAGATCTTTCATGTTTTCGTGCATGGAAAAAAAAGAATCAAGCTGATGCAGTTCTTTAATGTTATTGATTCTCTGGTTTAGTATCGATTCTTGTTTCATCAGATTGATGAGGTTGTGGGCGTTGATCTGCCAGATCTCGGTAGCATCAGTGGCACAAATCAAAGAAGCTGTTGTAAGCTTGGAGCCGGGAGGATAAAGAACTGAGTTTTCTCCCAGAAAATCACCGGGAAAGCAGGTTCTTACTATTTTTTGCTCATTTCCAAAACCCTGCAGAGAAACATTGAGAAGTCCAGATTTGATGATAATCACTTTTTCAGCTGGTTCACCCTCTCTGATGATTGTTTCTCCCTTTTCCAATTTGATTATTTTTGAAGAACTGCTGAGTCTGAAAATAGTGGGTTCGGGAAGACCGGCAAGAACTTTTGCTTCACCGAGGGAAGAAATGAAGGTCATTTTTTCAACAGTATCTTTCATGATTTTATAGATACGATGCTCTACAAATGCTTTTTCTCATATTAAAGATTCGACGCGATCTGCAATTTTGAAGATTAGCTCTACCTGGGCAACATTGGCATATTCAATTGCTGCTGCTTCAAGATATTCAAGCGCCAGATCGTTGTTTTTCAGTGCAATTTCCAGCAAACCCATTTCGTGCAGAATTGGTCCTTTATTATCGGTATGATTAAGAAGCAGAGGGTAGAGACTTCTCGATTTCTGCAAAGATTCCTCATCTGCTTTTTTTACCAGTTCGTCAAGCTCTTCTCTGATTTCTCCAGGATCCATTTCTTCCTTTTCTTCCTCTTCTGAAAATAGATCAGCAAAGGGGTCTTCTTCATAGTCCTGGGGCTGGTTGTGAACTTCAACAATTTTGGAGATAATTTCATGTTTTGTAAAGATGCCGGTTAATTTTTTATCTTCATCTATTTCAATGATTCCTATAAAGATGGGTTCAGATAATACTTTGGATTCAAGATATACCTTACCTCCCCATTTTTTTCCTTCTGTTTTTCTGATGACTCCAACTTCTTTAAGTGTAAGAAAAGTCCCATATCGATCAAAAAGAATTAGCTGGATGGTTTTCGTTGCCTCTGAGATGTTCATCAGTTAATTATCTCCATTTGACCAGATCATTGATTTGGATGTTGTGATTTTTACAAAACCCTCCATTGACCTCAATGACATATTGAGAAGATTGGCGAGGAACAAGGACTGTTTTGTCCATGGGCTTGGCATTTCTAATAATATCAACGATTTTTTTGTTTTTGTCCAGAAAAATCATGTCAAGATGAATGTAGCAGTTAGCCATATAGAAGCCAAGTTCCTGTTCTTGCCGATAAACAAAAAGCATTCCTTCTCCCTGGGGCAACTTTTTTCTGAACATCAATCCCTTTTGTTTTTGTAACTCAGTTGCAGCAACTTGAACCTCCAGGGAAATTTTTCTGCCAGCAGTGGGATAAATGTGAATTACCTTACGGGGTAAGTTCTTTTGGGCTTTGTTGATGATTATTGGTTTGGGAGCTGTTTGCTGTTTTTGTTGCTGAGGGGGTTGGTAAGGTTCTGTATTTTTGCAGGTAATCAATAGCAGACTGGCAAAAAAAATAATATGTGGTTTCAATTTGGAAAAATTCAATTCAGATTATGATTTAATATTGAAAGCTCAGGGAAAGGCCCATGGAGTTTTGATCAATGATTGGAGTAAGGTTGAAACTGGATTTGGATTCATCGGCAGGAGCATTATTAATTGATTTGTTGATTTGGATTTTATCTTCACCGCCGAGGAAATACAAAACAGTGCCGGCTCCAAGTAAAACCGCTGATGTTATAAGTGAAGCGGTAACAATAGTGGTAGCCGTTTGAAAATTTTCGTAAGCCGGTTTAGCCTCTGAACTGTCCCAAGTTTTCCAGGTGGTTACGCTGGAATTATTGTCAGAATGGACCCAATCATAGTCATCATTACTTTTGCTTTCCGCCTCTGTTTTGGCCATGTATCTGTAGCTTCCTGCACCGACTGCAATGATGGTGGAAAGTACTCCAACTCCCATAACGCTGAGCCCCCACTTTCTGAGGGAGTTCATCTTTGTTTTGTAACGTGGTTTGTTTGAAGATTGATCTGTATTTTTATTGTCTTTGAGTTTTGTGCCTTCGGTTTGGCCGGAAGTATTTGTATTTTGTTTTCTTTTTTCCAGGTGGTTGATTTTTTCTTCCAGTTTTTTGATTTTTTCTTGTTCCAGTTTTTCGTATTTGGCTATGAGTCGGGCACGTTCTTTTTTGTAGTTTTTAATTTTTTCTTTTTGAGCATTCAACTTCGCTAATTCTTTTTCCCTCTCTTTTTCCTGCTTCTTTTTAAATGCCTCCATTTTTTTGTTGAATTCTCTGGTTTTTCTTTTTTCTTCTTCGTTGTTGGTTAGAGGTTTGTCTTTGAGATTAGCAATTTCAGTGAGACGTTTCTTGATATTTGCTTTGATTTTGGTGAGGTCTTGAATTTTTGCAGTTTTTGGGGTTGCATTCAGAAATAAACTGTATTGTTTCCTGGCTTTTGAATATTGTTCGGCTTTATCAAGAGCCTGGGCATATTTGTAACGGGCAGAATAGGAGTAGGGAACCAATTTCAAGACACATTCAAAACTTTCCATGAATTTGATAATATCACCTTGAGTATGGTAGACATTACCCATTTTAAAATAACGACGGGCAATCTCTCTGGCCTTTTCGTCATCGCCTGGATGATCAGGGCAGTGTAATTTGGCTGCAAATGCAGAATTGGCTGATATAATCAGTGACAAGATTGTGAAAATAATTTTTTGTTTCATTGATAATTCCTAGAAATCCGGTTCGCTAATAGATTTTGTTTTATCAGGATTCTTTTTGATCACAGTTTTTTTGATTTTTTTCTTTTTGATGCTTGGTTTTCTG
>JAQICJ010000270.1 GCA_027858615.1 Deltaproteobacteria bacterium
GATTAGCAGCACAGCTTCTGTCAGGATTATCTACAAAATTTCCCAAGGATGCGGCGGCGGCAATTTCCCGGGAATTTACTCTGGAAAAGCTTGCTCTGAATAGTTCAAGTCCCTCGTGAACCTGATGTGGAAGTTTAATATCCGGTGAAAGTAATAATTGGCCGCAACGATATAGATTGTCCCGGGAAAATTCACCCTGCAGAGGTGGAATTCCCATCTCTTTCAAAAAATAAAAGTAGAGACTTTTTTTAAATTCGTCAGGGAGAAAGCTGTATTTGCGCTCGGTTTGAAAGGGATCAAGCCGCAATGCCAGAACTGTATCCCGTGGCAAAAACTCCACTATTACTACCGCATAATTGATGCTGGTTGACAATAAAAACTGTCTCCAGCGCTGAGGATGAATAAATTCAGCCACTTCTCTATTTTGATCATATTGAGGTGGATTTTCTGAAAGGGCAAGCAGATCATGCGAATTATCGAATTCGAAATTATATTTTTCCAACAGTTGTTTGAAATTTGTGTTTTCAACTGACACTTTACTTATTCCCGCAATTTTCTGATCAAAAAATAAAGGGCAAACAGCAGCAGAAAGAGAACTCGATAATCTCCCACATGGAAAAAACCTCCCCCAATCCCAACTACACTTTTACAATGACAACCCACCACCTGTTCAGTGCTGCAATTGTAACCAGGCTCGCAAGCTTCTGAATCTTCATGGATATCTGTCTGAGAGTCATTATCTGGTTCTTCAATATCGCCATCGATTCCGCCGTCAAGTCCCTCTTCTGGATCTATTTGGAAATAATCAAGAATTCCGCTGACAATTATGCTTCTGTCCTGGTAATCTTCAACCAACTCCAGAGGTACTCCCCAGGAAACAACTTTTCCCGAATCCAATTCATGCTTTACCCCGGCATTTTCACCAGTATCGTAATGAAGAGGATATTCACCAGTATCAGTATTGAAATTTTCCAAACCCGACACCAGATATCCGCTCACCGATCCATCATTGAGAGAAGCTGAACTTATTCCACCAAAAATTCCCTCAGGCTCAAAGATAATAGTTGAAGTAAAAGCGTTTTCGGAAAAACCGGATATACCCAGAACAGAAGTAAGAAAGCCGCTGTTGCCAGTGTTTTGCAAAGTAGTAGCAACCTTGCTTCCCGAGATAAAAAGCTTTCCACCTCCGGCTACATAATCAGCAAGGGCGGAAATAACCTCAGCAGGCATTTCTTCGGTTCCCCTGCCCATGATTAGATTTATCCCGAGATAAAGATCCAGTTCCGGGGTAGCAACTGCCAGGGCTTCCCATTGCCAGGTATCAAAAGTAACCTGATTTTCTGCAAAATGCGGAGCATGCCGGGAAATACCCTCACGATGATCATTGATTTCACGCAGAAGAATTCTGTGGACAGGATCGGTGTAACCAAGATTCTGCAACCAGTTCAAACCGGAATCAAATCTGCTGAAAGCATCGATGAAAAGCACCTGAGATCTGTCCTGAGCACTTACTTTAACCGCCACTGGAGCTGTAGCCAGGGATTCTCCCCCTTCATTGACAGCCGCAACCTTGAAGTAAAGTAACTGACCCGGCTGCAGATTTTCCAGCAAAACTGAAGTGTCTTGCACGTGACGGGGACTTCCGAACGCGTTGACCAGAGGTCCATAATACAGATTATAGGATTGAGCTACATCTCCCCCGGTGGGATCGGAAGGGGGTGGTTCCCATTCCACCCGAACTCTACCGGAACCGTCGTTATATGCTCTCAAAGCTATGGGAGGCTCCGGGGGCAATACCAGGGTAATTCCATCTTTTTGGGCAAAATATTCAATTATGGCATGACAGGCGGCTCTACCGGCAATATACCTGCTCCAGGGCTGCCGATAATATTCAGTGTCGGCTACACTGTCATGGAAAAGAGCTTCCACCAGAGCTGCAGGAACATCCCAATCATGGTACGACGGATTCAACTCACCGAAGTAAGCACTTCTAACTCCTCGATCACTCCATCCCGATTCAAAATGATAGTCAAAACTGTCCACAAATCTTGACTGCACCAAATGAGCCAAATCATCGCTTCCAGCTGTTCCGGCTCCGGGAATATAAGATCCATCAGGAGGATTGGAGGAATAAACATAGGTGGAAGTTCCTCGCCCCCCTCCGGCATTGGTGTGATAGGAAAAATAAACGCTGTCCTCACCCTCCTCGTGGATCCAGGCAGTAAGCCGAGAACGACAGGAAACATCATCGCTGTGATCACCTGAAGAAGAGTCATAAACTGAAGTCGGTGCTCCGGCAAATTGAGCATAATACCGACAACATTCCTCAAAACGTGGCTTCCCCGAAATGGATCCGCCTCGAGCGATAATACCATAACCGCCCCCTATTCTAACTGCATCTGTACTCACCTGAATATCAGTACCGGCAAATTCGGAATCATTAGCCAGAGCCACACTTCCATAATTTTCATTTTGACCTGCCATGAAAAAGAATTTGCCCAGAAGAACCCAGGTGCCCCCATGGTGGCGCTGATCAACTCTGAAATGGGTCTGACCTCCCGGATGATTGACAATATAATGGGCGTCGGGAGCACGCTGATGCCAGGCGGAATAACTGATATAGACATTGTAATAGCCCGAATGGGGAACATTGAAAACATGAACAAACCTGGCAGTTTCGTTGAGACTGGTGTCAAGAAGACGATTGGTTCCAAGACTGAAAGGATTCACCCCTGTATCATAACTATCCTGGTAGGCAAACCCAGCAACTGAAGAAGTGAAAAATAATCCGGCATCTCCTGTTTCTTGATAGAGACCTCTCTGTGGTGCCTGATCCAAATCGTCATTGTCCACAATAACCATGGCCTTATTGACGTCAATTTCACGAACCGGAACTACATGGGCTCCTGCTTTTTGCAAACAAGGAACCAGAAATTGATCGATTGTTTCGGCATTGGAAAGATCTTCGACTATGCCATAACTCAAACCCCTCTGAGTAGTCCATCCGGATCCGGTATAATACCAGCCATGGCCGGGACTGAGATATACGGATTTTCCATAGAGAATGCCCTGGGGATTGGAATAGGAAGATTTGAGTGAATTGGACTTGACTCTGGTAACTAAAGGTCCTGGCTTTTGTCCAGGAATTTCCCAACTTCTGGGAGGCACAGGATCCTGATCAACAGGACCGCGAATCTTTTCATCCTGAAACAAGTGCTGGGAAGAAGCTCCGGATGTAAACAGCAATGAAAGAAAAAAGAGGGATAAGGTAAATTTCAGATGGTTTTTCATAATTTTCTCCCCAAAGGAGCTGCACCCGGAACTGAAAATTCAAGGGTGAAATCAGGAATCAGATCATTTTATTTTTTGGCAGAGTCGGTGGCAAAGCCGGTTTTGAATTTATTCATGACCTTGCCCTCAGTTTCGAAACCGGGTCTTCCAAATGCACCATAGGTGTATTGTTTGCCCTGCTCCACTCCCGGCTGATTGAAAGGATTTATGTTATACAATTTTCCGGAAACAGCAGTAGCTATTTGATAGAACATGAACAACTGCCCGAGGTTGTAGGCGTCAACTTTTTCAAGAATCAGAGAACAATTAGGGCGTTCAGCTTTGTTCAAGGCTAAAGATGTTGCAGCCAGTTCTGTCTTGAGCAATTCTCCCATGGTATGACCGGCCAGATAGGAATAGGAATCATAATCACCGAAAACCCGAGGAATTTCCAGATCGTTGCCCGGATCAGAAACTTCGAGAAAGGTAATGATTTTGTCTTTGGGTCCTTCCACGAACAATTGCAATTGGGAATGCTGATCTGTAGCACCCCTGGCTGCGACAGGAGTAGGCCCCACAAAAATGTCTTCACCCTGGAGATTCTTTCTCTTGCCGAGGCTTTCCCCCCAGAGTTGATTGAACCAAAGAGCAGTATCATAAAAAGCATCACTGTAAGGCATGAGAACATGAACTGGACACTTTTTTTCCATGTGAAGCAGATAAAAAAGACCGGCAGCCCGCAAGGCCATGTGGTTTACATCACCTTGGCGAAATGAGCTTGCCATGTCACCAGCTCCCGCCAGCAACTGCCCAGCATCAAGCTGGGCCAAGACAGTGGGCAGAAGACCCACAGGAGAAAATACACTGAAGCGCCCCCCTACATTTTGAGGAATGGAACAATTTTTCAAACCATATTCATTTACCAGAGCCCTCAAAGAACCCTTTTCTGGATCGGTAACAGCTATCAAATGTTCAATTGCCTGCTTTTTGTCAAAGTGTGAATTGAGATAATCCCAAACTATCATGAATTGGGTAGCTGTCTCGGCAGTTCCTCCACTTTTGGTAATAACCAGGAAGAGAGTCCTGTCAGGATCGAGATAATCCAAGAGAGCCTTGAACGAAGCAGGATCGATGTTGTCAGGGAAATGAACTCTCCGCACCTTGTCATTGAGATCATAATAGGGAGGTTTCAAGGCTGAATAGATTGCCTTTGGTCCCAGGGAAGAACCGCCGATTCCAAGGACAACAACATCTTTGATGGAAAAATCTATGGTATCCACTAATTTTTGCAAATCGGAAAGGGCATTTTTTTCAAAAGGAAGATTCAAAAAACTCAGTTCCATTTTTTCATGAAGCTCTAGCAGCCATTCTCTGCAGATGTCAAGCCTTTCAGAAAGTGATTCCAGTCTGGAAGGAGAAACTCCTGATTTGCCAAAAAGAAAGGTGTCATTGAATTTAATTTTTTCAGAACTCATATCTACTCCTGACTGTTTACTAACGGGAACCCAGCTGTTTGAGAAGTGGGATTAATATCTTTTTCTGATTCCAGGGCCGAAAAACAAAATAAAAATCCCCACTGCCAACAATATTTCACCAAAAATCAACGGCCAGATTGGCCTGGATACAACCTGCATGTCAAGCATCAGGTGGGGAGCATGAGGATGAAGCGGCTTTTTGACTTTATTTGAATTCACTTTGATGGTTGTACCCCCTGGAAGGATCTTGACTATTTCCTTGGCTGAAACATTTGCATAAAGCCAATAGGTAACATTATTGTCGGGTTTCATGGGAATTATGAAATCAAGTTCATCCAGAACTCCTTCAAATTTATGTGGAATAATCAAAGGATTCTCTGGCTTGTATTTTTTCAGATTAGCTATAATTCTGTCCAGATCTTTTTTTGAGGCAGTAGCAGCTACAGGATTGAATTTTTCATCTATTACTGCCAAAAACCTGTATGGGCCAACCTTGTTCAGTAACTTGAAATGACGCTCCAGGGTTTTGGGGGGAACGATAAAGTTGGGGGAAAGTGATTCGAAATGCAAAGCTGTCAGCAACAAAGGGTTTTCCAGGGAATTGATTTCCTTGACTACAAGTTTCTGGGGAGTATCCATTTTACCCCTCACCAACCGGTAATTACGAGCCAGTATTGTCAGTATGATAATCATCAAGATGCTGAGAAAGGGAACTATCCAAGCCAGTATTTTTATGTTGAACTGATGGGAATTGTCCTTTTCAGTTTTATTATCGTCCATTTTTCCTCCATACAAAACAGCAGTTTTGGTTTCAATCAGTTCCCCTTTCTCAATGGGGATTATTGACTGAGACTAAAGTTGGAAAGTGAAAATTAATTAAACCTTCTGAAGTTTAATGTATAGCAATTTACCATGAATTATTAAACATTTTTTTTAAGAAGGGCTGTTGATGTACTTTATTATTTTTCTTGCAATTGAAACACATTTAAACCATATTCCATGGCTGAATTACAGTTATTTCCAACTACAGATGGTTTTACCCTGTTATTTCCAAAATTAAAACGAGGGTCAACCGATAGTACAATCCGGAGGTAAAAATGCAAGAATACAATCCCCTCGATTTTGAAACAGAACTATATGACTGGTGGGAAAAATCCGGTTTTTTCAAGGCTGAAGATAAAAGTGAAAAACCGCCTTATTGTATTGTCATTCCTCCTCCCAATGTTACTGGAGTCCTTCATATGGGACATGCCCTAACCAATACAATCCAGGATATTTTGATTCGCTATCACCGCATGAAAGGCTTTAACACGCTTTGGCTTCCAGGCACGGATCATGCCGGAATCGCCACCCAGGCAGTAGTGGAAAGAAAATTGAAACGCAACAATCTTTCTCGTCACGAAATGGGTAGAAAGAAATTTCTGGAAAAAGTATGGGAGTGGAAAGAAAATTATGGGAAACGCATAACCAATCAGTTGCGTCGCATCGGTTCCTCCCTGGATTGGGAGCGGGAACGCTTTACAATGGACAAAGGACTCAGTGATGCCGTTAAAGAAGTTTTTGTCCGTCTATACGAAGAAAAACTGCTCTATCGTGACAATCGTCTAATCAACTGGTGTCCCTCATGTCGCACCGCTCTTTCCAATCTGGAAGTGGAACATGAAACTCACGAGGGCAATTTCTGGTATATAAAATATCCCCTGAAAGGCAAGAATACCAATTCTCTTCCCGATTATCTCACTGTAGCCACAACTCGGCCTGAAACCATGTTGGGTGATACGGCTGTTGCTGTCAATCCCCATCCTGAAAAGGAATTGCGCAATCAGTTACACAAATTGGAATCACAATTAGATGAAAGGGGTGAAAGCCCTGAACTTGCTGCTCAAATAGATAAGATCAAAATAAAACTCCATCCGGAAAATCTGGCAAAGCTTGAGAAGCTTGCTTCAGCTGTGGGACATGAAGTCCTCTTGCCTCTCACGGGCAAAACTATCCCTATTGTAGCTGATATCCACGCGGATCCGGCCTTCGGTACCGGAGCTGTAAAAATCACTCCCGGACATGATTTCAACGATTTTGAAGTCAGCAAACGCCAGGAACTTGAAATCATCAATATTCTGAATGAAGATGGTACCCTCAACCACAATGTTCCTGCAAAATACCAGGGAATGTCCGTAACTGAAGCACGCAAAGAAGTAGTTGCTCAATTGGAAAATGGGGAATATCTGCTTAAAACCGAAGAACATACCCATGAAGTGGGTCATTGTTCACGCTGTGACGAAATAGTAGAACCTCTTCTTTCTTTGCAGTGGTTCGTCAAAACTAAACCTTTGGCTGAAAAAGCATTGAAAGCAGTCAAAGAAGGTGAAACCGAAATTATTCCGGAAATGTGGAAAAAAACTTACTACCACTGGCTTGAAAATATTGAGGACTGGTGTATTTCACGCCAATTATGGTGGGGACATCAAATTCCCGTCTGGTATTGCCCTGATAACCATATTACAGTTTCCCGCGGTTTTCCTGAAAAATGCCAGGAATGTGACAGCAAAGATATTCGCAGAGATGAAGATGTCCTGGACACCTGGTTTTCATCAGCCCTCTGGCCTTTTTCAACTCTCGGCTGGCCCGAGCAAACAGACGCTCTGGCAACTTTTTATCCCAACAGTGTCATGGAAACAGGTTTCGACATTCTTTTCTTCTGGGTTGCTCGTATGATGATGATGGGAATCCATTTCATGGGAGAAGTTCCTTTTAAAAGTGTTTTTCTCCATGCCATGGTCAGAGATGCAGAAGGTCGCAAAATGTCAAAATCTCTGGGAAACACCATTGATCCCCTTGACGTTATCAACGGAATCAGCAAGAAAGCTCTCCTGCAGAAAGTCGAAGCAGCCCTGCCTCCGGAATCGGAAAAAGAAAATCGCAAAAAACGCATTCTCAAAAACATAGCTGAAAAATTTCCCGACGGCATCGAAACTCATGGTACCGACGCCCTCAGATTTACTCTGGCAATTATGGCCGCCCAAGGCAGAGACATCAAACTGGACATGGCCAGAATCGGTGGATATCGTGCCTTCGCCAACAAAATCTGGCAGGCTCACCACGGTTTAATCTTTCCTCATCTTAAGGAAAAACCGACTATACCCGATCCCGATAATTTTTCTTTGCCTGATCGCTGGATTATGACCAGACTGCATCAGACAATCATCGAAGTAAACCAGGCGGTGGGCAATTTTCAAATCAACGACGCGGCTGAATCTATCTACCAATTCTTCTGGCATGAACTTTGTGATTGGTATCTGGAATTTTCCAAATCAAGCCTCTATGGTCACCAAGGAGAACAAAAACGCCAGACAACCTTGGGCGTTCTGGCTACGGTAGCCGATTACTCCCTCAGATTGCTCCATCCTTTCATGCCCTTCATTACCGAAAAACTATGGCAGCAACTTCCTGGCGAAAAAGCAGCCCCTTCAATCATGATCAGTTCCTATCCCACAGAAGACCAGGTTGATAATTTCCCCGTTTCTCTTGAGAAAATGGAAATTCTTCAACAAGCCATCATTGCCATCAGAGCGGTCAGAGGAGAAAACAACATTCCTCCAAGTACTCAACTTCAAGTTCAAATACGCTGCGATGACAAATTAACCAGAGAAGTTATTCAAAACAACCGTAATCTGGTAACAGGCAAATTAACCAATGTAAACAAACTTGAATTTGTTAAGACAAGACCGGAAAAATCTGCGGCTACTCCCTTAAAAGGAGGAGAAATCTTCATTCCTCTGGAAGGATTGGTCGACTTTGATGAAGAAATTGACAGATTGGAAAAATTACTCAAAAAATCTGAGAAAAAACTGCTTAGTGTACGCAAAAAACTAGATAACCCCAAATTCATGGCCAATGCACCCGACAAGGTTGTCGAACTCAACCGGAAACGACTTCAGGAAAACCAGGCCGAAGTAAGCAAGATATCCAAAAGCCTCAACCATTTCAAAGATTTATTATCCTGACAACCAGTTTTTTCATCTTTTTGCTTCATCTTCTTTCCCTCCCGAAAATTTCCTCCCTGCTTGAACTTGGATAAATTTTTAGTGCTTTATACTGAGATTTGAGGAATTGTCTCTTTCAATTCAAATTCCATCTCGGTTACACACCTTTGTTTTGAATCTATATTTGGGAAAAAAAGGAAATGGTTGTATAAAAAACAGCTGTGGGCACTACTCCGAGCAAAGTTCCCCCAATAAAGGCAAAAAAAGGGACATTGAGTGCTCCTCCCAGAAAGGAAACGGAGGAATAATGCGCCAGAGGCATGATTCTAAGGACAGCAAAGGAAAAAAGAGGTTGCCTTTGTCTGATGAATCTTTTTATTTTGCTGAGGCGGGGAAAATTGTCAAGATAAGTTGACAGATATTGTTTGAAAACTGTTCTTCCCAAAAGCCAAACCACAACTGCGGCAATAAAATCACCGACGATTGTCAGAACTATCCCCTGAAACATAGGGAAAACCAGACCTGCAACCAGCAAAACTGTAATTCTGGGTAAAAAAAGTAATTCTGAAAGAACCACTGCTGGAATAAAAACCAGAGGAGCTCCAATAAATAACTCTTTGATCTGATCCTGAAACAACCAGCCTATGCCAAAAAGAAACAAGGGAAGCAAAGCTCCGAGGAGCAAACGCAACAGAATATTTTCTAAATTGATCCGGGATTCGTTCATCTTCCAGACTCAAGCAACAGCAAACTATTCAAACCCTGACATCCCATACCGTTTTTCCTGGAAGATCCTTGATGATAATTCCACTGGCAAGCAGGTTATCCCTGATCTTATCAGCTGCTTCATAATCACGGTTCTTTTTGGCTTCTTTGCGTTTCTCAATTTCTGATTCAATCCATTTGGGATCAATAGCTTTTTTATCAAGAACAAAGGAAATAAATTCATTTTGGAACTGCACCGGGTCCTGTTGCAAAAGACCTAAAACAGCACCTGCCTTGAGCAGCTCATCCCTGAGTACAGCAAGAGTTCTGAGCCAGTTATCCATTCCGGCTCTCTTTACCTTCTTTTTCTTCATAGAAACCAGTTCGTTGATATATTTAGCTGTTTCCCCCATATGGGAAATAGCCACTGCTGAATTGAAATCATCGTCCATGGCTTTTTCGAATTTTTCCATGAGATTTCCCGCCTTGTCGGCATCAAGAATTTGAACTGAAGTGGGAATCGAATCATTGTTATTGAGAACTTCATTTACTCTGACCAGAGTATCATAGAAATATTTCAATCTTTCAGCAGCAATATCAACTGTTCCCCTTTGAATTTCGCCCTGCTCGTCTTCCTTGGTAAAAGAAAAATCTATGGGACTTTTATAGTGGGAAGAAAGGATCAGATAACGCCATACCTCGGGCAAAGCCAAATCAGAAGCATCATGCAGAGAGATGAAATTGCCCAGACTTTTGGACATTTTAACCCCGTTGACTGTAACAAAACCATTGTGCATCCAGTATTTGGCAAAGCCTTCTCCGGTGCCGCCTTCTGATTGGGCTATCTCATTTTCGTGATGGGGGAAAATCAAATCTTTGCCGCCACCGTGAATATCAAAATTGTTGCCAAGATAGTGAAGAGACATGGCACTGCATTCAATGTGCCATCCTGGTCGTCCTTTTCCCCAGGGACTGTCCCAGGCTGGCTCGCCCTCTTTAGCGGCTTTCCAGAGAGCAAAGTCAACCGAAGTCTTTTTATTCTTGTCTTTTTCCACCCTGGCTCCGTCCATAAGTTGGGAATAATCGCGTCCCGAAAGCTTGCCATATGACCTGGTGGAGTCATGGTATGCCGGAACGTCAAAATAAACATTGCCCTTAACTACATAAGCAAAGCCATTATCGACAATACCTTGAATTAAATCTATAATCTGCTGAATATGCTCTGAAACCTTTGGCTCAACATCAGGTTTCCTCATACCGAAAGGAGCAAAGTCCTGATAAAACTGCTGGATAAAATATTCTGACACCTGCAGGGAAAGATGTTTGTCGGAAGCTTTGCTTTCAGCCTTGATGGCCATATCATCGTTTTGGCGCTGCTCCCAATCTTTCTCATCAAAGTTGGTATATTTGGGGGCTTCTTTCCACTTACCGTCAGGTCCTTCTTTGATTTCTCCCGCCCGCATGATGATTTTATCTTCAACATCTGTAAAATTACGGACGTATTTTACCTCATATCCCTTATGTTCGAGATACCTGATAATGGCATCAAAGGACAACATTGAACGCAGATGTCCAATATGACAGCGATCATATACTGTAACTCCACATACATATATTCCGGCTTTATTATTATCCCGGGTTTCCAATTTAGTTTTTTTATTAGTCATTACATCATTAAGATAAATCACTTTTAAGCTCCTTTAATATAACTTTGAGGCAGATTGTAACCGGTCCTGATTTAATTGATCGTTTTTACTTCTTTGATTTTTCTCAACATTTTAATGCTTGAAATAAATCTTTTCTGATCAATTTTCCAATTATCTCCCTGCCTCAACTCTATATGGAGTTTTACCTCACGGAGGCCGCTTGTAAATTTGGAATCTGTATAAAGGGAGATAATATTAAGATGATTACGGGAAACTACACCGGTAATTTTGCCTGCCAGGCCGATTGAATCTTCAACCATGATGGAGATTTCCATTTCCTCAGGAAAAACTATGTCCCATTTGACGGGAATTACCGGCTTATTGTAGTCCAGATTGGGGCAAGAACTGAAATGTACTTCTACCAGACCCAGGTTATTGCTGTAATTATCTTCAGGGGTCTTGTATTGCATAACAACTTCATCGTCCACTCGGGGATAGATATTGCAACAATCGGGATAATGATACATTACATTATCAATTTCGGAAATTATCCGGGGAATCCAGGAAACTTTTCGACGGAAAAGACCTTTGGTGGGGAGCTCTATCCCAGCTGATTCAAGTACTTCACCCGGAGTAGTCTTGCCTAGACCCACATCGATGACATCATCAACACTGACAATTTGCAATTCACCATGCTCATTGAACAATCTGATATCATCCATTTGATTGTCGCGAATAAAACGCTTATAGTCTTCCTTGCCCAATTCATAAGCCTGACCGAGAAGATATTTGCGAATGGTTCTTTTGAAATTCTCTACAGCCACCCGACTTTCCATCACATCCAGCAATTTATTGGAAATGAGTGGTTCTTTTTGCACCTGCACTTTTACATCCATGCCGTGCTGCAAACGAAATAAAGGTCCCTGAAAAGTACCGTCAACAATCCCTCCCTCGCAATACAAACCAAGATCCGAGTCAAGAATGTAGGCAAGATCAAGAATGGTGCTGTTAATGGGAAGTCTGATAAAACGACCATCCGTGCGCACCTGGATATCAGCTACAGCTGAAGAAGTGAGAGCCTGGAGTTCGGAATAGCGCATACTTTCGATATCAGCTATATTGTTGATAAAAGCAACAACACTGGTGTAATAAAAGTCACGCAATTCTTTGTTTTTGAAATTACTCAATATACCCCGATCGATTATCCCTTCAATATCATGGGAAACTATTTCCAGAAGCCAGGTATTACCATTGTAGACGACCTCTGTGGTAATAGCCCTGTAACCATTGGCCAGGGGACTTACCACATAATCGTTCCAGGAATCATAGATTACATCAAGTCTGGGAATTTCCTCATTTTCGTTATTGGGCAGTTGTACATTAAAATTGTTGCTGTGAATAATACCCAGAGCAGTATACATATCCGGGATTGTTTTAACCCTTATCCTTAATTTCAAGGGCGGAATCCAGTATTTGATGGAATTGCTCACTGGATCGAGATAATCTGCAATGGTAGGATAAAATCTATGAAATTTAACTTCGATTTCATCTGCCATCAACTGTTTGATTAAATCTTGAAACGTCTTGTTCTCCTTAAGATAAACATTTTGGCGTTCTGAAAGTTTTTTCTGTATTTTTTTGAATTCTTTGGGAAAAAAAGGTTTAATACTTCTTTCCCTTAGTTGCCGACTGATAAAACCCATTCCCAGGATTGAGGACAGCGAAGAGTAGATATAAAGGGTTTCACGAGCATACCTTCTTTGCTTTTCCTCTCGAAAAACCTCTACTGTTTTCATATTATCAAGACGATCCAGAATCTTTATGAGAATTGTCCGGAGTAAATTGTCAGAGTGGTTGGAATCGAGAATCTTGAAAAAAGTCTGGATTTTGTCCTTTTCAATCTTGGATTTGTCCTTGGATTTAACTTTGGAAAGACTATCTACAATCTCGGCTACATCATCCCCGAATTCATTTCTGAGATCAGCCTTGGTAGAAGGAGTATCTTCAATAACATCATGTAGAAGAGAAGCCGTAATTCCGGTAATATCCAGCCCTTTTTCCGCACAACTTATTGCAACATCAAGGGGATGGCTGACATATGGTTCTCCGGTTTTGCGCGGCTTTTGATCTGCATGGGCTTCAAAAACGTATAACAAAGCTTTTTCGATAGGTTTGAAGATTTCTTTTTCATTGCTGTAACTTCTCCAGATATAAGTAAAAAGAGAAGAAATCTTGACGATAAGAGAATCTAAATACTTTTCCTGCTCCTTTTCATCCCAGTATTTATTCCATTTATCTTTTACTTTGGCTTTGATCGGTTCCTTGAGCAATTCAGCCCTTTGAACGGGAGAAAAGAAATACGGCATAGAATTCAACTCCAGAAGATTAAATATTATTTGAGACTGGTTGGTTCAAGTTAGTATTATCAGTCAAGAACACAACCTCTGACACTTCCCTTTATACTGTCAATTGTAATGGAAAGAACAACACAATCTTCTGAAAAGGGACAATCACTGTCTTCAACACATGGAGTATAGCAAGTTCTGCGAAAACACCAACCACTGTAACATTGATCATGATCTGAACACGCCTTGCCAACTTCTCTGCCATCTGGTACTGGGGAAGGAATACAAAAATTATCTATCCTGCCGGAACTTCCAACAACTGCAGTGCAAATATCATCGCCCTGACAATCTGCTTGAAATTGACAACTCTCCTCGGGAGCAGGTTCGCAAAAATCCTGTACACAAACAGTTCCATCCCAACAAACCTTATCAGGTGTAAAAACCTTTTTACCTTCATCATTTTCTAGACAAACAAGGATTTGCGACTGATCTTCACTGCATTTTAATTCACCAGAAGAACACGGTGGAACAAAATCAGAATCATAATCGGGATTTGGTTCAGTACAACCAATTCCAACCATATTTACCACAATTGTAAAAATCAACACTTTGATAAAATTCAAAATAAAATTCCCTAACGGGGTTATTTTTTAAAGCCTATATATAAGAGTTTCAATTCCCTAACGAAAATCAACTTTAAAAAAATTAGAAATTCCAGGACAACCCAAGTCCTTTCAATTGACTACCCACCACTGGATAAATTGAAACGTTTGAAGATTCTGAATTACTCTTGCCATTAATTTTGTAATACAAGTACCATGCAACTCCTCCTGCAACCAATCCTGTTGTCATAAACGCCCAACCGGCAGCACCAGTGGAATAACGCTCAGAACATTGCTGGGAATAGTTTTTATCACAACTTGGATTCTGGTTGATGGCAAGCAGAGTTATTCCTGTGATAACAGATATTGCCGAAATGGAAGTTGCACCGTAAAACCATAATTTTTTTGGAGGAGAAGGGTGATCCCATTGTGGAATATTGAAATTTCCCGGTTCTTTTTCTTGATACTTTATCTTTGTTACTATTTTAACTTTTTTTTGCGAAGCTTCAGTCTTCTTCTTATCTTGATCTGCTTTCTTTTTGGAATCAGATTCAGCACCTTTGTTTTTATCCGTGTAAATTTTATTGAGTTTATCAATGAGAGTTTTTATTGTCTCCTTCAATTTGTCTGCAGCTTCAGTTGAACTGCAAACGAGACATTTGCCAACTTCCCTGACAATTTCTTTGCCGGTAATTTCTGAAACCCAGATTTCAAATTTATAATTAGTCTCTGCACGTTCAAGTTTGGAACGCATGACCAAAGGAAAATATCCCACCTGTTGCAAAGACCAACCTTTATAATTATTGGATTCCACAACTATTTTTTCAAGCTTAGCCTTTATAAATTCAGGCACATCTTTTTCATTTTCCCAAACTGGATTGTAGACCAGCAATGATTTTTTTGCCCATGTATCATCTTTTTCGTTGTTTTGTGCCTTGACCCTGAAGGGAAATAAGCAACATAGACTCACCAAAATAAATAAAGTAGTTTTATTCATGGAAATTCTTAAGATTATTCTGTGTATAAAAGACTTCCACATTTAAACTCCAACAAAACAGAAACAAATAATGGAAGTCAACAATAAATTAATTCCAAACTATATTACTCTAACATCATTCTTTCGTAAAACAAATATTGATTTTTTGTCTCTATCGCGATTATTCTTTCCATTCCGATACATGCAACCATAACGGAACGCGACCATAACGGGGTTATGTTTTCCCTCACCCTCCAAGGTCATATTACCCTCCTTCTGTTGCCACCTTCTGTTGCCTGAACATTTCCTGGTTATGTTTTCCCTGTCTCTATCGCTATTATTCTTTTCATTCCGATACATGCAACCATAACGGGGTTATGTTTTCCCTCACCCTCCAAGGTCATGTTTTCCCACCTTCTGTTGCCTGAACATTTCCTCAATAAACTAAAAGCAGGTAAACTCCCTCCCTAGGAAACATGACCAGTCTATTCCCCCCCTGACGTTTTCTTTTTTTCAATCTCTGGATTTTCAG
>JAQICJ010000305.1 GCA_027858615.1 Deltaproteobacteria bacterium
AAATTTGAAACCAGAAAATATGTAGGCCAGGCAAATATCCTGGATCTCGAAAAAAGCTCAAACAACAAAAATAATGAAAACTAAAAAAGCGACCAAAGGCATGAACCTTTCTCTTCTCCTCGAAGAACTGGAAGCCATCTCTGAAAAACTTGAGATAGATTTGCATTACGAAAAAATTAAATCCCTTTATCCCCGCAAAGGTGGAGTCTGCAAAATCAAACAAAAATACAGGATTATCATTGAACCGGGGATTAATCTTTCCGAAAAAACAGCCATCCTTTCTGAAAATCTTTCACTTTTTAACCTCGATAAAATCTATATCCCTCCCGGTATCCGCAAAGTATTGCAAAAAAGCAGAAAACGACACCTGGATAAAAACAAACCACTTATCGACTATCCTCAATAAAAATTATGATAAAAACTCCTGAAAGCCATCTCTCAATCAAATTCCTGGGCGGTTGTGAACAATTCGGCATGAATTGCATGATCATCGGTAACGGCAGCGAAGAAATAGTCGTTGATTGCGGCATCAACATTTCTGATCTGGAACACTATGGAATCAATTATGAAATCCCTGATCCTCAAATTTTTGCTGAACATAAAGATAAAATCAAAGCCTATGTTATAACTCACGGACACCAGGATCACATCGGAGCCCTTGATAAAATGATGAATATCGTCAAGGCTCCCATTTATGCAACTTCATACACCATGGAGATTATCAAGAAAAAAAACCTGGGAAGACATTACGATTCCTCCCTCTTTCACTTGCTCCGGAATAAAAAATCCTGCGAACTCACTGATCAGATTAAAGTAACTTCTTATTTTACCTACCATTCCATTCCCCATACAACTTCTCTGCTTTTTGATTTTGCAGGAACCAAAATTTTCCACAGCGGGGATTTCAAGCTCTCATCCAACAATCTTGGCAACTATAACCTGAAAAAGTTAAAACATGAAATCGGCAAAGTGAAGATCATGCTTTGTGATTCCACCGGAGCTCTTGATGATACTTTATCCGGCAGTGAACGTAATGTGGAAGATTCCTTGGCCAACTTGATAAATGGAGCTAAAAACCGAATAATTATCACTTCTTTTTCATCCAATATTCCCCGGGTAAAATCAATTCTCAACGTTGCTCGCAAAACCGGCAAAAAAGTTGCTTTCATTGGCAAATCAATGCATTCCTACTTTGATGCAGCTCGTCAGACCAAAGTTTTGTCTGGTTATTCCAATACAATAATCAAGGAAAATAAAATAAAATCACTGCCTGATGAAAAATTAATTATTCTAATTTCAGGTTCTCAGGGAGAGTTCAACTCGGCTCTCACCAGATCATCCAAAAGCGGAACCAGAAGGTTCAGTTTCAAACCAAGTGACACCTTCATCTACAGTGCCAGGGAAATTCCGGGCAATGAAGCTAAAATCAACCAGATTAAAAGTAATATCATCAAATTGGGAGTCAACATTATAGATCAGTCCTGTTTAGAACAGCCCCTTCATGTTTCAGGCCATGGTGGTGCTGCTGACATCATGAATCTGATCAAAATCATTTCTCCGGAGATTTTCATTCCCATCCATGGAGATTTGCGCCATCTTGATGCTGCAGCCAACCTCGCCGAAAATTTGATTAAAGAAACCATTATTCCCCATAACGGAGATCTGCTTACTTGGGTCAACAACCACTGGCATCGGGAAAATGAAGAGTTGAACTTTATCAAATACGATTATCCCGGAGATTACGAGATTGAGGAAAAAACTTTCAAACAAAGAAAAAAACTGGCTTTCTGCGGGGCCGCAGCAATCTCGATAATTCTGAACGGCGATGAAATTCTTGGTAAACCTGATATCACTTTTATCGGAACCGGTAAAACAGATGAACATAAACGTATCAAATCAACTATGGCAACCCTGATTGAGGCTACCTCCGGCAATGTTTCTTCCCCTGAAAAACTGGAAATTCACCTCAAAAAAGAGCTGGGTAAATATCTCAAAAGTGTTTTTGGTAAAAAACCATCTTTGCTCATTAATATACATGTACTCTAATCGTTTTACCTTTCAAAACTACCACTCAAAGCGTCCAGGATAACATCATGATTAATAAATTATTTACCTTGATTATACTTTTACTTTTTTCAACTTGTAACAACAATGAAAACTCTTCAAACACCAAAACCCCTCGCCTGAAAAATAAAATTAAAAGTGACAAAGGTTTGAAACAGGGAAAAGAAGGAAAAGAAAAACCGAGAAAAGTTGATCAAAGCAAAGAAATTATCAAATTCAGATCTCTGAACAAAGATGACAAGTTGACTTGTCACAATATTTGCCTGCAACTCGGTTGGTGCAACCAGAAACTCTTTGAAAAAAAAGAAGGTGAAAACAAAAGATTCAAAATATGCAGAAAATTATGCAAACATGATAAATCAGAAACCGGCAAAGCCAAAAAATCAGCTTTCAAAGAATGTGTCAATGAATATCGAGGCGATCAATGCCAAGAATTAAAAAAATGCCTTAAAGAAAAATTCTTAGCCCGCAAAAAGAAGCTTCATGGCAAAGGACCAAACCCCGATAAACCCAAAAAATAAAAAGATTAATAAATCATGACAAAAAAAGCAAAAAAATTAATAAATGTAAACGTCGAAGGCAAAATTCACCAGGTTCCTTACAATACGCTGCTGGTTGATTTTCTCAAAGATATATACAGTGATAAGAAAGAACGAGAGCAACACATAGCTGCAATTGTCAACAACAGGCTGTATGGATTGAATCTTCCCATCAGGGCTGATATAGAACTGAAGCCAATAACAATTGAAAACAGACAGGGTCAGAGCGTATATCGCAGAAGTGCATCCTTGATTCTGCTTGAAGCCATCAGAAGGCTGTATCCAGATAAGAGACCTGTTATAGGTCAATCCATTCAGGATGGGTATTTTTTTCAACTGCGGGGTTTCAACAACGGAATTCACAACAATACGATCAAAGAAATCGAAAAAGAAATGAGGAAGATTGTAGCCGAAGATATTCCTTTTGAAGTAAAATCCTATCATGTCAACCAGGTCAAGCAAATGCTTCAGCAAAAGGGACAAAATGAAAAGGTAAATCTGCTCAGAATTCATTGGGAACCTAGAGTCAGGATAGTCCGTTGCGGTACTTCCTTTGATCTTTTTCATGATCCCTTTGCCCCCTCAACGGGTTATATCAAAAACTTCAAAATCGATCCCTACTGGCCCGGTCTGGTTCTTCGTTTTCCCACCAGCACCGATACGGATATTTCCGGAGAAATACAACAATATCCCAAATTATTCAAAACTTACATGGAAACAAGAGATTGGAACTCGCGCCTGGGGGTGGTCAATCTCGGTGAATTGAACGGAAGAGTGCTTTCTCGCAATATTTTTCCAATTGTTCAAGTTTCTGAAGGGTTCCACGAAAAGAAGATTGCCTCCATAGCTGATCAGATAACTGAAAAACAGCCTGAGATCAGATTGATCCTGATAGCAGGACCTTCAGCATCAGGAAAAACCACTTTTTCCAAGCGTTTGGCTGTCCAACTGATGGTAAACGGTATCCGACCTGTAACCCTGGAAATGGATAATTTCTTTGTAGAACGCTCACAAACTCCGGTTGATGAATATGGCGAATATGATTTTGAAAGTATCGATTCTATTGATCTCGAACTTTTCAACAGTGTACTTATCAAACTCCTTGCTGGTGAAACTACAAAAATACCTGTTTTTGATTTCAAAAAAGGCGGCAAAATTCCGAAAAGCCAATGGATACCCCAAAAATTAGCACGTGATCAGGTTTTGATTGTTGAAGGTATTCATGGACTCAACGATAAGTTGACGCCATCGGTACTGGCTCATCGCAAATTCAAAATTTATATCAGTGCTTTAACCCAACTTTGCATTGATGATCACAACAGGATTTTTACTTCGGATACCAGACTGATTAGAAGAATCGTGAGGGATCGCAGATACAGAAATTATGATGCGGCTGAAACCATTAAAAGATGGCCTTCTGTACGCAAGGGTGAAAAAAAGCATATCTTTCCTTTTCAGGAAAGAGCCGATGTGATGTTCAACTCAGCTCTGGTCTATGAACCCGGTATTCTGAAAACCGTATGTGAAAGAGCCTTGTTGGAAGTTTCACCCAATGATGACTCTTTTCCTGAAGCTTATCGGCTGCTCAGATTTTTACGCCTGGTCATGCCCATCTCCAAAC
>JAQICJ010000003.1 GCA_027858615.1 Deltaproteobacteria bacterium
CGTAGTGGTGCCTTAAAAAAATTTCACTTCTATTTTCGAAAGGAGAAAAATAATCTCGACGTTTTTTTAAAAAAAGTTGAAAAAAGATTTGGTTTTGCAGGGATGGAAGCAGGGAAAGGATAGCAATATCGGCAAATTCTTGGTTAAGAGTTTTTCCGGAAAGAAGGACACAGAACCCTGTTATAAATTGCGATGGAAGTGCTTTATTAGCTTTTTGCGATTATTCTGGAAAGAAAGGGCACTGGAGCCTACTGTACATTGGAATAAGTTATAAAATGACAGTGAAGAATGGTGGAAAATAGATGTAAAATCGACTTGGTCATCTTTTTTTTTAAAAATTAGGTCAGGGTCACTATATGAACCTTTCGTATCATAAAATTAAAGACAATCATTTAGTTTTAATACTTAAAAACCCTGTATTGGAGGCATGGCAAATGCAAAAATTTACGTTTATTCTCATGATACTTACATCTTGTTCCAGTAATTATTTTAAAGAGTTGATTCCAACTACCAAACATGGAAAAAGACTTGAATTCTCAAATTTGAAAAGAAATGAATATTCTGTACTGACGAAATCTACCGGTAAAGGAGAAGCTGCTCTCGAAAGTTTTTTTCCTTTTCCTGTGCATGTTATTAAAGCAAAGGGCGGAAATTATGGCACCATTGAAATCTGGGGATTTGGCAGTGGAAATCTGAATGATGCCGTAAAATATGCAAAACAAATAGCTTTGTATAATGCAATCAGTTCTCATTCTGATTCTGATTTGTTAATGGGAACTCAATATCGAATAAATATCAATACCAATAAAAATGGATTACTGGTAATAACAGCAGTAGCATCTGGAAAAGCAATCAAAATAAAAACTGATGAAGAATTGAACAATTCTTTGGGTCAATCCCTTCCTGCAAAAAATATGCAAGAGATATCAAACTCAAAACAAAGTAGCAGAGCTATTCAAAAGGAAATTAACAGAACTTTACATAAAAAATGCAATAATTCTGATTATAATTCCTGTGCAAAACTTGCCTACAGGTACTACAAAGGTGCAGGGATAAGTAAAAATCAGAATCTAGCTCTTCAATTGTTTAAAAAAGCCTGTAACGGTGGTTTGAAAAAAGCTTGTAAATTTTATATCGATGCCACCAATCCCTATTAACAGGGATTGAAATTTTAATGAAGGTGGAAAATTATAGTGGGAAAAGTTGGAAAAAAAGGGGACAAAATTGACCCGGTCTGGTTATTGTTAAAATCGACCCGGTCTGGTTATTGTTATTTTTTTTTATTCTCGGTGGAAAAATTGAATATTTATGATAAGTTTTTATTGAAGTTAATCAACTTTTTCTTTTATCTGGAGCTGTTAAAATGAAAATTATTCTTTCTTTTTTTCTGTCAATTTTCCTGTTTGCTGCCTGCAACCCCAGTGAAGACAACACCAATAACAAGTTCAACAGTGGGACCAACAATGTCAATAATGACAAATTTTTGGATAAGGATGGCGACGGTTACTCAATCAATGACGGTGACTGCAATGATGAAGATGCCAGTATTCATCCCGGAGTTACAGAAGTACCGGATGGTGTCGACAATAACTGCAACGGCTTCACCGATGATGACTATGACAACGATGGATTTGGCAGTGAATATGATTGTGATGACAACGATCCTGAAGTCAACCCGATGAAAGTGGAACTTTGCGATGACGGAATCGACAACAACTGCAACGGATTGACGGATATGGATGAAACTGATGATGACGGTGATGGGTTTTCTGAATGTGAAGGCGACTGTGACGATTCGGATGCTGCTAGAGGACCAGTCAGTGTAGAAGATCCAACAGATGGAATCGATAACAACTGCAACAACGCTGTAGATGAAATACTTCCACCCTGCGACTGTGCCCGAGATGAAGCAACCTACCAACTGCTAAACGTTGGGCCTGATGCCAGCCTGGCTGACGCCCTTGGCATGTGTAACAGCAATATGTTTGCCCAACCTGTTGAGATACTGGGTGCTCAATCCTGGGCCATCGTTTCTTATGATGCCTCCGGATATACTGCCAATGCCACCGGCTGGGGCGATATTAAAACTGTAGCCCCCAGAGTAGTTACCGAAGAAGATCCTGTACTTCCCCGCAGTTGCCAGTTCCTGGTGCTGTTTACCGGTGAAGTTTTAAATCCCAGTCCTCAGGATACTGATATGGATCTGGGATACAGTGCCACAGATCCAGCTTCTTACATTGACAATCCTGACGATGGAGCAGGTGCAACCTGTACAGATCTTACCCAGGTAAAAATGATTTTAAGGGTTCCCGGCAATGCCACCGGCATCTCTTTTGACTTCATCTTCCTCTCCAGCGAATATCCAGAATATGTCGGCACTGCTTACAATGATACTTTCTATGCCATTTTGGGCGAAAATTCCGCTGACGCCACCCACCTGAATGTCTCTTTTGACGGCAATGAAAATGCAATTACCGTCAACAACGATTATTTCGAAGAACCCGGCAACCTCTCCCAGTCGATCAACGGTACAGGCTATGAAGGTGATATTGGTTCAGCCTCTGGCTGGCTAACTACCCGAGCCCCTGTCGAACCCAATTCGGAAATCGAATTGATCTTCTCCATCCATGACGAAGGAGATTACATCCTTGACAGTGCTGTGGTCATAGATAACTTCAGATGGATCACAGTACCAGTTGATGGACCCATCACTGTTGAATAAGCACTCATAGTTGCCAAATTCCCGGATAACTTGTGGTCAACCATCTTTATCCAGGAAGACTGTTCAACCCAAGTCTTAGCAATTCTCCCACACCTCTGCTGTTTTCCATTTTTATCAATTAAAATTATTCTTCTTTTTTTAGTCTCAGGATATATGGTACTTTGGAACTTGTCTGGGATCCTGTTTTATCTTTAACTACTATGTAATAAGTCTTACGGGGATGAATTGGAGTTTTCAATTTCCGGGTTCCTGTGTAAACTCCCTTTTTATCTTCTAGCACTGTATTGCCCCAACTGTCTTTCAAAATCAAAATCGGTGATACACTGACCCCACCTGTGAGTTGCAATTTAATTATTGGAGGATTATTAAGTTTTCCCCTGAGTGAAAATTTATAATAATCAGTATCTTTTTCAGGAGAAAGATAACCTCTCACTGGAGTTCCGGGCTTGATTTCATTTGCTTTTCTCCTGTTATTATTGGGTTCTTTCTCATCTCCATCCTGGTATTCTTCACTTTTCCACTTCAGTGTATAATTTTTCTCCGCCTCCCAGGAATCAATCCCCTCAAGACGGATGTAATAATCACCTTTTTCAAGATACTGGTGCAAAAACCGTGCTTTTTCTCCTGCTTCGGATGATTTTTTGCACAATTTTGATTTATTCTTGATTATACATAATTTCAGTTTGGTATCAGTTCCTAATTCTGCCTCCAAAGTCAACAGTGAATCTTTTTTCAGGTTCAAGATAAAATAGTCGACATCTTCGCTGTGGGAAAGATATCCCTTCATTACACCATTATTTTTTTTAAGCTGTTTAGCATTATCCGGAGTATCATTGGGTTCAAGTTCCATCTTATCCATCTTGCCCTCAATACTGATCTTCAAATTGTACTTGTGGGTAAGACTGTATTCTTGCTTACTGGAAGGAGTTATCATCAAAAATTCAACAAGATCTTTGAATTTGAACCTTCTTAAAACCAGCTTTTCTTTTTTTACATTGATATTAATTTCTTTTTCAAGGCCTGTTTCTGTCCAGAATGATACTCTTGAATCAATTCCTTTGGGTGGAGAATAATCTATTCTGAAAACCTGATCACTGCCTGGAAGTTTGAAAACATCATAGTCGCTGCCAGAACTCAAATATCCCTTTATTGTTTTTCCGATAGTAATTTTATTTGCCTGCATGCGACGGTTGTTTGGCTCTATTTCTTCACTCAGGCTCGGCTCTGACAATTTCCAATACAAGAAATAAGGATTATCCAGATCAGTCTTGAGATCCATCGTCCGCCAGCGTTCTCCAAGTTTAAAATAATATTCTCCAGGTTTCAAAGTCAGGTTGACTATAATTTCATCTTCACCAACTCCGTTGGCATCCTGTCTCATTATTCTATCGAGTTTCTGATAGACAGAGAGGTAAAGATCAATATTCTCTATTCCTTTAAGCCTGGCCCATAAAATCTTCTTCCCTGGCCCTGGTATAGTGAAGTTATACACATCTCGATCAGGACGAATTCCTTTGGGGCCACTGCTTTTCCAAGGTGGATTGATAAATCCCTTTGCACCAACTCCAACCGGAAGCATTTTGGCCCAATTGGGATAGTCGTTAGGTTCTTTCTCGCTAATTACAGGAATATCGAATTTTTTCTTTTTGTTATTCTTGTTTTTTGAACGCAGATGCACTGGTTCCAATTTGCTTTTTTTCTTGATATTGTTTTGGGTTTCATCTTCATTCTCTTTCTTTTTGCAGGAAAAAAAAGAGCCTCCCAAAACCAGTATTATCAGTAAAATCTGCCCCTTAACTGAATATTTTAAAGATTTGCAAGAAGGTAACATAAGTTTGAAAAACCGTTATTACACTATAAACTGGTTTGACCTGATCGGCAGCATCTAAAAATAGACGGAACAAGAAAATAAAG
>JAQICJ010000050.1 GCA_027858615.1 Deltaproteobacteria bacterium
ATATAAAGCTGAGTATTATCTTGAAGGGATTCAGGTTCATTTTAATCCCAAACTCGGCATTTCGCCTTTTCCCCACAAATTAATTCATATGACCAAGTCCGATAGAAGCAAACTTCTTGGAACTCAGAGTATCCCCAAACTGCTGTTCCGCCTGAGTGCTCCCGCAGCTGTGGGCATGATCTCCATCGCCTTGTACAACCTGGTAGATGCCATCTTTGTGGGCAGAGGGGTTAGTGTAGCTGCTATCGGAGCCATATCCATTGTTTTCCCTGTTCATATGATCATTATGGGGATCAGTCAACTTTTCGGCATTGGCGGAGCTTCTCTGATTTCCCGGTGCCTCGGAGCCAAAGATAAAGACAAGGCGGAAAAAACACTGGGCAACGTAATCTCCCTGGTTTTTATCTTCAGCAATCTGATGATTCTGCTGTGCTATATTTGGATGGAGGAAATCCTGGTTCTGTTTGGAGCTACTCCTGAGCTTCTCCCTCTGTCAATGGAATATCTCAGGATTGTCCTGGTGGGATTCATGTTCTTTACCTTTACGGTATCACTCAACAATATTGCCAGGGCCGAAGGAGCAGCCAAAATTGCCATGACTTCGATGCTTATTGGAGCCGCAGGCAATTTGATCCTCGATCCGATCTTTATCTTTGTTTTCAAACTCGGAGTCAGTGGTGCCGCCTTGGCTACTACTATATCCCAGATTTTCAGTTTTGTTTTTCTCCTGGGTTATTTCCTGGGAGGAAAATCTATTCTGGCCCTCCACTGGAAAAATTTGAAAATTTCCTTCGATCTGGTCAAGGAAATCGTCTCCATCGGAATCAGTGTTTTTGTCAGACAGACAATCTCCTCTCTGGTGGTAATTATATTTTTCCACTCTCTTGGTCATTATGGCAGTGATTTTTATATCTCCATCTATGGTATCATCCACAAAATCACCATGTTCTTATTCATGCCACTGTTTGGCCTGGTACAAGGGCTACAACCCATTGTAGGCTATAATTACGGAGCTAAAAATTACAAAAGAGTTGTCCAGGCAATAAAAACCACCTTGCTGGCAAGTTTTATAATTTCCCTGACTTTTACCTTGATCATTTATATCTTTCCCCATTTTTTCTTCTCTCTTTTCAACAAATCCCTCCGACTTCAGCAGGAAGGAGCCCGCATCATCAGAATCATGATCGTAGTTTTGCCCCTGGTAGGCGTCCAGATAGTCGGCAGTGCCACCTTTTTGGCCCTGGGCAAAGCCGTCCCCGCTTTTATTCTCTCCATTTCGAGACAGATTTTGTTTTTGATTCCCCTTTTACTCTTGCTTCCCTTATTCATGGGTCTTGACGGTGTCTGGTATTCCTTGCCCCTTTCTGATATCTGTGCCTTCATCCTGAGTTCAGCCATGCTTTACCATGCCCTTAAAAAACTTGCCAACCTGCCCCCGGTTAAAACTTCCGGCAACGAACAAATCCCCCTGCTGGAACAAAACCAGGAATCAGGAGAAAACCTCTTTTAAAATTACCTCCCAAACCACTAAATGAGGGAAACTCCTGCTTCCTGAAATCTCCACAATTGTCAAATTTCAACCCACTGAACTGTACGGAAAGGTTCTGTTTCCTGCCTTTTTAACCCCTGTCATCAATGATTTATGATTGGATTCAGTCTCTGCCTAAAGGAGAATCGGGCTTGAATATTTTTTTGCTGATCCAGGTCATCAAGGTGGAAGGCAGGATTTTGCCCATTACTTTTTGAGCTTTAAACAAGCCTCTGGGTATACATATATTCTGCCCGGAAAAAAGACAACTCAAACCTTTGTCCACTACTTTTTCGGGAGAATTGAGCAGTTTTTCAAAGTGCAGATCCGTGGCTTCGGCTACATCGAAAAATTCAGTATTAACCGGGCCAGGACAGAGGGCAGTAATCTTGATGTTTTTATCTTTACCCTCAGAGGCCAGAGCTTCTGATAAAAACAGCACATAAGTTTTTGCCGCTCCATAAACACTGAAAAAGGGAATGGGATTAAAACCCGCCACGGAAGCAACGTTTAAGATATATCCACCCTTGCCGACAACCATTTTACTGTAGAAATGATGAGCCAGACGGGTGAGAGCCATAATATCTACTTCAATCAAGGTTTTGATATCCTGATGGCTGATCTTTTCGAAGCTGCCTCTTTTGCCCAATCCGGCATTATTAATGAGAACTTCAACCTCTATCTGCAATTCATCGATAGCTGCCAGCAGCTTATCTACTCCTGTTTCTGTGGAAAGATCAGATACAATCAGATGACATTGTCTGCCATATTGATCTTCCACCTGCTTTTTAAGTTCTTCCAGTCTTTTTTGCCTGCGGGCGGTTATGACCAGATTATAACCTCTTTGGGCCAACTTGAGAGCAAATTCTCTGCCCAAACCACTACTGGCTCCTGTAACTACTGCATAATTCATAATAAATCCTTTCTATAAATCAAACTAGATTTTGTAAACGACTCGATTGCAACTCAGACGGAAGGGGGCATGTTTGTTGCCAGATCCGCAGAAGGCGACTGTGGATAATTACCATCAAAACAGGCGGTACAATAAATACTTTCAGGATTTTTATCTCCCATTGAATCAAGCAGTCCTGCTTTGCTGAGATAACCAAGAGTATCTGCATGAACAAAATTGGCAATTTCGCGGTTGTTTTTACTGGAAGCGAGTAACTCTTCTCTGGTAGGAGTATCGATACCGTAAAAACAAGAATGGGTAACCGGGGGACAGGCAATCCTGAGATGAATTTCTTTGGCTCCGGCTTCCCTGATCATATCCATAATTTTACGAGAAGTTGTACCCCTGACCAATGAATCATCAACAACAACCACCCGCTTTCCCTCGAGTAAATCCTTGACCGGACTCAACTTCAATTTGACTCCGAAGGATCTGATGGACTGGGAAGGCTCGATGAAAGTCCTGCCTACATAATGGCTTCTGATCAAACCCATGGCAAAGGGAATTTTGGATTTTTCGGCATAACCTATGGCGGCTGCTATGCCACTGTCAGGAACGGGAATCACCAAATCAGCCTCACAAGAATGTTCTCTGGCCAGAATTCTGCCGCTGCGAACTCTGGTTTTGTAGACACTATGTCCAAACATGTTGGTATCGGGACGAGCAAAATATACATGTTCAAATATACATTTGGCTTTGTTCTTGTGTTCCTTGAAGGGGAAAAACGATTGCAGACCATTTTCGTTCACCAGAACCACTTCACCGGGTTCCACGGAACGAACAAATTGGGCATTGATCAGGGAAAAAGCACAAGTTTCTGAAGAAAAAACCCAGGAATTATCTATTTTGCCTATGACCAGAGGACGATAACCCCAGGGATCACGAGCCGCCACCATTCCTGTTTCACCCAAGAATAGGAGAGAATAAGCACCCCGCACCCGGGAGAGTGCATCCACCACCCGATCCTTTAAAGTTTTGGCATCGGAGCGGGACATAAGATGGATAAGAATTTCTGTATCGGATACAGACTGAAAAATAGCTCCCTTGTCTTCGAGGGTTGTTCTCCACTTGGCGGATTGCAGCAAATTGCCGTTATGAACCAAGGCCAGATCACCATGGCGATAATTGACATAAAGAGGCTGAGCATTTCTGACTATGGAAGCTCCGGTGGTGGAATAACGAACGTGACCCACTGCTTTTTTGCCCTTTAATCTGCGAATTTCTTCCTTGCCAAAACCTTCGGCTACCAGACCGCCCCTTTTGACCACCTCCATCTTGGTGCCATCGTTGTTTATACAGGCAATACCGGTAGCTTCCTGACCCCGGTGTTGCAAAGAAGACAATCCCAGATAGGTCAAATTGGCTGCTTCATCATGATCAAAGATTCCGAAAATTCCACACATCTTCTTATCCTTTTGGGCTAAAGTTGATTTTCAACTACTTCGAGGGGAGAAACAATTTGAGGTCTAAAATCTTTGCCAGTGAGCTTTTGGTATAAATAAGCATAACGTGTTGCCGCTTCAAGTTTAACTTCATCCGGAAGAGGGGGAATTTTGCCTTCGCCATTATAACCCTGTTCTTTCATGTAATTGCGCACATAATCCTTGTCTAGTCCTCTGGGTGCTTTGCCCATGGCAAATCTCTTTTTATAATCTTCTTGGTACCAGTAACGGGAAGAATCTGGAGTATGTACCTCATCTATCAGATATAATTCCCCGGTTTTATCAAGGCCGAATTCATATTTGGTATCAGCCAGAATCAATCCCCGTTTTTTGGCCTGATTGCTGCCCAGTTCAAATAAAGCCAAAGCTTTTTTTTCTAGTGTTTCATAGAGATCTTTGCCTACAAGTCCGGTTTTGATGATCTCGTCTTTGCTGATCAATTCATCGTGTTCACCCACATCACCTTTGGTGGTAGGAGTAACCAGAGGCCGGGGCAGAACCTGGTATTTTACCAGTCCCTCGGGCAGTTTGTGTCCACAATAGGTACGATTTCCATTTTTATAGGCAGTCCAGATAGAAGTTGAGGAATTGCCGGCAAGATAACCTCTGACAATAATTTCCACCTTGAGGGTTTCAAGTTTTTTGACAATGGACATGGAAGGGTGAGGAACTTCCAGCAAATGAACCGGTATTATCTGTTTTACCTGTTCAAACCACCAATTTGAAATGGAATTGAGAATCTGCCCCTTGAAGGGCACTTCTCCCACCACTTTGTCAAAAACACTGACTCTGTCGGAAATAAAAAAGAGAAGTTTATCTTCCTCTAATTTGTAGATATCGCGAACCTTTCCCTGGTGAAACAACACGAGTTTGTCAGTATTCAGCCGCGGAAAAGTTTTGTTTCTGTACTTTTCAATAAGCTGTTTGATTTCCTGCATGAGATCTCCTTAGTATTTTTCCGCCAAAGCCCGTCGAATGATAAAATTACAATGGCGGACATGGTGATTAATATTCAGAGCTTTATCAAGTTGCTTTTCGCCCAAATGCTTTTTAATCAAGGGATTGTTCCGGAGCAATTCTCTGAAATCTCCACCCTTTTCCGTTGCTTCCATGGCACAACTCTGCACTGCTTCATAGGCTTTTTGCCGGCCGACTCCTTCTTTGACTATTTCCAGCAAAACAGCTTCACTCAAAACCAGACCACCGGTAAGTTCTAGATTGCGGGCGAGGTTTTTTGGGAAAATATCCAGACCGCTGACTACGCGGCCGGCCCTTTTCAACATGAACTGAGTCAAAGAAGTAGCATCCGGTGCAATAATTCTTTCCACACTGGAATGGCTGATATCCCTTTCATGCCACAATGCTATATTTTCGAGGGCGGGAGCAGCATAACTTCTTATGGTTCTGGCCAGACCGGTTATATTTTCGCAGAGGATGGGATTGCGTTTGTGGGGCATGGCCGAAGACCCTTTCTGACCCTTTCCAAAAGGTTCTGCAGCTTCATGAACTTCGGTGCGTTGCCAATGTCTGATAGTAACAGCCATTTTTTCCACAGTTCCTGCCATAATTGCCAGGGTCGAAAAAACAAAGGCATGTCGATCCCTTTGAACCACTTGGGTTGCTGCCGGTTCCGGCTTTAATCCCAGTTCATCTAGAGCTGCTTTTTCCACCTCGGGATCAAGATTGGCATAATTACCCACTGCTCCTGCAATTTTACCAAAGGATATATCACACAGAGCAGTTCTCAACCTTTTGATATTGCGAACCATCTCGGCATACCACATAGCAAATACTACCCCCATGGTGGTAGGTTCTGCCTGAATCCCGTGGGTTCTGCCGATCATGATTGTGTCTTTGTGTTCCAGAGCTTGATGGCTACAATGATCTGCCAGAATTTCGGCTTCGGTGATGATCATTTCCAGAGCCTGTTTCAACTGAAGAGCAAAGGAAGTATCCAGAATATCAGAAGAAGTCAGGCCCAAATGAAGCCAGCGGGCCGGTTCTCCCACTTGATTTTCCACATGGGTGAGAAAAGCAATTACATCATGACGGGTAACTTTCTCAATTTCCAGAATTTTTTGGGGATCAAGTTCAACCTTGCCCTCTATTTTAGCCACAGTTCCCCGGGGAACCATTTCTTTGGCCTCCATGGCTCTGCAGGCTGCCAATTCAACTTTAAGCCAATATTGGTATTTCTGGCCAAGATCCCAAAGCTGTTTCATCTCCTCGGAACAATATCTGTCAAGCATACGTACCCCTGTAAAAAATTGTAATCATGTAAAAATTTAACGATAATAAAAGCTCTTTACTTTTAATCATTTGAATCTGATATATAATTTTGGCAACCAATTTGCAATAATATTAACTGAAATATTCTGTTTTTCTCAAATTTTATGAAAGAAAAGCCCTATTCTTAAATGAGAAGGGGCTGACAAACAGGTACCTTTTGGTTTCCGCTGCAAAATGTGTTAAAACACGAAAAAATAGTTATTCTGGAAAGGAGTTTTTCAGTAAAAGATTAATTTTATTGCTCAAAACTCTTTTTTTTGTAAATATTCAGGCAGTTTCAACTGCATTTAATTTTTTTTTAACTTTTTTAGAATAAATTACATTTGTTATCCGTCAGTTAAGGAGTCGTGTGAAGGATTACTCTGAGTACAGCGATTCAAAATTGATAAATCTAGCTGTTGCCAAGGATGAACTGGCCTTCAAAGAGCTGGTCAGCAGGCATCGCGGCTGGGCTTTCGGTTTTGTAATCAAAAATGTCGGCCAAAAAGAAACGGCCTGGGATATCACCCAGGAAGCTTTTGTCCGGGTTTACAAAAATCTTGAAAACTTTCGTCATGATGCGTCTTTCAACACTTGGTTTCACCGGATTCTGTACAATCTGTGCATTGATCACTGGCGCAAATCAGGTCGCAAAATAAAGACTGAATATCAGGACGAACTTTCCTGGGACAAAAAGAGGATTTCCCCCACCGGTGATCAGCGCCGGGAAAATCCCGAGAAATCCACCAAACGACGAGAGGTTCTGGAACTTTTGCAACAAGCTCTTGAAACTCTCAGTGCCCAGCACCGCAACATTATTATTCTGCGGGAGATGGAAGGAATGAGTTATCAGAAAATAGCCAAAATTACAGACTGTCCCAAAGGCACAGTCATGTCGAGGCTACACCATGCCCGCAAAAAGATTATTGAATTCATGAAGAAACACGGATATTCATCATCGGAGATCTAATAAGATGACCACTAAAAACACAGGTAAAATCGAGCCTGAACTCCTCAGCGGTTTTCTGGACCAGGAACTCGATCCCCAAAATAAGCAAAAAGTCCAAACTTACCTGGAACAAAATCCCGATACCAGGGAACAATATAAAGAACTGCAACTTTTTTCCCAACAATTGAGGGAACTCAATTCAATTCCTGTTCAAACTCCAGAGATGGAACCTTTCTGGAAAGAATTAAACAGCAGGATCAACCTGGAAGAAGCTGGTACTCAGCCAGAACCTGCTGTTTCCAGCACAGAACTTCTCAAAATAATAACTGAAACCAGAAAACAGCCAACAACGACTCAAAAAATCATTAGCGGTTTTGTTCCGGCCTTTACCGGGGCGGCTGTGGCTCTGGCAGTAGTATATTTCTTTGCTCTGGCCACGGGAATTCTTGACAAAAATCAGGCAACCGTCAACCAAACAACTGATTCCAAAGTAAATCAGGTAAGAAATCGTAATACTTCACCAAAGAACATTCTGGTAAAAACCAAACAACCTGACCACAAAAATCTCAAAAATGTATCAAATCCTCTTCTGGACAATAAGCTTAATAACAAAACTCTGCCCCAACCGGATCTGAATATAGAAAAAATCATCAACAAAGATGATTCCTGTGTGATTGAGCGCATGGATACCGAGGACGATGTCATTACCACCGTTTTCAAAGTCAAAGACAAAGACGGCTCCATGATCACGGTAATCTGGATACCTTTCAAAGACGCATCTCCAACAATATAAAACAGGAGAATAACCTATGAAATCAATTGTTTTATCAATATTTACCTTTCAACTTGCAACCTTGCTTTTGCTTCCCGATGCCCAAGCCGATAACAAGGTCAAGTGCACCACCTATTCAATTCTTGCAAAGGAAGAAAAGGGCGCCTATTCCAAATCCCTCAAAAAATTCAAACATATTTTTAAAAAGATGCCCTTTAAAATTTATAAAAGTTTCAAATTGTTGAACAAAAACCAACTTGCTCTTTCCAACCGGGAGAAAAGTGCCAAGATCGGCAGCAATTTGAAATTATCAATAAAACTTCTCGACAGAATCCTGAGCAGCAACAACAAAACTCGCTATCGCATCAAATTGAGGATCCTGAAAAAGAAAGAAAAAAAGAAGAAATATTCCCCTATTTACAGCATGGTAATGAAACTTTCCAGGGACAAACCCATGTTTCTGGCCGGACCCCAAAAAGGCGGGGGAACTTTGGTAATAGGCCTCATCTGTCAATAGTTTCATGAAAAAACTCCTCCTGTTTGTTTTCCTTCCAATCTTCGCTGTTTCCGGATTCAGTTACTGGTATATTCCCCGTAAAATAAAAACAATTCTTCGTCAAAAATTAAACAAAGTGGTTGCCACCAGAGGGTTCAAACTGAATAAGCTTGACATCAGCCTCGGCTGGAATTCCATTGAGCTGGAAGATATTGAATTGCAAGGGGAAAACCTGCGAATAACCATAAAAGAAATCAAAGTTGATACCTATCAATTAACAAGCATCCTGCCTCTCAAAATCAAATTGGGGAAAATAACTTTGAACAATACCGGAATCAAGGGTGATATCAAAGAACTGAAACACAAAAGCAGTAATTTCAAAACCCCTACCTACAGCGGAGGCTCCATCAGTTGGAATAAAATTGCCTTAAACGGGCTCTGGCTCAATATCAGCAGCAAACAAGGTAAAATAGTCTGTGAAGACGGAAATGGCCAATTTACTAAAAAAGAGGGAGGAGAAATTCAACTGGAAAATGTAGCTCTCGATTCCAGGTTGATTCCCGTTTATTTCATCAATACCCTTAATCTGGAAATAAGCCCGGACAGAAAAGTAAAAAGAGCAACCATGAAAGAGTTGACCTGGAATCTGTCAAAGAAAATGAAGCTCTACACAGGTTATGTGGAATTGGAACCTGATAAAAACCAGAACATTTCATTTCTGGTAACAGGTAAAATCCTGCCGGAACTGGGCAAAATCAAAACCCACGGTAATTGGAACCACAGTTCCGGAAAATTGTCAGGCAAAGTTCTTTTGTCCAATCTCAAACCCGGTTCCTTCCTGCCGGAAGTTTTGCCTCTCCCCAAAAAAGAGAATATTCAAATAGATTCTTCCTTCAAATTCGTTTTTTCTCCCAAACTGGTTTCAATCAAGGGCACAGGTTCTGTAGACAAACTCAGGATCTATCATAAGCTTATCTCTACCCTCCCCCTTGAATTCAAAAAGCTAAACTCCAAATTCGCTCTCAGTTATGATCGCAATCAGGATAAACTCCAGATTGAAAATCTTGAGATAGAACACAAATTTGCCCGAGCCCTGGTTAAGGGTAAAATTACTAATCTGAAAAGCAAAAAACCAATGGTGGCCACCTGGATTGAAATTCCGAAAATTCACTGTAACCGCCTTAAAGATTCCATCCCTGCAGGTTTGATTCCCCACCTTTCTCAATTTAAACTCGCAGGATCACTGCATTCCAAAATCAGAGCCAAAGTTAATTTTGCCGATATTTCCAAAAAGACAATTGAACTGGGAGGCAGTATTCCCATTGAGAATTGCAATGTACTCAAAGCTCCTCCTTATTTCAGAAGTTCGAGAATCAAAAAAGATTTCGACTTTGAAATCATTGAACCCGGTGGTCAATCCATAGTAGTCGAAGTTTCCCGCTATTCTGACTGGTTTGCTCCCCTTGATCAAATTTCCAAATATATGGTCAAAGCTGTTCTGACTACTGAAGACAGCAGATTTTGGCGACACCGGGGCTATATTCCCTCAGAATTCTCATCGGCCCTGGCCCGCAACCTTGAAGCAGGCAAATTTAAATGGGGAGCTAGTTCCATCACCATGCAAATTGTCAAAAATGTGTTTTTGAAAAGACGCAAAACCATAGCCCGCAAGCTGGAAGAATTGTTTCTTACCAGTTATATCGAAAAAAATATCTCCAAAAGTCGACTTATGGAAATCTATCTCAACATTGTGGAATTGGGTCCTGATATTTATGGAGTTACCAAAGCGGCAATGCATTATTTCGGCAAAAGCTCCGCCAATCTTTCCGTAAGAGAAGCTATCTTTCTGGCCAGTATTCTGCCTTCTCCCAAAAAGCGCTATCGCTACTACTGCCGCGGAAAACTATCCTCTTTTTGGAAAAGGCATCTCAAGTATCTTCTGGGAGTAATGAAAAGACGAAAACACATTACCGAGGAAGAATATCAACAAGCAATGGAAGAAGAACTCCAGTTCGATCATTTCAATTTCCGAGGAAAACACAATTGTTACCGAAAAATTAGAAAATATACCGGCAACTGATCATTGTGTCCCCTGTTTCAACTTTAAGTCAAAAAAAGAGTTGTTCTATAAATTATTGGCCAAATAATTTTTGCAGTGGGCACGATTGTGATTCATCACTTTTTCCCGGAGCTCTCGCATTTCCTGATTGACTTTGGGTAAATCATCAGCCTGGCTCTGGGTTAATACTCTGACTCCGGGAGCAAGATAACTGTCCGGGGGAATCTGAATTCCTTTGCCCACATAGGTTCCATGATGCAAAAAAGAACCTCTGCCAATTACAGTTCCTCCTCCATCAACTACAGCCTGAATATAAAGAGTTACTTCATCTTCGACAACTGCCCCGTGGATAATAGCCTGATGAGCCACAATAACTTCTCTGCCTATACTGCGGGTGGCTGCGTGTACAACAGCTCCATCCTGAATATTGGTACCATCACCTATGACCAGAGGTTCAGGAGAGTTGTTTTCATCGAGCCTGATTACAGCCTGGGGGGCAATATAACAACCCCTTCTGATGATGACCCCGCCAATTATCCGGGCTGAAGGATCTACCCAGGATTCAGGGCTGACCACAGGTTTTTGCATCAGGAAATTACGTTGATCTATATAGGTTACTGCTTTAATTCTTTCGTTCTGTTTTTCAAGCCACTGCTGGGGCTTGTCTATATGATCTACGATGGACAGTGGAAAAGAAATAAGATTATCCATTTAGTTCTCCTGATTGATTTTTCATGAAGTTAATTGGGATTTATTCAACAATATCTGTAACTGTACAGGTTTGGATTTCCATGATGAGGTAAAGCATGATTTTTTCTTGAAGCAGGAGGGAGTAATTATAACCACCACCAGAAGAACCGGAATGAGTGTGGTAAACTGTATACAAAACCTTGCCACAATAATAATTCCAGGAAACAGTAACTGGATTATCGGTATAACCGCTCCAGGATCCATACATCCAGACTTTAGGTTCCTTGATGAACTGACCATTGACACAATCAGGATCGTCATCCTGGGAACAATCTCCCTGAAGTCCGGGATTGAGGGTTTCGATAATATCCCAGGCCGCCAGCAAATCGATGGAAGAATTGGGATTGATTACATTCAGCCACTCTTCAAACTTTTGATCACCGGGAGTTCCGGTTGGATCATATTGAGACCAGTGATTGCAAGTACCAATAGTGGAAGGAGCTGAACTGCCACTACCACATTCGGTGCTGCCGTCATAAAAGGAAAGAAATTCGGGAAAAGGCTGCTCTGCCCAGTCGTAAGAAAAGTCATCTACATATAATTTGCCGCCTTCTTCAACATATTGTTTTAAATTGGCGGCTATCTGGGAATCGTTGAGATAGGAAGCATCGTCACCACAAGTGGTAATAATCAGATTATATTTTCTGAGCTCATTGATATCGGCGGCTATGTATTCGGCATCCATGTCTGTTACTTCTTTGACTTCGACTCCATAGGCAAAACCCAGAGCTGAAAACATGGGCTCCATTTCTTCGTACATGCCTTTGATCACCAGAATTTTGGGAATCCAGGCTCCATGGGAAGGATCGTGGGAATTGGGCAAAGTAACCATATGATCTGAAGCTTGGGTGACAGGAGTGGAAAAATCTTCAGATTGACCATCGTCACCGGTAGTATATTGGGTTACCCTTCTGAAATCACCTTTTTGGACAGTGATCCAGTAGGTTTTATTGGCATATAACTCCAACTCGAAGGTACCGTCTGCTTCGGTGAAAGTATGAATAACCCCCTGGGGCACTTCAACACATTCATTGCAATAACTCCCTTCCGGAAGGGGATCGGGCTCATAACCGTAGGCAGCAACCAGAGCTTCATAAACAGGAACCCGGTTTTCCGCTAGAACCTGAGCATCATCACTGCCAGGAGCCATGATTTTACCGGTAAGGGTGAACTTGGGCTGGGTATTGTGATTATTGTTGTTTTGTTCGGAACAGCCGGGGTAGGACACACATTCAAAATCTTCACAATCAAGATAACCATCTCCATCGTCATCAATATTGTTGTCGCAAATTTCTTGACTGTTGTTGACATTGTTGGAGGAATTCCAACTGTCATTGTTGCCGCTATCTGCATTGCAGGAAATTGTTAAAAAGAGAAAAGCAAAAAGAAAAGAGAACTTGGATATCATGATAAATGAACTTTCTGATTAGACAATAGACAGTAGAAATTGTAAACAATTTGAAGTTTTAATTAATATACTTTATAAATCATATAATTCAACCAGATATTTCAACTCCATAACAATAATTTAGCTTTTGAATTAAATTGTTTTGAAATATCTTGAAATATCTGGTAATAATCTAACACCGGGTGATTATTTTTTTTACAATTGTCAACCTGCGGATATACTGGCTTTTATTGCAAACCAGCAAAAAGCTTTCCAGCAAATTATCCAAGTTTGTTTACCCTCAAAACACCATCTGGATAAACCGCCAGTTTTCCCTTACAAATTGCAAACCAAGTTAATAATCAACCTTGAGGTTTTTAATCAACAATCGGATTTTCCGGTCCATCTGCCCCTAAGGTAGCATTAACCCATAAGCAGATATTCCGATTCATCCATCCCGGGAGGTACAAATTGGGTTTCTTCAAAAAGATTTTCGGCAGCAAAAACAAAGAAGAAGAAGAAAAAAACGAACAGGTGCAAGCAGAAGAAGAAATTGCACAAAAAGAAGATAAAGAAAAAGAGGATACACAAGAAGAAAAGAAATCTGTATCCAGGCAAAAAGATAAAGAAGATGAAGAGGTTAAAAAAGATAAAGAAAAATCTGAACCTATTTCCGGCGAGATGGGTGCAGTCTCCGGCGAGATGGGTGCAGTCTCCGGCGAAATAGGTGCAGTCTCTGGCGAACTTCCTGTTTCAACACCTGAATCTGTAGATGAAGAAGAGGGACAAACAGAAAAAATAGAAGCTGCTTCTGAAGACGAAGAAGAAGAACAAGAACAAGTTGAAGATCACGAGAAGCAAGAGAAATCTGAAGTAAAAAACGCTTCCCAGGAAACCCAGGAAGATAAATCAGTACTCAACATTCTTAAAGGCACAGATTTTGAAAATGATGATCTTTTCGGAGGCAATGAAGATCGTGAATCGGGCTCCGAAGAAAATTCCAGAAAAGATTTTTCCTCCCACATTGAATGCACCAATTGCTCTAAAAGTCTTCCTGTTCCCTATGTCGGATATCCGGCTAAAATTACCTGCCCCTTCTGCCTTAACATCAACGAATATAAAGCCTGAACCTCAGTGGTATTTCAACCTGCTATTCAGAAATAGTGCTTGTTTGCAGTGTCTCCCTTGAATTTATAAAAATAATCACCATATTAAAAAAGGTCCCCGGGAATTGTTCTACGCCATCGAATCAACCAGGAGCTTGATCTGCATCTGGCAGTTGTTTTTTTTGAAACCGATTATTGTTAGTTCCTTTTTGCTAGGAAAAGAGATTTAAACTGAAAATACTTATTAAAAATCTGTTGGAAATCGCCACCAGCGATCAAAATAATAGTTACCTGCGCAATCATGATATCCTGATTGAGGGCAACCGCATCAAAACAATCGGCAAAAACCTCGAGGCCAAGGTTGATCTGGAAATAGACGGCAAAACCATGGTGGCTCTGCCTGGTATGGTAAATACCCACCATCATCTTTATCAGACTCTTTTTCGCAATCTTCCGCTGGTTCAGAACGTTTCACTTTTTGACTGGCTAATCAATCTTTATGAAGGCTGGCGTTATATCACCCCTGAAGCTGTCCATAATGCTGCCCTCACAGGATTGGGCGAGCTTCTACTAACCGGTTGTACTCTTGCTTCTGATCACCATTATCTTTTCCCTCAGGGATACGGTCAGGAGATGCTCGCTGCCGAAATTGAAGCAGCAAGGCAGCTTGGTATCCGTTTTTATCCTACCCGAGGTTCCATGTCCCGAGGCAAAAGCAAAGGCGGATTACCCCCGGATGATGTAGTACAATCTGAAGATGTTATTTTGCAACAAAGTGAAGCTTTTATCAATCAATATCACAATCCCAACCCTGGAGCCATGACCAGAGTTGCTCTGGCACCCTGTTCTCCTTTTTCGGTTACAGCTGAACTTTTAAGTGAAAGTGCAAAATTGGCTAGAAAACATAATGTGCGTCTGCATACCCATCTGGCTGAAACCAAAGATGAAGAACAATTCTGCCTCCAGAAAGAAAAGATGCGTCCCCTTGAATTCATGGAATCGGTGGATTGGCTCGGCGATGATGTCTGGTATGCCCACGGTATCTGGTTTAATGAAGAAGAAATAAAAAAACTAGGTAAAACCGGAACAGGTGTTGCCCATTGTCCCTCATCCAATATGAGACTGGGAAGTGGAATTTGTCACATCAATGAGTTAAGGAAAGTTGGAGCTCCGGTTGGACTTGCCGTAGACGGTTCAGCTTCCAACGATTCTTCAGATATGCTGGCTGAAGCAAGACAGGCTCTTTTGTTGCATCGAATTGGCAAACACGGCGTCAGCGCCACCAATGTTCCCATGATTATAGACATGGCAACCTGCGGCGGAGCAAAAGTTCTGGGCTGGGAAGATGAAACCGGTTCTCTTGCTCCCGGTTATCTTGCCGATCTGGCTCTTTTTGATCTTAATGATATAGCTTACGCCGGGTCTCTGCATGACCCCAGTGCAGCTTTGCTTTTCAACATGGGAAGAAGGCGAGCCGCCTATGTTTTCGTTGATGGCAAAATGGTTGTAAAAGAAGGTGAACTGGTTAATGTCGATGAAAAACTGGTAGTGGAAAAACAAAATAAAATTGCTGCTGAACTGGTGGACAAAGCCAAGGGCGATGTTGATCTGCTGGCAAAAAACTTGGGAAGATAGTCCAATTGTCTTTTTGAATTTCAAATAGCCTTCAGCAAATAATTGAAACTGTTGTCGCCCTTGTTTTTTGGGTTAGATCATTGTATTTCATCAAAACTGCAGTCAACCCTTCCAAAGAACTCTCTTCCAATTTCCCCATTAACACTTTGAAATTGCAATTTTTCAGTGATAAATCCGGATAAATTGAAAATCTGCTCTCGATCATTACATTTTTTCTGTCTACTTCCTTTAAATTGGATAGTTTAACTCTGAAATGTCGAGATTCTGTTTTCATTCGGAAAAATTTATTTAAAATTCTTGAACTTATTTTCATCTTCTTTTCCTTCCTGATAATGTTCAAGAGTAAGTAAAACAGTGGCAACTGCCTGATACAATTCAGGGGGTATCTGCTCTCCTTTGGGCAATTTATAAAGGGAACGAGCCAATTTTACATCTCGATAAATCGGTATTTTTTCCTGGCGGGCAATCTTCTTGATCCGGCGAGCGATATTGTTGATACCACTAGCCACAACCTTGGGAGGTGCCCCATTATTTCCTTCTTTCAACGCAACAGCTACATGTTCCGGATTAATCACTATCAGATCCGCCTCCTTGATTGCACTGAACATCTGTTCTTCCAGTAATTCCTGGTGCAATCTTTTTCGTTCACTTTTATGATGAGGATCTCCTTCATCCTGTTTTTGTTCTTTCTCCACTTCATAACGGGTCATCATCAAAGATCGACGCTGTCTGAACCAAACAAAAAGATAATCTGACAATCCTGCAA
>JAQICJ010000059.1 GCA_027858615.1 Deltaproteobacteria bacterium
GGTTCAGGATAATTTGGGAAAAAAACAGCAACCCGGTTCAGGATAATTTGGGAAAAAACAGCAACCCGGTTCGGGATAATTTGGAAAAAAAACAGCAACCCGGTTCGGGATAATTTGGAAAAAAAACAGCAACCCGGTTCAGGATAATTTGGAATTGCTTATTTTACATTGTTGATGAGGGTTCCAATCTGGGAAATTTTTACTGCAACCTGATCACCCTTGTGCAAAGGGCCAACTCCGGACGGGGTGCCTGTTGTGACAATGTCGCCGGGTTCAAGTGTCATTACCGAACTGATGAATTCCACCAGTTGGGGAATCTTGAAAATCATGTCGTCACAACCTGAACTCTGTTTGACTTCTCCATTGACTGTGGTTTTTATAGCAACTTTTTCGGGATCAATATCGGTAGCTATCACAGGTCCCACCGGAGCGAAGGTGTCAAAACCCTTGGCTCTGGTATAAAAACCTTCTGATCGTTGAATATCCCGGGCGGTTACATCGTTGAAGATGGTGAATCCCAAAATATAATCCATGGCTTCTGAACTGGAAACTCCTGTCGCCCTCTTGCCAATCACAAAAGCCAATTCGCCTTCAAAATGAACATTGTCGGAAACAGAAGGAAGTTTGATGGTTTCTCCATGAGCTAAAATTGCCGTAGATGGTTTGAGAAAGATTAAAGGCTGCTTGGGAATTTTTTTGTTTGTTTCCTCAGCATGCTTGTTGTAGTTTAAACCGATGCAGACAATTTTTCCGGGATCACTTGGAGGTAAAACCTTGCTCTTTTCGCCGGCCAACGCTGCTAATAACGACGAAGAATCAAGACCTTTGCCCTTAATCAGCATTTCCAGAGATTTTGATGCCGCCAGAGGTCTGTCTTTTTTGTCAACTTTGAGATAGTAAATTGTACCGTTGTTTAATACTCGCTTGATAAGCATAAGGTTAATCCTTTTGAAATGAATAAAAGAATAATAAAAACCATAATAAAATTTCTTGTCATAGTACTTGGAATATTAATTTTTGCAATTCTTGTCTGGAGCACTGAACAATCAACCAGAAATGAACAACACAATATTTTTGCCAACCAACAGGAACAAACCAGAAATATATCCGGATACAACTTTTCCAACAATGTGGAAAAACCTAAAAATATCTATTCTCTTGATGGCTCCATGCTCTCTTATCTTCCCTACTGGTTTCGGCTGGCCTTTTCAATTAATATCAAAGCATTTAAAAGATATTACTGGTCTAAATTCCTGCTCAATCTCAAATCTCAACCCTTGATTCAGCACAAAATCAACAATCTGGACTTTTCATTAAAGGGAATGACTTCTTTATGTATTGGAATCATTCCCACCTACTCAACCCTTTCTCTGTCAAAAGAAGGAATTCGGGTAAACAAAATTCCATCTACCTCTTTTATCCTTGGTGGCAAAGAAACTAGAATGAAAGCTCTGCGGGAATACTGGACCAAACGCAATGGCACCAAATCTTTTTTTGAAATAGCTGAATTCCAACTGGGTTTTCCCAATACTCCCAACTATCTGGTGGGGACTATCGGAAGCAACATAAAACCCGTTCTTGATATTTTCAACAATAACAGCAAAGTAAAAAACCTGTGTTTCACCAATCAATGCCAAAAAATTATCGCCGATCTTGGTCTTATTCCCGATATGATCCTGATCTATTATCCAAAATCCCCCAAAATAATTCGAGGCAAATTTGGCATCAAATCTCTGGTGATCGTACTGGAATTAAATTCCGACGGAGTGTTGATCAGAGCAAGGATAGAAAGTACCAAAGATTGCAAATATACCGAGGCTCAATTAAAGCGTTATCTGCTCAGAAAATTTGAATATCTCAAACTCGACAACAGATTTATCAACCGCTCCATCACCCAGTGCAAAACTGACAATATTCTCTACATAACCCTTTCTCTTGCTTCTTCGGAAATAAAAAAACAGTTCTCCCTTCTTGGTTTTCATTAATTATGAAATGATAGGCAACCCGGTTGGGGGAAATTTTTGACAGATGGGGCAACCCGGTTGGGGAATTTTTCGACGGATGGGGCGAGAGTGTCAATAATATTGTGTCCGGACTTGGGATATACAAGTTCGACTGTTTGTTAAAAGGTTAAAATTATATTAGTTACTCAGAAACAAGAAATTATATTTTTCAGGTGCTGGAATTAATAAATTCTTCTGAATCCATAAATTTTTTAACAAATGTTCAAGAATCTAGATAAATTTAGTTTGTTTTCAATTTCAATTGTCGTTTTTTCCTTAAAATTTTGCAAAAAATAATTGATTTCAAGTTTTCATTTTGTGGATATTTTATAGCATTTGATCCAGTTTTGATTTGTACAGTATAAAACTCGACACTTTGTATCTTTGCAAATTGCTCCTTTTGTAATCTTGTAAATACATGTCTATCAGGTTAATCGCACTATTTACGTTGGGAAATGAATTGCGAAAGTATGTCTACACCTTCGAACCTCAAGACAGTGGACAGGTGGAGGTGCAACTCTCGGGGTTGACCGACTAACCTTGGACGTGTTCGCCTTGGAAGGGGCTACAGGATGCAACCCCGCAGGCTTGTATCGCCCACGGAAACATCTCCACCACCCTATCGAAGCCCCAAAAGGCAGGGGAGCCACCTACTTCGTCGTGGACGGTCGAAACGGAACCTCAGGGAATTACGGCATCAACGTCTACTGCTCCAACTGTGGCAATGGAGTGTTGGAGTATGGAGAGGATTTCGATGACTGTTTTCCCTTCCAAGGGTAAACTCAATCTGTCCTTACCCAGCTCAATTTCCTGTTTCCCCCATCGGAGTATACCGGAACGCTAATAGTCAACTTCAAAACGATATCGTACAATTCCTCCAAGTTCAGTATCTATGCACTCTTGAATATATCCATTAATGAAGATGTTGACCAAATTCCTTCGATTGTCGTTGTCCCAATATAAATTTGGCGAACAGGTAAACATCCAATCGTCAGCAAAACTATCCTCGTCAAAAAAGTTAAATTCGCCAAAGGGCATCATCGTGATATCGGTTATTGTATTTATAAGTTCTTCATTCCAATCAGGCGACAATGTATCATAAATTGTCGATGACATAGGTCCCTCATGGTCCCCTGAACAAAAACTTACTTTGGGATCCGGTAGGCCTACTGGATCCCAGGAACGACCCCATTCATCAGCAACTGGCATTGTTCCATTTAAGATATATACCCGAACTGCACTCACATCCGGATAACAAACCTTGCCGAAATTTTCGTCATAATAATAAGTTGTCATTTCTTGACATGAAAAATTTGGTAAACAACTGGTACAAGCAGGTGCGTAGATAAGGGCAACATTCGTCCAATGGTCGTTTTCGGTACGGTTTTGACAATTGTTATCATCGAGATCTTCGTATTCTACACAGACCCCTCCATTGCAACATCCACTACATGTGTCTCTGCAATCTTCTGTAACACATCCACCCCCATCACATACCATCCCCTGGGCGGTACAATCTTGACACAATTCACCAAAGCGACCGCAGGTGGCAGTGTTTGGATCTTCAAAAGCTCCCCCTTGACTCGTTTCATAATCAATACAGGTGCCATCAGGCGTACAACAGCCATTACATGTTTCTGCACAAAAATCATCAACACAAATCCCATCGGCACAACTTTTCCCTTGAGGACAGGCAACACATTGTTCCCCTTGAGTTCCACATTCGTTGTCAGTTGTTTCTGTTAAGCAGGTCCCATCGGCTCTACAACACCCAACACAAGTTTCGGCATTACAGGGGAGGAGGCATTTTCTTTGCGTTCCATCCATCTCACAGGAAGATCCCTGTGCACACACCTCACAAGCAAGTCCCCCTTTTCTCCGCATGCATTCTCAGAAGTGCCATCACGACACGTATCGCCCTCACAGCAGCCATCACAATTGGTAGGATTGCATGGCTGAGCATTGGGATCAATACACTCCCTATCGATACAGGTTTCATTTGCAGAACAAGAGTTATCGCAGGCTCCACAATGATCGTTATCTGAGTCCAAATCATAGCAAGTTCCATTACAATCTGTTTTTCCCGTGGGGCATCCAGTAATATTGTTATTATTTACATTGTTTGAGGAACTACCATTACATGAGTACAAAAAAGGAAGGAAAATACAGAGTATTGTGACCTTATTTAACATTGTGAAGTCCTTTTGTTTCGAGTTTAGTAATAAAAAAAAAGGAAATAACATGTTAGCTTTGTGTTTGCAATTGTATTTATCTTACTACGGTACGTGAGTATGTAAACCCCTCCCTGCATAAAAATCTGATTTGTAATTTTGGATGAGGGGGAACTGCTCACAATTGGGTTGTCAAACACCTTGCAGTCGGCATTTTATCGGCTCGTGCTTCTTTCGAAATAATTTATTCTGAGACTTTTGTGGGTCTAACCCGGTTGGGGAATTTTTCGACGGATGGGGCAACCCGGTTGGGGGAATTTTTTCGACGGATGGGGCAACCCGGTTGGGGAATTTTTTTGCAGATGGGGCAACCCGGTTGGGGGAAATTGCAATTCGGTTGGGGTTTGGTTAACTCTTCAGGGTTGTTTTGCAGAAGATAGTTGCTTTTCCAGAGTTTGTAATGCGCATCTTCTTACTTGAACTGCCGGATCAAACAAAGAATAATCCTTGATTATCTTTTTGTCCTTAAGGAAGGATATTGCTTTGCATCTGACCAGAGCAGAAGGATGCCAGAGTTCAGTTTCCAACACTTGGGCAGCTTTTTTATGATCAGGCTCTGTCCGGAGCAAAGATTCCAGAACTACAGCTCTTTCTTTGTACAATGCTTTGGAAGAATCCGATTTCAAAATGGACAACATTAAATCAGTTGCCTCCTCAGCTTTCAACTTGCCTAAAACCTTGGCTATACTGGCAACAGGTTTTTCTTTAAACTTCTTGATCAATTCTGGAATAATCTTTTTATCTCCATATTTAATCAAGGTATCCACTGCCAAATTTCTCAAATCCTTATCAGGACTGTTTAAATAAGGTAGAAAAATTTCAGTTTTCTGATGACCTGCCAAAACTTGAAGTGCAGCGAGTTTTATCTCTCTTTTTAAAGATTCAACTTTATCGTAAATAATTTTGGGTACCTTTAAAGATGGTTTGGCAGGATATAAAGCATATAGTGCACTTTCCTGAAACTCCACAGGTCCCTTTTTCAAAATTTTCAGGAGAAAAGAACGAGCTGGAATATCCTTTTTCAATGATTTCAACTTTTGGGCATATGCTTCGGAATCAAAGGGGGGAGGTATAAGTTCGGCATAGGGAACTTTGATGTCTTTTAATTTTTCAAGAAATTTCTCCCGTAGTGATTTAGATTTCTGCTTTTTATCAGGAAGTTGAATCGGACCAACATCTTCGAGTTGTTCCCATTTTTTCTCCGGAATCCATTTTGTAAAATAGAAAATAAACTTATCCCATCCCTTTTGCAGCATTTTCAAAACGTTGTCGGCTAACTCAGGATCTTTGGCAAATTCAGTCAGAACCAGTGGCGAAAGTTGGTTGAGTTTTTCACTTGCTTTTTGCAGCAACTGCTGGGGAACTTTCTTACCAAGTTTTTTCTTTAGATAATATTGTTCCCCGGGTCCATAATTGTCCGTGGAAATATCACAACCGTAATTATTGAAATGATCAACCAGGTTGTTCTTGTAAAAAGCATCCAGATGTTTGCAATTCACCTTGAAATTAAAGGTACTTTGGGTCTTGACTATGTCATGGAGAGAAAGACCTAGGGCAATTAATTTATTAAAAAGTGCCTCATTGAGGTGGGAGGTTTTTTTCAGTAAATCCAATAAAGCCAACTGACGTTCGAGAGTTCTCGGGGTTTTTTGCAGAAGGTTAAAGTGAAAATTGTCGAAAATTGTTCCTGCTGACTGTAAAGCTTCGCGCAGGATAAAAGGATCTTTGGAATTCAAGTAATAGTAAACAAAACCATAACCATTTTCCCAGCCTGACAAACCAATCTTCTTGATTCCCAGAGCAATGTCTTCCGGCTGAGGAATAGCCAAAAACTTAACAGCCTGATCATGTTTGTTAAATAACTTGATTGACAGCAAATCCGATCTTTTCCAGCCTTTATTGAGAAATCCCCTTAAAACCTGTTGCCTAATTTTACCTGAAGGATCATCTAGCAAATCCAGGAGAGCACTGTTGATAAAAGCACGTTCAGGCAGAGTAAACAGAGTGTTGATTGTTCGCAATCTCACCCTCTGATCGTGATCTTCCAGTCTTCTAATCAAAGGCTGAGCTGCAATTATACCTTTATTTTCAAGTGCTTTGGCTGCTGTTCTTCTGACCAGAGGGCTATAGTCATTCAATACAGAAATGATGACCTTGACAACTTTGGGATCACGGCTTTCGGCCATCTTCTTGATGGTTTCAACCCTGGTGGCCTTGTTACCTCTTTTTATGGCAATGAGCATTCTTTCTTTTTCTGTGGTGCAACCTGTAGAGAAAAACACCAGGAGAAGAAATAAAACTATTTTATCAGTCATCATCATGTCTAATTGCAATAAAGATTATGAGAATGATTCCGCCGATAATTCCAAGCACAATTGCCAAATACAAAAAGGGTTTGGGATACCAGACATTTTGCCGTACGGTAAGAGCAAGTTTGACATTTCGGTTATAGCGTTTACCGTTGGTTTTGTTGGCTCCAGCAGTAAGCTTGAAATAGTAGACTTTGCCCTTTTTAAGCCCTTTCAGATAAACAAAATCTGTTTTCTTGGATTCACTCCAACTTTCGCCTCCATCTCTACCATGAGCCTTCCAAAAATCCGCATTGACCGTGGTAATGTATTTGTCAGCACCTTTGGGGTTGACCTCGTACAAATCACCTGAAACCCACCAGCCAACTTCTTTGACTCTGGAACGACGGTAGGGAAAATCACCTGATTGGAAGGCAAATTTGGTGAGGCTGCCTTTGGTGATCTGGAAAGTTTTTTCATTTGTTTTTTTGTCTGTAATGGTGAATTTGGTAGTTCTGAGGCTGCTTTTTACATAAACTCGTTCCGGCACAGTACCTTTGAACACTTCATCTCCGGATTGTTTGAGGGTGAGAAAAAGGAAAAAACTGATACCGGCCACTATGAAAGCAATTATGGCAATTACAAGCCAGGGAACTGGCTTAGCGGGTTTCTTTTCCATTTTTTGCTGTACCATTTTGGCATCAACCACGTCTTTGCCGAAAGCTTCTTTCAACTGGGCCAGGGAAAGCTTTTCTGCCGTATAATATTGAACTTCCGAATCGGAATACTCGATGGTGAAGGTGCTATTGTCACCGCTTTTTGCCTCGATGTAGTTGACAACTTCCCCGGGTACTGCCCGCCAGGTCAATTCGCCTTCAATATATTCGAGGGTGGAAAAAGCGCGATCTTCAACCTGATATTGCTTGTCGTCCACAAAATAATTGGAGGAGAGAGTATAGGGATCGTGAAAGGTGGAAGGATTGTAGACTTTGGTAAGAAAAAAACCGGTTTCATCTTCAGATATCCAAAGGGGAAACCCGGTGGGAGAAATAAGAAACCAGTCGTCCCAAGACCAGGTTTCAGTGGATTCGTATTCTCCGCCTGTATATCTGACCCGACCAACTATCTGATATTCAGAATCTAGAAAATTAGCTTTCATTCCCAGTTTGAGGAAACTCAAGGGTGCAAATTTATGTTTAAGTTCATGTTGATCCTGAATATATTTTACTTCATCGTTTTCACAGACAGAACCACAATACTCACAGGCAAAAGTTTTCATGCGCAAACCGGTTCGGATGTCGATTTTTGCCCCACAATTTACACATTCCACCTGTTTTACATTGAGTTCAGACACCTTAACCTCCGAAAACCATACTGGCTGAAAAACCAAAGTGAGCAACCAGAATTTGTCCTGGATACTCTATCCCGGAAAACCACCATCGAAAAATAAACAAACTGCTCAAAAATAATAAAAACAACCGCTTGAATTTGTTGATGATCTGATTCGGGAATTTGCAATAACTTGTCATACCTCCGCAGCTTTTACCTTGAACATCTGCATAAAAGCCGAAGGATACAAACCGGGTAATACCTTTTGCAGGCAAATTATCTGGAGATAAAACCAAAACAACTAGCTCAGGGAGACATAATGGAAGCAGCAATTATCAGGGAAAGACCGAGAATAATTGAGCCTACCACTATTCCAAGAGAAGTGTTCTGATCAACTTCCAGTTCTTTTTTTAAATCAAAGGGTGTTATGATATCATAGACTTTGTAGCCGAAAAGGGCCACGGCCAGTCCCATGAGTGAATAAAAAAGAGTGGAAATAATATCAGCCAGATATATTTTTGCAAAAATACCGCCGGTTCTTTTGGACCTTTTGTTAATTTGAGTCGGTGCTGTTTTTTGAACAGCTGCTTTTTGAGCTTCAACCTTTTTAACTTCTTGTTTTTCTCCCTCTTGGTTGGCTGTTGAAACCCTTACAAACCCAAAAGTTCCTGAAACCAGCATTATTGTTGTTACAAAATAGAATTTGACTTTATTCATTAGTTTCCTCCAAAATTAGCGTTTTCCACCTCTGTAGTAGCGACCGGAATGATAAGATGAACGGTGCCTGCTTGTTTTGTTGACTACACTGGTTACGCCCCAGCCCAACTTGGATGAAGCAAAAGTGAGACCAATACCACCGGCTAATAATCCTACCATTATCCATTCAGCCATTTTCATAATTCAATTACCTGTATTAGTTCCCGTCCCAAAATAAAAGGTCATCGTCTAAACGCGAAATTTTACCTCATCTGCTTTGTCGTAACTGCTTGAAATAGTAGTGGCTATATCTTCGCAATTACTTCTCGCATCTGAAGTAAACTTCTCATTCAGTCAATAACTCCTATTCTGGAACGGGAACTTGTTAATAATTATAATCTCCACCACTTTCAACTTCGATATCGTCATATTTAAGTGGCCATCCCTGAAACAAACTGGCATCTTTGCCATTGTCTTCGATTTCAAGGGAATACTTCTTGTTTGGCCCCAGACCGTCAAAATAAACAATTTCCTTGCCTTCACTCGGGGGGAAAGGCAGATTGCCTTCGTAACCCGACATTTTGGCATAGCCGTATTCAAGCAGTGTCCAATCGCCCATTTTGGAATTGAGGGGTTTGAATATTTTTCCCGGCTTGAGGGATTCTTCACTTTGTCTGTACATTTCGTAGATTTCGGCAATCATGGCTTGGTTGTCGAGGGCCATGGGAACGAAAAGAGTATAAATACCTTCATCTTCCTGCAACCAATACCCGGCTCCATCGACGTTGAGATACCACTCCGACCAAAATCCCTGCTCATATTCATATTGAATTCTGCCAGTTACCTGATAATTTTTTGTGTTGCCCAGAATATTGATTCTGCCGGTCTGCCCCACAATAAAACGAGAGTAAACATCGGTCAGGGGAGACCTCTGGGCAGGACCACTTTCCTTTGACGCAGCCTGATTTTGCCTGTCACCAATATAAGCTTGATTGCCACAATAAGGGCAGTCAAGCTGTTCCTGGAACCGATCTTTTATTTCAATCGGTGCGTTACATGAGGGGCAAAGAATCTGGTTTTCCATAGATTTAATCCTGAAATAAAAAACTTTAGAACTATTTTTAATGAACATTCTAACAAAATATCAAAGGTATTGATAGAATTTCTTTCCAAAATATAAAAGAAAATTCAGTCTACATCGAACAACTCACTTTTTACAACGGGAACCTGCTATTTTCTAATAACCTTGAATCTCTGATTCAAAACCCAGGTATTATGAAATCCCCGGCGTCTGTTTCGGTTATTCCCTCGGAAAATAACCACTTCGATGCCAATATTTTTGCAAATTTTGCATTGACATTTTTCCCAGGGTCTGTCCTTGAGAGTCTTTTCATAATTGGCAATATTGCTTTTCTTTTCACCAAGATAGAGACTTTCATAATCTTCCACCACTGCCAGGGTTTTTTGCAGACTCACCCCACCCGATGCATAACCACGCAGGTGGTGCAAAGATTTCTTCTCCAGTTCCTGAGCCCGGGCCAGAATTTTACCCTTGAATTTCTTCATTGGTCCTCTTTTACCAGGTACGGGAACTCTGATGGCACAATAATCCTGGTCCAAAGTATGGTAGTTATCTTTGGAACCCATCCAGGCTCTACGCAGAGCTGAGGCCGAATCAACCGAAAAAACGCTGGATTTTTTGAGCAACGGCAGAATTTTATTACGGGCGACTCCGAAAAGATGAAGTCTGGCACCCTGCAGATCGACTTTGTTCACCTCTTCCAAAATAGCAATGATCTCCCGGGTGGACGTTCTCACCAGACCGCCGAGAGCTATCAACTCATAACCCAGTTTTACATATTCCCTGACTCCCAGAGCGTAAGTTTCGGGATTCCAACCTTGGACAGCTCCCACTGGAATCCACCTCAATCCCTTTTTTCTGTGGGCTTTGATAAATTTTTTCCCATTTTCGAGAGTGATCCGGTACCGAAATTCCTTGTCCGCAAATTTTTTGGAAGGAATCAAATGATCGATACTGACCCCGAAGTTGAAACCGCCTGAGGAATAATAATCGAGGATTTCTGAAGTTGAATAGGGAGGAGTTTTTTCTTTGAAATATCCAAAAGCTCCACAATCTCCGATAACCGGAAAATCGGGGTTTACCCGCAGAGCTTTGTGAATTCCGTATTTACGAATACGTTGACGCCTGATTTTGGATTTTTCTTCCACCACCTTTGACACCAAAATTCCGTCGTAAGGAGGCTGGGAATAGATTTCGTGGGCGTAAACACTGTTTTCCCACCCTTTATTTTGTTGCACATCTTTTTTGAAATCGTAACCGGGATCGACGTAATCATCCCAATCCGGAATAAAATATAAAGGTCCTTCTCCCTCGAGTAAATTCATAAAAATCTGGTTCTCCCTTGGTTGCAAATTTCAAATAACCAGCCGGCTAACAACTGATAAAACACATTATCAACGGTTCAGGCAGTTTTGATAGTTCATAGATTATAGCCGCAGATCAGACTACAGACTTTTAAGTTAAAAACAAGGAGGATTTGCCCTGAGAAAAGCGACTTCGCGAAAACTACAAATCGGTCAGAGCCAGCTCACGCTGGATTGTTTTGAAAAACCCGGCAACTGTAAACTCATGATTGCTGGGATCGCGTTGCAAACCATGCAGATAAATACCGGCAAGATAACCCTTGAGGGCGATCAGTGTCTTTTTATACCTGGCAGCTTCTTTGCGCCCAAGAGGAATATGTATTCCCCCTCCGGGAATATGAGCCGAGGCTGAAGCAGCAGTGAGAAAAAAAGAAGGAGCTGAAACCTCGGTCTGGGAACTTAATTGACAAGCCTGCAGATATTTGCTGCCCAACAAAAACAAATTTAGATTAGTCTGCTTTTGCAGAAGCTCACTCATTTTGCGGGGCAGATTCAACCTGGTGGACATATTTTTTATCTCGGTCTTGTTTTTGTTGCTGAAAGTGCTCTCATAGGGAAGAATCAAATCAGACCCGGAAACAAGCCCGTAGCCGGCAGAAACAATATAAAGGGAAAGTTCAAGGGAGGAATCATCACCGGATGCTGCCGCCAGCGCCCTTTTCACAAAAAGGTGCTGTCTTCCCGTATACATTTCGGCAGCCGGCAACGGACGCAAATGCAAAGGTGAAGCTGCTTCCCCTGATCTGATCAATTGCAATTCATCAAAATCGGGAAGTTTGGTGTTTTTGCCCACTGCTTTTTTTGCTGTACAAGAGGTGATAATTTGAATTTTCATGGCCATGAATCTTCCGGGAACGGGTTCTGGGGTTCAGGATGAAAAAATCTATTCTCTAGTCCAAGTGGTAACGGCAAAAGCCTTGTGATCGTGGATGGATTCGTCGTTGAAAGCTGAAACCTCGTACCAGCTTATTCTAGGATCTTCTCTCAGTTTGACAGCGGCGTTACGCACCATGTCTTCAACAAAAACGGGATTGTCGTAAGCCTGCATGGTGACAAAGCGCTCGTCTTTTCTCTTGAGCAGGGGATAGATGGGGGCGCTGGACGAAGATTCGGCCAGAGTGAACAGTTCTTCCAGCCAGATGTGGATAAAATTGTCCTTGTCTTCTTTTTGCGGGCGCACCTTGATAATAATGTGCCCTCTCTGGTTATGGGCGCCATAGTCTGAAACGGCCTTGGAACAAGGGCACAAACTGGTGACGGGAACATCAACTTCCAGAATATAATCGAGATCCTCCCCGTTGGCAGTAATCAGAAAGCCGCAATCATACTTCATCAATGATTTAACCCCCGAAATTGGAGCCTTTTTCTCGATAAAATAGGGAAAATCAACCTTAAGGTGGGCTTCGGTAGCATCTAATCGTTTTTGCATCTCTCTGATAATCCCGGGAAGCTTTTCAGCTGTGATATCATTGCTGAAATCAGAAAGAATAGTAACAAAACGGCTCATATGGGTTCCCTTGAATTCCTTGGGCAGATCCACAGACATGGTAAATTCAGCTACCGTGTGCTGGGAAAAGTTTTGCCTGTCCATCACCTTGATAGGCCACTTGATATTGGTTATTCCAACATGATCTATTGGTATTTCACGATGATCCTTGTGATTTTGTACATCTTCCATTTCAGACCTGCTCTTTTTTTCCATAGTAGTGACATTCCGAACTTGCTGTTTCATAAACAGAAATCCGGTGCAATCCTTTTATTTTTTTATCTATCTTCTCCCAGATCCATTTGGCCAGATTTTCACTGGTTCCATTTTCAAGTCCGGGAATATCATTGAGATAAGAATGATCCAATTCTTCCACCACCGGTTTCGCAATCCGGCTTATGTCTTTATAATCCATAAACCATCCCCGTTTTGGTTCAACCTCTCCTTTTACTTCAATTTCAAATTTGAAACTGTGACCGTGCAGATTACGGCATTTATGACCTTCAGGGGCGTTTACCAACCTGTGTGCCGCTTCGAAGTGAAATTTTTTGACAAGTTTGACTGTATGCATTTTCTAATCCTTCAGGCGAGATTCAACAACTTGTGCAGTTGAAGCTGGAACCTGGCATCAGGTGGAGCTTCTTCCAGAAACCATTTTGCCAATACTTTTGGATTCATAAAGGGCTCCACAGGTGTAAACAGAGGAGTAAAGCAACGATCTTCGAGTTCTCTGAGTTGACCAAGAGCCCGGGAAAAGTCATTGCGGTCAGCTATTGGGAATTTGACCTCATCTCCTGTTTTGAGAATATTCAAATTGGAAGAGAGCATTTTTTCATTTTCCCCCGAAGAAGGGGGCTTTATATCCATAATGATTTTTGTCCTTTTATCAACCCCTGAAATGGAGAAAGCGCCACTTGTCTCCAGTAGAGTTTCAAAACCCTTATCATTCAGTTGGCAAAGCAAAGCCAGTGTGTTTTTTTGATCCAGAGGCTCTCCTCCGGTAACCTCCACCAAAGTGCAACCGGTAACACTGACCACCTTGACAATTTGATCAATATCCATGGAAGTACCGCTGTCAAAACTTTTAGCTTCCGGAGTATCACACCAACTGCAATTCAAAGAACAACCGGATAGTCGGATAAAAGTGCAATTGCGACCCTGCCAGGAGGATTCACCCTGGATTGATTTGAAAATCTTGAAAACCTGGAGAGTTTTCATGGCTTCTTCCTGTATACAGCTGGATCTTCAATTCCCAGGCGGAAAAATCCTTTCAACCTTAATCTGCAGGAGTCGCATTCTCCACAGGCTCGCCCTTGTTCATCAGGATCATAGCAGGTATGGGTGATGGAATAATCAACGCCCAGTTTCAGCCCGGCTTTGATGGTCTGGGCTTTGTCAAGTTGCATGAGAGGTGCATGAATTTTGATCTTGTTTCCATGCATTCCCAGTTTTGTTGCCTGATTGGCCATTTCTTCAAAAGATTCGATAAAGCGAGGACGACAATCTGGATAGCCTGAATAATCCACAGAACTGACTCCTATGAAAATATCGGTGATCTCTTTCACCTCGGCCACAGCCAGAGCATAGGAAAGAAAAATCGTATTACGAGCGGGAACATAGGTGGGAGGAATATCATCTTCAGCCGTTTCCTCCTGATTATGAGGAACTTCACCGGAAGAATCAGTCAACACATTGCCTCCGATTTGAGCCAGAGGCAGATCAAGAACAATCTGCTCTTCAACTTTAAAAAAATCTGCTACCTTTTTGGCTGCTTCCATTTCAACACTATGTCTCTGTCCGTAGGTAAAACTGAGTCCCACGGGGGAAAATCCCCGCTCAATGGCCAGAGCCAGAGTTGTGGTGGAATCAAGCCCTCCGCTTAATAAAACAATGGCTTTTTTCTTTGATTTCATTTAAATTATCCTGAGATTTGCTGTTTACGGGTTTGAGGTTAGTAAACCTGTTCAAAAAGATGAAAATTATCTTAATTCCTCAAAAAAAAATTGCAAACAATTAAACCCTGGCATCAAATCAAGTCAACTATTGATTCAACCATTACAGGAACCGATAAATTAAAGTTCCTTTACCTTGAACCAATCTGAGACTATAATAGTCTGTAATTAATTAAGTCAGATAATACAGTTTATTCATGCATTCAACCTCAAACCGGGGTCAAGTAACATTTTGCAAACAAACAGAGGTTGCGGTTATAGCCAGATTATCTGTGGAAAAGGTGCTTAAAATGTACAAAACAATCAAAACTGCGATTATTCTATGGGGACTTGTCCTTTTTGCCGGATGCATCCCCCCCAGAAATTACCAGCAAACCAATAATGATTATTACGAAAACAACAATTACAAAAACCCCGAAGAAACTAAATACAATACTTCATCTGAACCGGATATTTATGATACTCCTGATGAAAATAATGATGATTACGAAAACCCAAATTATCCTAATACAACCAGCTCTTATCCCCGCAAAAAGTCCACAATTTATTCCAAAAAATTTTCTGCGCCCAGTTCCAAATCCGAATTCGAAAATCATTCAGACTCTGAAGATGAACATGTAACTCAAAAACTGAACAACAGTTCTTTGAGCATGGTTTCCAAATATTCCTCCCGATACGATTATTCTTTTTTCTATCCCCAGGGTTGGTATCTCCACCTGAGAAAAAACTCCTTCGCTCTTTTTAAAAGCAAAAAAGATATCAACGAGTTTCAATACCATATGATTTTCATTAAAAATCCCAAAGCCTTGGCAACCCCGGCCAAAAGATACATCACCCTTTTCCTGGATAAACTGGCCAAAAGAAATGGTTGGAAATATCACATTCTCAATGTCAACAAACTTTCCAACAAACACCAAACGGCCGGAATCACCTTCATAACTTCAAATTTAAAGGGGTTTGGTCTCTCCCTGGTCAAATCGGACAGAATTATCTTCATGATCGGCTTTGGCAAAAAATCCACCTACCAACAAATAAACGCCCCAGTTGTTCTGGCTTATATCTTCAGATCCATGGTCAAGGGCAAAAATGTCACCACTCCTGTGATTCCACTGAAATACATCACCAAATCCTGGAAACTACCTCCCAAATACCCCCAGTTTCTTCAAAAAACAGCTTCCAAAAGCCATATGGGCATCACCAACTTCTGGTATTCCATGTACCAAATCATCCCCATCTCCCTTTCTTATCATCCTTTTTTTTAAGCGGTTTTATTTAAGTTTAGTTGTTTAATACATCAGCGAAGGTTTTTTGGTAAATTTCGAAAGCTTTGTCACTGAACAGACAGAAAATTACTTTTTTAATCTGTTTGTGCTCTTTAATTTTTTCCAGAGTAATCTCTTTCACTATTTTGGCCGCCCGCTGCAAGGGAAAATTATAAACTCCACAGGAAATTGCCGGGAAAGCGATTGTTTTGAAGTTGTCAATATACATCAGATCATAACAATAGGAATAAGCATAGCGCAAAAGTTCATCTTCATTGTTTTTTCCACCTCGCCAGATCGGACCCACCGCATGATAAACAAGTTTTGCCTGTAAATCGTAACCTTTGGTTTTGCGAGCTTCTCCCACCGAACAGCCTTTGTATTTTTCTTTTAATTCGTCCATCATTTCAGGACCCGCAGCCCGGTGGATAGCACCATCCACTCCTCCACCTCCGGCCAGTTCCTTATTGGCTGCATTTACTATTATATCAACCTGCTTTTTGGTTATATCGACTTTGATAATCTTAATTTTATCCACATAATCCACAAAAAACCTCCAAACCACCAATCAGCGGAAAAGATCCGTAATATCACCGCCAAAATATAGGGGAGGGTCCTGTCCCCTCCCGTTTTCATTACAATCATTCCATCAGGATATGGATAATAACGCAACTGTGATTAATTTAACATTTTTATTTGATTTAAAAAAGAGGAAGTTTTTGGGGCTTTTTTTTCCAACTATGGCGATAGGAAGGAGGGAATTTCCCGTATTTCTCACGATAAAAATCAACAAAACGGGCAGTTGCCTGGTTGGGATAACCGCCTCCCCCGCACTCAAAAGGCAGAGCCATCCGCCGGTAATAATCTTCCATCCATTGATCCCTGCTGGTTTTGGCTACAATGGAAGCCGCAGCCGTAATGGGATACTTATCATCAGCCTTGTTTTCGGCCTCAAGGGTTGGAAATTCAGCAACAAGAGGAGAAAAAATCCTTTCTCCGTCGGCCTTGATTTGAGTTTTACCGGGTTTATCCAACTGGGAAAGCATAACTCTGGCAGCTTCAATCTCCAGATTATTCAAACTTCTGCCGTGGGTAAGGCAATAATCGATATATTCGGCGGAAACTTCAAAAATAAACACCCGAGTTGATTGTTTTATCATCAAACTCAATTCCCGGCGTTTTTCTTTGCCTTTTGCAGAAGAACCGTAGTATTTGGAATCCCGCAAATGACCCAGATTATTCTGGTAGCCCCTCAGATCAACAGCACAAAGGGACAAAATCATCGGCCCGATCAAAGATCCGCGCCCTGCCTCATCCAGACCGGCAATATATTTAAAGTTCTGTTTATTTCTTTTTTTCATCTTTTTTTTCAGTCTTGGTTGGCTTGGCTGGCTTGGGGGGGTTCGGCAATTTGATATTTACTTTTCCCTTCCAGACTTTTCCTTTCTGGCTGGATATATCATCTTTCAGGGGAACACTGAGAGGGATCTTGATCTTCTGCAAATTCTGTTCAATATCCTTTAATAATTCGGGAGGAGATTTTTTCTTCCTGGCAGGGGATTTTTCAACTTTTTTCGTTTTTTTAACCGGAATTTTCTGGGTTTTGCGTTTGTCAGCTTTCTTTTGACTTAACCGCTTTTTCTTGAGTTTATCCCTGCGAATATAATTGCCCACCCTGCTTTTTTTCGCATAAATCACCAGCTTTTCGCCAACTTTTAACTTGCCCAGTTTTCTACCGTTCACTTGTCGTAAAGCCCTGCGGGAAGTACCGAATTTTTTGCAAAGTTTGCCAATATTGTCGTGTTTTCTTACCGTATAGATTATTCTGTATTTGTTGATATCAGCCAGATGGTGCTGATGGAATTCCTTTGATTCCACCTTTATTGATTTGATCTTGTCTTCATGAATCAAAAAAGGTGGAGCTTTTTTACCCTTGGAAATAAAAACCTGCAAATACATATGGTAAGTAATTTTGGCCTTTGGATTCAGGTTGTTCCAATAAAGGATTTTTTGCAAAGGCAGATCCAGATATTTGGCAATCTTTTTCAGGGTGTCTCCCCGATGAGTGCGATAAAAATACCTGACCATCCCTTTGGGTTTTTTGATATTTCCCGGATAAGGGGCAATAAACTTTTCTTTTTCTTCATAATTTATTTTTATTTCAATGGCTTTGCGCCTGGGAACCAGAATTTTCAACCCAGTTTTCAACTCGGTGGAACTGGTAAGTTGGTTGGCTTTCCTCAACTTGTAGGTGGACCAGCGAAATTTTTTGGCTATGGAGGTAAGAGTATCCCCCAATTTAACAGTATAAACCTTGTAGTGATACCAGGATGGCGAAATTTTGGCCAATCGCTTCATGGCACCTTTGTACTTGTCGGAAGGAATACGTACCGGCCGTCTTTTTTTGCCCGGAGGTGTTCTGCGCCTGATATATTCCCGGTTGAGAAATTTCATCTTGTCATAGGGGATATTCAGCAATTTAGACAATCGATAAAGGGACGTTTTGCCGGGAACTTTGATCTCCTTGAAAGAATAAGCTTCTTTGATATCCAACTTTCCCAGTTTAAACTTGTCTCGATTCAGATCAGCTATAGCCACCGCCAGCAATTTGGGTACATAAAGTTGGGATTGACGGGGAAGGGCATTTTCAAACTTTTGCAATTTCCAAAAATCGTTGGTTGCATATCGGCGAATAGACTGAAGCATCCTGCCATAACCGCAATTATAAGCAGCTAAAGCAATATTCCAATCGCTAAATCGAAAATAAAGATCCCTGAAATAATCCATCACCGCAACGGTGGATAACTCGGGATTATAACGCTGGTCGACCCAATAGTTTTTTTGCATCCCATAGGTTTTGGCTCCACTGGGCATTATCTGCCACAGACCCAACGCTCCTGCATACGATCTGACCTTCTTCAAACATCCGCTTTCAATAAAAGCCACATACAACAAAGAACTGGGCAGTTTGTTTCTTGCCAAAACCTTGAGAATCATCTGACGATAGCGTCCGCAATTTTGAATCCATCCTTTGATAATGGCCCGTCCGGTACGATTGTAACGAAAAAATTTGAGATACTTGACCAAAGATTCATCAAATTTTATCGGAAGATCAGGATATTTCATCCCCTTGAGCCAACTGAGAGATTTGGGAACCCGAGGCTGTTTTACCTTGATTTTGGAGAGTTTTTTGGGCTTTACCGGAAATAATTTATTTTCCATGAGTTGCAAGGCCTTGAAAGAAGACGAAGTTTCAACCTCCGCCAAAGGCTTGCCCCGAACCCAGATCCGCCCCTTGGTCTGAGGAAGCAACCTCGACTTCAAAGTCTGAGGAGGAATGTAGGGATTTTGCATTAAAATGAGATTTAGAATTAAAAACAGCATAGGTTGATCAAGATACTAGTTGAATCCAAAAAAAAAACAAATTTTCACACCCCATTATTCACAACCCAAAGATTTCTGCGCTCCACACATCTCAATCCAACTTCAGCCGCAGCCAAAAACACCTCCGGAATGAACCTGGATATTCAGATACTAAAAAAATACTTTATTTCATCAAATATATATATTATAAGCTTTTCAAATAAGTTTACTGTTTTTAATTTTGTGCTCAACGCTTATGGAATAGTGAGGGATTATGTTTTTTTTAATTGTTTTTATTAGTATTTTTTCTGTCAACCAAATTCCAGAAGAAAAACAAAAGCAATTCATTTCAGGGGATAATACCGCCCAGTTTTTCACCAA
>JAQICJ010000099.1 GCA_027858615.1 Deltaproteobacteria bacterium
ATTCCGTGTTCAGTCGATAACTTTCCTTTTTGAGAGAAATTAGTTAGTTCCCATCCCAGAATGGGGGTTTTTGACTGAATGAGAAGTTTGCTTCAGATGCGCGGAATAACTTTGAAGACATAGTTGCTACTATTTCAAGAAGTTATGACAAAGCAGATGAGGCAAACTTCAGCATTCAGACGATGACCTTCCTTTTTGGGCTGGGAACTATTTAGATTAAAACATATTATATTTATTCCGACTGGTCAATTAGAATATGAAGTTGAATGCTTTGACAAAATAGTAAAAGTATAACAGATGCACCTGACAAATATGTCGGTATTTTGTAATATTGTTTGAAAATGTAGATTGGATTCAGAATAAAAACTATTTGGAAAGTGCAGTTAGCAACAAAAGGAGGGAAAATAAGAAGTGTAGAAAAATCAGAAATGGATGCCAAAGAAAAAATTAAGAAGTAATACAGAAGATTTGCCGTATTCTTCTTCTTCAGAATTAGATGCAATGATTGTGCCTTCAAGATTCAAGGACATGGTTATCGTCTCAAAGATAACACCTGGTAACCGATAATGAAAACCAGCTCCCATAAAAATATTTTTAGAGAATTCTTCTCTGTACAGGGTTCTTTCATAGGTTTCCTCGTGGTAATAACTGTTTATTTTGATCATTCCACCAAGTTTTACATAGGGATACAGTCCACCGTTCTTTACTGTTGAAAAATAATAAAGAAAATTGATGCCAAAGTTAAGCATATCTCTGGATTTGTCGTAATCTTCAGTCATGCCGTAACCTCTGAAAAAAGTATCAAATCCCCATTTTCTGTTGCGCAGATAGGAGAGGCCTATTCCTCCTCCAAAAAGGGCATCTTCGTCTCCACCACCACCCCAGCCAAGAGAAATTGCCCATTCATTTACAGGAATAAAAGGTTTGTTTTGATGGGAAATAATGTCAGGTGGTTCAGGATAGTTTTTTTCCTGTATTTCAACAATTATCGGAAGAGGTGCTGGTGTATTGTAGTTTTGAGATTCAACTCTGTTTAAGAATGACAGATCTTCGTTATCAAATTTGGGGTGGTGAGAATACCTGTTATTGGCTGAAGTGGTAGAAATATTTGTCAATAATAAAAAGGTAATGGAAAATAAGCTAAAAAATTTCATAAGCTAACCTCGCAATAATGAATATGGATAGAGCTTGACTGTTCAATTGCAGGTATATTTAGAGCAATATATGTGCCAGTCAATAATATAAGAAAAAACAAATTCAATTAATAATCGCTGTTTTGGGATTTATGAAATTAGAACTAATTACAACTAACAAGAGGGAGAAGTTCGTCACCTCGGCCGTATTGTTCTTCCGGCGGGGCTTCAGGCAGACCTTCCAAAATGCTGTATATTTGATCATGTATTTCTGTCAAGGTTTCATCTGCCAGGTTGGTGGAAGAATCTGGATCTGATACACAGATAAATTTATTGATTCCACAGACATCAAAGTCTTCACAGGCATCATTGCGTGCTACAGAAGAGAGATTATCATCACCAAAGTGGGCTTCTCCATCAATAAGAACCAGACGTACATCGGTTGCATCTGCATCGATCAGGGTATCATAAGGATTATCTCCGTCGCGTCCTATGATCAGAATATCAGCTCTGAGACCAACTTCAATTTTTCCAATATGATTTTCAAGACCGATTACTTTTGCGTTTTCACTGGTAGCCATCTGCCATAGTTTTTTTGATGACAATAATGAAATACTGTTAGATAAAGCATATTCACGGCAAAATTTTAATTCTGCCAGCATATCGTCTTTTCCTGACAAGGTCCAATCAGGCCCGATACCTACTGTAATTCCTGCTTCCAGGAACAAATCTATGGGAGCTGTATCTCCATAAAGAACCATATTGCTGGAAGGAGACCAGACAATCTTGGCATCGGTCAGGGCAGCTTCTTCGATCTGCTGATTGGTAAGTGAAACAGAGTGGATAAGGATTGCAGTGCCATATTCCAACAGAGAAACTCCGGAGTGTCTGTTTTCTCGGGGGTCTCTGCCGGCAAAGCTGTCGAATTCTTCAGTTATGTGATTGCCGGAAAATCCTTCCTGCATATGAACATGAAATCTGGTACAAGGCTCTTGGGGATCTTCAAAAGATTCGACATAACCGCTGGCATCTTCAGTGGTAATATCCCTGGGGGAGGCAATAGTTCCACGCATGTGGTCGTAACCCAGTCCGTGGTAGCGGTTGGCATTGCGAACACTCCAGTTAATGCAGGAACCACTGGCAGAAGGTTGTCCTTGCATGGTTGTGGTGCCATGGACCAGTGAGCGCAGAATTCCCCATTTGGAGGCAGGACAAAAATGGGAATTGGAGGAGCGGTGAGTTGAATATGGCTTGATGAATTCCTCATATTCTGGTTCGTCAGACCATTCATAACGATTGTTGAAAAGTTGACCGTTGGAAGGAACCCACTCAGGTAGAAAATTATAGGAAACATGATTGTGACTGTCGATGAGTCCGGGGGAAATGATGCCATTTGTTTCAATAACAGTTACACTGTCAGCTTGAGGTTCACTCGAGCAACTGACGTCTACACAGGTAATAAACTCGTTGATAATAAGTACTTCCCCTTGAGAAATAACGGAATCTTCCAGTAAAATTTTACCCTTCAGCAAAAAACCACCTGTTCCTGTCTGCAAAATTGTTGCATCAGGGGTGGGATATGAAGTAGTTTCTCCATAACTGCATTCACTTACATCAAAATCACTGCAGTCAACAAGACAGGAAAGGGTGCCTTCTGTGTAATCAAGGCCCAAAGTGGTACAATCGTTATCTCCCAAGTTGGTTCCGTCACAACTTTCTTCTCCATCAATAATGCCGTTGCCACAACTCTGATTGTTGATGTTGTTGGTATTGTTTATGTTGTTGGTGTTATTGATGTTGTTGGTATTATTGATGTTGTTGGAATCATCTGAATCTCTGTCGCAACTGATAAACACAATTAGAGAAATTGAGAGAATACCAAAAATTAAATTTTTCATTTCAAAAACCTTTCATGGTGAATAACATAAAAACATCTGAAGGAAACAAAGTTGATTATTGGATTTAGGTTTTCTGCCGGAATCTCACACCTGAACTCTGTACTGATATATTATGAACTCCCCCTTGTGGTTTGTCTAATCAAAATAATCTTTATTAGAAAAAAAATATTAAAAGATATATAGATCCAATAGAGCGAAATGAATTATTCTTTAATTTTGGTGGTGGAGTTGGCGTTTTCTATTAATTTTTCGATAGCTTCTTTTTTTTCCCCATATTTTGATTTTACAAGTTCATTGATTATTTTTTCCATTGGGCGATTTTCAACCAGAGAAAGTAATTTCAATCTTTTGTGAGTGGAAAGTTCCATTTCAAAACGGATTTTATCTGATGACATTTATACTCCATTTGATTTTCACTAAAGTGATATTTCATTGTGAAGGGAGAACGGAAGACTGAGTTCTTGACAATAATATACATTGTACTTTTATGAATATCAAGATTGAATATAAAAACTGGCACCAAAATTCAGCCAGAAAACAATTGATAAGGTATGCTCTGCCAGTTGCCAGAAAAAGTTTTATCTGGGGCAATTTTTATGTTAGGTATAAATCCATAAATGACAGTATTTTATGTCATGATCACCATATAGTGGTTTGAAATCAGAAAAGTTTAAATTTTATTAATTTAATTTCATCAAAAGTT
>JAQICJ010000135.1 GCA_027858615.1 Deltaproteobacteria bacterium
GAATAATAAAGCCCCAGTGAATTCTCAGAAAAGCTTCCTTGAATCTGCCTAGGAAAAAAAGTTTTATGGTTTTAATGTCAGCTGAATTTATGGCTGCCACTAATTTGTCATAGATGCCGGTAATAAGAGCAATTGTGCCGCCGCTTACCCCCGGGATGACATCGGCCGCTCCCATGAGAGCCCCCTTGATGGTAATCATTCCTTTTTCTTTAAGGTTCATGGGTAAACTCCAGTTTTTTTACGAGGCTGCTGTTGAGATTGGAAATGTTGAGATGAACAGGAGTCAGGCTGGCATGGCCGGCATTGAGGGCTTTTATTTCTCCCCCTTTGAGTCCTTCGGTCTGCTTGAGTCCCGGACCACCGAGCCAGTAGTAGTTTTCACCTTTGGGATCCTGACGGACAATAACCTGATCTTTGTATTTGCGTTCTCCCATATCGGTGATTTTTATCTGATTTACCCTGGTTTTGTCCGGATGGTTGAGGTTGAAACAATAACCGGTGATCTGATCTTCGAGTTCCAGGAGACGACGGGCAACGGTCCAGGCCCACCTTGCCGCTCCTCGTACTACAGCTTCTTGACAGTTGCGGGGAGCTGAAATTGCAAGTCCCGGTATCCCTCTGATGACAGCTTCCATGGCTCCGGCAAAAGTCCCGGAATAAAAAAGATCACTGCCTAGATTGAACCCGTTGTTGATGCCGGAAATTATCAGGTCAGGTGGTTTGTCCAGCAGGTGGTATATGCCCAGATAAACACAATCGGCAGGAGTACCGGTTACGGCGAACCAGTTGGTTTTGATTTCCCGAACCCGCAGAGGTTGGCGTAGGGAAATGCAGTGAGAAACGGCACTTTGTTCACTGAGGGGAGCTGCAACTTTGATTTGCATTCCCTTCTTTTGCAGTTCTTCAGCCAGAATTTTGATATTGGGAGTGTAAATGCCGTCATCGTTGGTTATAAGTATGGTTTTGTCTGATAAATTCATGAATGGAAACCAACCTGTTTCATTTATGGGGGAACTGTTTACAGGGTTGAGATGAGATCAGTTTAATTATTGACTCGATGATTGGTTGGCAATCGAGACAGCCGGGATGAGAACCGTGCTCTTTGTTCTGATATCGGGATTATGTTTATATGGTTAAGCTTATGCCAATTTGCTGTTTACAGTAGAACTGATTTCACTGTACCTGTCGGAGAAATTTTGGGAAAGCTCCTCGACTTCTTTGATCAATTGTTTTTTCCAATCGGTTGCTTCCATGTTTTTAGTATTGATGAGTACATTGAGTTTGGCTCCTTCAAAAGCAGTATGGAGACAAAGATTGGCTACGCCTGCGTCCGAGATTGAGTTGACATTGCCTTTTTTGGCAATTTCAACCAGGTATTCAATGGTTTTGACAGAGTGTTTCATAACTTCAAGAGGAACCAGAGCCGCATTTTTGTTGGCTTTCAGCATTGCTTCCTCTCTGGTTTTTTTCTGTTCCTGGGTGTCTTTGGGCATTTTGATAGCTGCCATAACTTGATCGAAAGCAAAAGTGTCCTTGTCGATCAAATCTTTGAGTTTATCTCTGAGGGGGAGCAGATCTTTTTGCATTGAGCGCATCTCATCTTCGTGTTCTTTGTATTTTTTTCGCCCGATAGTGAGTCGGGTCATCATAATTCCAAGTCCCGCTCCAAGACTTCCAGCCATGGCTGCTACACTGCCGCCGCCAGGTGCTGCTGTTCTTGAGGCTACATTTTGAATAAAACTGGTTACTGGAATATTAACTAAGAGTGCTGCCTGTGATTTGTCTGGCATATGTTCCTCCATTGGACTCGGATTTGCCTGAACGGGTAATTCAAACAAAATTGTTATTCAGTATTTTTATGATTTAATTGCAAATTCTATGATTTTTTTCTGGGGTTCAAACTTTTTGTAATCTGAAAGCCCCAAGTATTTTTCAGCTATTTTGACCATTTCCTCTTCACTTTGACCTTCATAATCCAGTTCATTTTTATGCAGATAAAAATGAGCTGCCATCAAAACAGGGGCAAGGGGAACCAGTCCCACTATTTCACTTCCGGTAATGGTGAGTCCCCTTTTGGCAGCTTCATGAAGGGCTTCTTCATAAGCTATATGGGGAGGTGTGATGAGGTAATTGTTGAGGTTCATGGAAATCTGGGTGCGTTTACCGTCTTCGATGGGAACTCCCATTGCTTTGCACAGCCTGAGCTTGCCGGGGATAAAGACTTTTTTGCCCTTTTTGTTTCTGACAATTTTGCCGTCTTTCTTTTTGGGTTTGCCCATTTGTCTGAGAGTTAGAGCCAAATCGTGAGTTTTTTCAACTTCGGAAGTATCAACATTGATGTTGTACGCCACCAGGAAAAAGCGGGCTCCTGTGGCTACAGCTCCAAAATGGGGAACAAATTCAGCCGGTCCGAAATCAGGTTTCCATTCGGGCTTTTTGAGTTTTTCAGGAAGGGCTTCGTATTCACCTCTTCTTACTTTGGCCAGGTTCTTTCTTTTGGGAGTGCTGGCTGATTGTTCATAAAGGTAAACGGGAACCTGCAGTTCTTCCCCAACTCTTTTCCCATATTCTTTAGAAAGAGCGATACAATCTTTCATGGTTACTCCGCGAACGGGTACGAAGGGGCAGACATCAATTGCACCAAAACGGGGATGTTCTCCCTGGTGCTTGCTCATGTCGATCATGTCATAGGCGACCTTGGTAGCACGAAATGCTGCCTCCACCACATTGTCAGGAGAACCGACAAAGGTTACCACTACTCGATTGTAGGATTCATCGGGATCTACATCGAGAAGTTTTACCCCTGCCACGGAGGATATTGCCTCACCTATGGCTTTGTGAACTTCAGGGTTCTTGCCGTCTGAAAAATTTGGTACACATTCGACTATTTTATCCATATTTTTCTCCAAATAAACTATTTAGTTCCTATTTAGTTCCCGTATGTTAACTGGTATCCGTCGCAGAAAGAACTGTTTGCCCCGCAAGATAGCAATTTATTCAAGATGAGGTCAAGGATTTTCTCCCATGGAAAAAATACAGGGAGAAGCTAACTGGATTTTTCCTTAACAAAGGAAAATTTATTGAAAAATACAGGGAGAAAATGCTTTCTTTCCGGGTTGAGGTAATCAAAGTTTTCTCCTCTGTCTATTACTTCCCAAAAGTCTTTGCTCTTGACAGAATTGAGTTCTTTCCTGATTGATTTTATTCTCTCTGGCGGTTCGCTTTGCATATCTTTGTAAATTTTATGAGCCCGGGCATCATCACCTTGGAGTAGAAAGTAAGTGGCCATTTTGACCTGGGCTTTGCGGACGCCTCGCAATGATTGTTCTTGCTGTTCACCCTCGGCCTCTTTGTCTATTTCGAGAAGAACATCAAGAAGGGGGTCACCTACAATGGCGCCGGCACTGAAGGCCAATTCACACAAAGTGGTAAGATCGTAAGCTACGGTTTCGGTGATAAAGGGAATATTCATGCTAAAGGCAATTTGGCCGTAGTATTTGAAATGGTTGGCAATTTCAAGCACCTGGTCGTCCAGTCCGGAACGAAGAACAGCTTCGGCAAAAAGACGATATTGATGCAGTACGTTGTAGGCGGTGCGTACATCTTTGGCATTGAGAGTGGCCCGGAGGTAGGTATTGAAAAATTTAATGGCCAGTTTTAGAATTTCAGTGTCCTTACTGGATATGGAAATTTCTCCCACGTTGCGAGTATTGATGGCAATTATATAATTGATGTCCCTCATTTTGTTGAGTGATTCGTTGTAAAGCATTTGAAATTGGCGCAGGACTTTATATTCGACCCAGCAGCGTTTTTTGGAAATATCATTGAGAACTTCCTGGTGCATGGATAGAAAATCAGGATTATTACGAATCTGGGAACCAATCTGGAACCATTTTTTATCGAGTTTGGATTTGAAATTGGAGTAGTCTTTGAGTAGATCGGTGAGAGCGTCAATGCTTCCTGTGGCCAGACCCTTGTCTTTTTGTTCAATGGCATTCATGCTGATATCGGTTAATTGTTCCACCGAAAGAATGGTTTTGGCTTGAACATTGCCAATATATTCCGGGTTATCAAGTTTTTTGATCTTGTCAAGAGCTTGCAGTTCCAAGGTTTTGACGATATTGCCCGGTTCCAGAAAATAAAACACATAAAGAAAGTAGGGGGCAATAAGTAAAATACTGATAGTGAGGAGAATAACATTCATGATAGCACCTAGAACAGGGATGAATTCTAGAGCATGATTGTCGGTATAACCTCTGATGATAAAATTGATCAGCAGACAATAGATCGCTGTGATCACAAAGAAAGCCAGTACAATCAGGTTTTTGGTGTCCTTGAAAAACATCTCGGTGATTTTGGGAGTGTATCTGGTGGCAGCCAATTGCACAATAATGGAGGCAACGGTGATGACAATACCCAATATGGCGGCAATTACTTCTCCCATTCCCCCCATAATCTGACGGGCATCATCAACACTCATTTTGTAGAATAAACTGAAATATCCTACTTGCTCTCCTCTGATTCCGAAAAAGAAAAAGTCGAGGGTGTAAATTGCAAAAAACACAAGCAGAGGAATCAGAGTCAAGGCTGTTATAGAAATTAACCATTTTTTTGTTTGATTATTGGCGAACATGTTGAAATGTGCACACTCCTTTTAGCTTGATAATAACGTCTGCAGTTTGGAGAAGTTATGATGAGCGGTTGAAAAACCATCATCTCAATTTTTGAAAACTATAACATCAGTTATCAATAAATTCTATTAATTTCCAATTTGGAAACGCCGATAAAATTGCCGATTGAACTAAAACCCAAAATGGGTAATATGCAGGCGAAAATCATGAACTGTGATCTTTTTTTCAGTTTTATTGCAATTTGCTGTTTTTTATTGTAGTTCCCAACTCAGAATTGGGGTGTTTGCAACGGGAACTAAGTATTAAATGTGGAAAGAATGGAGGAATTCCTGATGAATTCGGAGCTAATGGAAGAAATTGAAGATATTATCAGAGATGTATCAGGCTATGAAGACGATTTGGAGCCTGAATGGGATCTGATTGAAAACAGAATTATCAAATCAGTAATGCTGCTTGAAATCATCTCTGAGATAGAAGATGAATACGATTTGGATGTTACTCCTCAAGATGTATACGATGGACATTTTGCATCCCTCAAAGCAATGGTGAAGTTTGTCTCCAGAAATACATAATTTCTGAAAGAAATACTTAGTTTCCATCCCAGAAGTGGGGTTTTTGGCTGGTGAAGAAACTGGTTTCAGATGCGAGGAGTAACTTCGCAGATATAGCCACAACTATTTCAAGAAGTTATGACAAAGCAGATGAAGCCAGATTCCGTCGCCAGACGATTACATCCATTTTTGGGATGGGAACTACTTAATTGCACTACCGAGAAAAAGGCAGGAGATTTTGTAGTTTAGAATCTTATTTGGTGTGTTATATTAAGTTTTTATGAAATAATAAATATCCTTTACCTTTGTCCTCTGGAAATATTTATCCTCTTTCCGAGTATTTTCTTTCCCTTTGTCAAGGAGTTCTCATGAGATCTTTTCTTAAAATATCAACAATAATATTTTTGTTTGTTTCCTGTTCCAAACCCAATCCCAGGGTGATCACCAAAACCATAAAACTTGATACCGCCAGCGGAAAACCAGTTTTGAGTAAAATTATCGACTATGGAAGTTATAAACTTCCTGTTTCCGGAAAAATTAAAGAATTCAAGGGAGACAACAAGGCTTTTATCGGTGAGATCCTTGTGTTAAGAGGAAAAAATTTTGGCAGACAACCAACTATCATGGTAGCTGATAAGCCGACTCCAGTTTTATTGCGACTGGCTGACGGCGGGATTGTGATTCGAGTTCCCAGGCAAATTCCCTCAGGAGAGCAAAAGGTTGTGGTTTCCACCAATAACGGGATTACCTCAAAAAATATCAAAATTATTCGGGTAGCTGCTGCTCAGGCCCCCGGTAGTTCAAAAACCCTGTTGTTTAATAGTCTCAACTGGACAACAATCAAAGAATTCAAATTTGGCAAAGTACTCAATGCTGTTTTTCACACGGAAAAACCATTCTTGTATATCACCACCGAAGCCAAAGGAAAATTCCAGCTTATCACCATAGATACTGCTGCTCAGCCCGGTCCGAAAGTTATCGACAAGAAAAAAATTAAACTGAACAAATTACTGAGTTTTGGAATTTCGCAGAATTCCGAAGTGCTTTTTGCTGTAGCTGATACCGGAGTTGTTATTTATAATCTTGAATCTGCCAGTTATCCCCGGGCTCACACTTTTCAGAAATTTGTCAATCTTAAAGACAAAGGCAATATTCTTGATGCTGCAGTCAGTCCCGACAGTAAAACCCTCGCTCTGCTTTTATCAGAGGATAATCTTGTCAAATTTTACGATGTTCAGGTTCCCGATAATATCAAAGAAGGGCAGCAATTAAATGTTCTGCCCGAGGCCAAGGTTCCTCTTCTCAGAAAATTGTACTTTACCTCATCCCAGACAGATCAAAACCTGTGGGTGCTTACCGGAGATACGGATGAAAGTCTCAAAGTGGGATACCATTCTTCGGATATGGTTAAATACGAGTTGAAATCAGCCCCTGATCGTACAGGTGAAATTAAAGTCAAAAAAATCCAGAGTTACCCGATGTTTATCCAAAAAATTTCCCCCAACGGAATTGACAGTGCAACCAAGGGCGCCGACGAATCGGAAGATGCTTCCTTGAACAAATGGACCAAATATTATTACATCTCCTTGATCCATTCAGAATTGCTAACTATTTCCAGATTGCCTCTTACTACTCCTTCCGGATTGCAAAAAGGAATTGAAACTATTTCCACCATCAAATTCAATGGAGTTCTCCATCGCCTTGATTATCGAGGTCGAACCAAATCATTTTACAAAAGTAAGGATGTAATCGGTTCTTTCAAACTGTCTTCCGATGGGAAAACTGCTCTCATGGCTGTGTGCAAACCACAAGTTAACAAGGAAAAAATGACCGTTGATTTTGACTGCGGTATCAGAATTCACAATCTTGAGAGTGGCAAAGCCAAGTCGATTAAGCAGGGAAAAATCATGAAGAAAGATTTTGTATCTCCTTTCAATTTCGGGATGACCTCAATTCAGGATTAGCAATGAAACCCAGAACAACCACTATCAGAGATCTCTATTCTCTCAAGAAAGTTGAAGAAAAAATAGTTTGTGTCACCGCTTACGATGCTACTATGGCTCGTTTGGTTGCCAAAGCAGGAGTAGACCTGATTCTAGTTGGGGATTCTCTGGGAATGGTTGTTCAGGGTCATGAAAACACCCTTGAAGTTACCCTTGAACAGATGATCTATCATTGCCGCATGGTTTCCAGAGGAGCTCAAGGACCCTTTCTCACTGCCGATCTTCCCTTTGGCACCTTTCAGGTTTCCACCCAAAAAGGGGTAGAATCAGCTGTGCGCTTGCTCAAGGAGGGTCGGGTCCAAAGTGTCAAAATAGAAGGAGCAGCCCCCGGAGTGATCACAATAATCAAGCAACTTGTTGCCCATGGAATTCCAGTAATGGGACATCTTGGACTAACTCCCCAGTCAGTTCATAAATTCGGTGGTTTTGTTAAACAAGGAAGCGATTCAAATTCTGGCCGCAAAATCAAGGAAGATGCTCTTAAGTTGCAGGATGCCGGAGTTCATGCTTTAGTTCTCGAATGCATACCTGCCCAACTGGCAGAGGAAATTACCTCCCGGCTGGAAATTCCCACCATTGGAATTGGAGCGGGACCATCTTGCGACGGCCAAGTATTGGTTATCAACGATATTCTGGGGTTGGATGAACGCTTTGCACCAAAATTTGCCAAAAAATATGCAAAACTGGCCAAAATAATTCGAGAAAGCGTCCAGCAATTTTCCCAAGAAGTAAAAAAAGAAATTTTTCCCTCTTGAATCTCTCCCAATCAAAAATTTTAACCTAAAAGTTTTGCAGAAGATTTCTTTATCTGTTTGGATTGATCCCTATTGGATTGATCCCTAAAGGAAATTTCACTATTAATTTAGTATGTTTTATTTTACTTATGGGAAAAAAATATTCAACACCATTATTCTTTATTGTTAAATTATTTTGCTTGGCTTTTGTAGTTTGGGGGAGATGTGATTGATTTAGTGTGGGGTGGGTTATTTGGCGAAATCTTCGATTAATTTGTCATCCCATTCGTCAGCTACTTTGGCGACAGTGTTGAGAAGATCTCTGAACTCTTCATAGTCGAGACCTTCAAGGATACGCAAGGCTCTGAGGTAGAGGCGGTCTTTTTTGCCTTTGGCATCAAGGGCAAAGGCGCCGTCAGCTGTTTGCATGAAGTTCAACTCTAATAGTTTGCGATAGAGGGCAAATTGGGTGTCTTTGTCTTCGGGTACGTCCATAATGTAGGAGAGGAAGAGAAGAACATTGCGTTTTTCTATGACATTTATACCTATTTTGGCTGAACCTCTTTGAATGGTGGTGCTCCCTTCGGCATCTACCGGTCTGAAATCAACGCCGATTTTCTTGCCAAACTTTTTGAGATATTCATTAACCATCTTGATATAGTGTCCATTTTCTTTTTTTTCCATTTTGAAATCCTTTGCTGAAAATTGATGTTTAGTTTTTTTTGAAATGAAAACTAGTTTTTCTGTTTCTTCTTGCTTTTAATTTTGCAGCCTTTGAGTCTGAGCAGACGCCAATCGTTTTCTTTTAATTTGATGCCGACAAAGCTGCATTTTGCCGATGTTTTTTTAAGTTTGCGGGAAATAATTTTACCTTCAACCACTGTAATTTCCCTGGTGAGAGCTGCTCCCAGTTCCTTGAACTTTTTAGATTTGTCTCCGGGTTTGATGGTTTTGATATTCTTATCTTCGATTTTAACCTTTTTAAAAATAGTTTTATCGAAATTTTGTACCCAGGTTTTGAATTTCTTTTTCAAATTCTCCGGGTTGGCATAAGTTTTAAAGAGAGTTTCTTTAGCAAAAGCTTTGGCTTCTTCTGGTTTAAGCATTATTTTTTCAATTTTGGTAAAATCATTTTTAAAGGCACTCTGAAAGACGAATTTGCCAAGTTCTTCACCTGATTTGAGGGCTTCTTCTTCGGTTGTTTTGGGGAGCTTCTTTTTGGCAACTTCAGCTATGTTTTTCTTT